>DHWW01000018.1 GCA_002413385.1 Granulicella sp. UBA5172
CGAAACAGGTAAATCGACTGCTTCGGATCTCCCACCAGAAACAGCGTCTGCGAATGTCCATCCCACGACCGCGTAAGCAGTTCAAGCAATTCATACTGGCCCGATGACGTGTCCTGCATCTCATCGACAAGAAGATGGCGCAGCGTTCCACCCGCTGACAGCGCGAGGTCACTCGCCCCCTCCTCCGCACGCAGTGCCGCGCGTGCCGCCAGCGCAAACTCTGAGAAGTCGCACTCGCCTCGTTCTGCAAACAGCAACCGCAACTCCGCAAGGGCCCGCCGCAGCACATGGAAGAGTGCCTTCGCAACGTCCCACTGATCGTCCGGATATTTCGCTGGCGGCAGAGCCAGCACTCCCGCCAGCGCATCCTCCAACCCGTCGCTCTGAATCTCCTGCACCAGCTGTTTCAGCCGCGCAGCATCAGCCTTCGGAATCTCGAATTTCATATCGCTTTGTGAATGGCGCTTACGCCATTTCCCATCAGGCTTCAGCACCAGCCCAATCAGTGCCACCCAATGCTCCAGGTGCTCGGCGACAACCTCCGGCACGTCATATTTCCCAGCACAACAAGCAATCGGCGAAGCATGGTCCTTGTACCCTGGCGCCACGCCCAGCCGCGCTGCCAGCGCTGTCAACTCTTCCAATACCCCCGCAGGCAGGGTGCGCAGCGCACGGGATAAACCCGCACACACAATGCTCTCAAGCGACCGCTCCAATCGCAGTCGCACCTCGTGATCTTGTTCGTCCTGATCGAAGGTACCGCGAGTTAGCGGCACCAGCTCGCCCCACTGTTCGCGCGTATTCAACATGCCCGCGAGCAGCGTTTCGCAATCCTGCAGACTTCCATCGCGATGCAGCATCACCGTGCGCAGCGCCTCATGCAAGGCCGCATCCGTGCCGCCAAGTTGCAGCAGTGTGCGCCGCGCTGCCAACCGGTACAGAGGCTCGGCGTCGTTCACCGGTTGCCTCGGTCCGCCCCCTCCCGAGAGCAGCGGCAACGAATGAGCAATCTCCGCACACACCGAGTCGATGGAGCGAATATTCAATCGCTGCGGGCGCTCCAGCACCCCCCAGCCAAGCTGCGAGCTCCGTGCCAGTGCCGCCACGGCAAGCTCCCGCGTCTCTCGTTCGAACCTCGCAGCATCGGCCGGAAGAGACTCTCCGCGTGCTGCCTGCAACTGCTCCAGCACCCGTTCGCGCAACTCCGCTGTCGCCTTGTTCGTGAACGTAATCGCCAGCACTTCTTCCGGCTGCTCGACCGTCTCGTCTCCCAGCAGCTTCAGATACCGTTGCACCAGCAACCCTGTCTTACCCGACCCGGCAGGAGCTTCCACAATGCACGACGACCGCGTATCCAGGGCCTCCGCGCGTGCTTCCGCATCATCCGTTGTCGATGCCGAGGTTGCGCGTTGTCCTGATGCAGCAGGGAAGCGAAGCACATCAGCCATCGACGTCCTCCTCTGCAAGCGCATCCTCATCCACGTTGCTCTGCACCGATGCGCGGTCGATCCGGCACAGCAGCCGCTGAGCGCAATGGGTACAGTTCACCTCAAAATTCTTTGGCCGAACATCCGCCCTGCCTGCAGCGAAATCCACTGCGAGCTGCGTCAGCGTTCCACGCCACTCATCCACCAGCCAGGCGAGGTCCCTCACGTTTGCCTTGGATCTTGAAGTCGGCAGAATCCCTTCCTCCGCCTGGTAGCCAGACCACTTCATATCGCGCCCGGTACGCACCTTCGCAAACGCCACGCCCTTCAACTCATCCGTCTCTGGTAGCAGCGTATACAGTGGCAGTTGCGGCTCGTCGGGCCGATCGCCATTCCACTGCTTCGGGTCGGCTGCGTAGCCCGTCTTGTAATCGACAAAGAAGACCCCATCCCCAACTTTGTCAATCCGATCCATGCGCACCTTCAGCGTCAGCGGCCCCACGGTTATGACCTCATCCTGCTCCACGGCCAGCACCGCGAACGGTCCCCGTCGCAACTCTTCTTCCAGCCATTGCTGCAACAGCGAGCGCAGCCGTTCCTTCTGCAGCGTCATGTACGCGCGGTCCCATCCATCACGCACCTTCAATCTTCGAGGCATCGCCTCCTCCAGCGCTCTGTCCAGAACCCGTTCTCTCTCCTTCCAACTCATCGCTCGAAGCGCGTCCTGTGTCTCTACCGCCTTCCAGAAATATTGCAGCGTCCGATGAAGCATGCTTCCGCTCTCGCGTGCATCCAGCCCCATATCCCCGGACTCCGGCTCGGTTGCGCGCAGACGCAACTCCGCAAACGCCAGAAACCCGCATGCC
Organism: Granulicella sp. UBA5172; assembly: GCA_002413385.1. Lineage (GTDB taxonomy): Bacteria > Acidobacteriota > Terriglobia > Terriglobales > Acidobacteriaceae > Granulicella. The sequence continues at coordinate 2,294 of DHWW01000018.1, forward strand.
GCTTGCAGCTTCAGTACCCTTGCTCCACCGGCAACCTCATGCGACGGCAGTGCAGCGAGCTCATCCGCGTCGATGACCTTCTCCACAGCGATCGGATCATCACTTCGCGTAGGCCCGATAAGCCCGCCCGCCTCCACCTGCTCGATTCCCATCTCTGCCAGCAGCGGCGATGGTCGCAGCTTCCCACTCTCATCTTCCGCAGAGCAAGTAAACAGCACGCTTCCAGATCGCCTCAGCAGGTCCTTCGCATACATCCGGCTCCTCGCCGCAGCATGTAACGGATTACTCCCCGGCATATCCAGAGCGCTCTGCAATCCCCAGGAGAGAAGTGGATTCACACGGTCCGACGCAGGCCAGTTCGCATCCGTAGCGTGCAGAAAAATAACCGCATCAAAGTCCGAACCCTCTGCCTCGGCAAGACTCATCACCTGCACTGGAGCTCCCGTTGTCGGTGTCGCGAAGATCGTCGTTTGTGCCTGCAATTCCAAAGCCTGCAGTGCCGTCGCAAACGCAACCCTTCGCCCGCTGAAATCCAGCGTGGACACCAGATCGAGCGTGCTTTCCCAGGCGTGTGTCGCCTCGAACTCCGACGCCGTCAGCGCGCGGTCTCCAGGCCAGTTCGCCGCCTGCGTCAAACCTCGGACAAACTCCATCCACTCCGCAAAACTGCGCGGCCTGCTTCGATCACCCACGCCCCGCGCGAACTCCTGCACACTCTCCAGCCACCCCAGCGCCGTGGGAGCGCCGTCCCTCGACGCCCCTGCGCGATCCGCCAACTCCAGCACCGACGCAATCTCGATCTCCGAACGCAACAGCAGCAAGCGCCTCAACTTGCCCGCATCGAAGCGAGCACTCGCATCCCGGTCTCCGCCTTGTGCTCCATTGTGTCCCACGTAGGCCGATAGCAGCAGGGAACTCACCCGCTTCAACGGCAGCGGCCTCTCCACCCAGCGCGCCAGTTCCATGGCATCGGCGATCATCGTCAGCGACGACAGCGGAACCCCACCTGAAAACTCCCACGGCGTCGATGAAACATCCTCATCAATCGACTGCAACTCCGGTGCGAGCGTCTCCCGCAGCACGCCTTCCAACTCTGCGCGCTCCTCCGATAGATTCGGCAGCAAGACCGCCACGCGCGCATTGAGCATCTTCGCGCGCCGCCCCTCCAGAAATTCACGGATCCACCGCGCGGCAAACAGAAGTTCTTCGCGTTCATTCGCAGTGACGACCAAAGCCCGCAACGGTTCATCCTTTGTCGCAGCCTCAAGGCTTCGCTCAAATACCTGCGTCCCGGATGCTCGAAGCCCCGCCAGCAGCGCCTCCTGTGAAGGCTGCAACTCGCTGAATTCCACCAGCGTGAGTGAGTCCGGCATGGCGATCGCTCCTGTCCGCACATGCGCCAGCAACGCTGCGTCCAATTGCCCTGCCGAAAGATATCCTCGCGCATCACAGCGCTTCGAGAACTCCTCAGCCCACCCAGCGAAGACGTGGCTATCGTAACTACCCCCAAATTCACGCAGCCGATGCGTGGCGTTGAAGCTGCCAGCGAGTTTCCATGCTGAGCCAGCGAGTTCCGCCAGTGAGTCAGCCGAACCGAACGTGTTGCTCGACGCATCCTCCGCAATCAACTCTCGCCACAAGCTCTGCTCCTGCGCAGCATTCAGCAGCAGACGACTCTCCACTCCCGCAACAATCAACTCGCTCCACTGAGAATTCGTCCACTGCGACCAACTGAGCACCGCCGGCTGATCCCACGCGGACATCCCACTCATCCGCCGCCGGGCATCGAACTCTGCCCTCAACTCGCGGGCAGCCCGCGCATTCGGCAGCAGCAACTGCTCGCCGTTTTCAAGTGCGTCGAATAACTCGGAGAGATTCGCAGAGGACATCGTCTACCGTTATACCCAATCTTCTCCAAAACTTCGCCCCCGGCTGCTTTACTTCGGCGGCTCTACTCCGGCTGCTCTACGCCGGGGACGTCTTCAGCCTGCCCCGCTCGCTCATCATGCTGAGCAGGAGCAGCAGCAGCGCCAGCGCCAGTGGAACGACCATCGCCGTTCGCAGCGAGCCACTCTGGGTCGAGACGAAACCCATCATCCACGGAAACAATGCCGCTCCCAGTCCCGATACCGCAAGAATGAATCCAGCCTCGCGCGCCGTGGGCCGCCTCTTCATCAGCAGCGCAAACGTCGTCGGAAAAAACGGCGCAAGGCTCAGCCCCAGCAGCACGCAATACAGCGAAAGCAGTGGCCCATGGCGCGTCGTCACCAGCGCCGCAATCAACACCGCCGAAAGCCCCAGCCCTATCCGCTGCAGCGTCGCCTCGCGCATCACGCGCAACGCCGCCGACGAAATCGCCCTCCCCGCTGTCAACGCCGACCACAACAGCACAATCGCCGACTGCCCACCCAGCAGCCGCACATCCGAAAATCGCAGCGTATACGTCGTCAGCCACCCCGTCATGCAGGTCTCAAGCCCGCCGTACAAAAACAGCAGCATCGCAAAATGCATCAGCACCCGCGCCGGAAGCCTCTCGGCATCAGCAGTCGACGCCTCACCCTTCGCCGCTGCTTCCCGCGAAGGATTCAGAAATCCGCCCAGCCCGATCACCAGAAACATCCCGGCAAATGTCAGCAGAGGTCCGCGCAGATGAAAGCGCGGCAGCGCCGCCGCTGCAATCAGGCCGCACGCCACCGCACCCAGGCTCCAGAAGAAGTTCACCGAAGCAAGAGCCGAGCCGGTATGCTCGCGGTATCGTCTCCCCACCACGATGTTCGTCGATGCAATGATCTGCCCTAAACCAAATCCGCCAACGAACAAGCAAGCTGCACCGCCCATCAGCCCGCCGCTCAGCGCAAACGCTCCAAACCCAGCGCACGCAAAGGTCATCCCGCCCAGCACACCAAACCGCAGCCGTCGCGGCACCGACACACCGCCAAGAAACGATCCGACAAACTTTGCCGCGAGCAGCAGTCCCCCCTGCTGATCCGTGAGCCGCCAATCGTGCAGCAGCGACGGCATGATCGGCCCCAGCATCACCGTCCCCAGCCCAGCCAGCAGAAACCCCGCGGCAAGCCAGAAGATCGACGGCCCGGCTACGCCGTCGCTGCGCACAGAAGCTGAAATTGAAGGCTGCGACATGCTTTCGTGCGCTCCGTTCGAAGCCGATGCTACCACGCTGCAACAACTTGCCGTGGACATCCATCAGCCCAATCCATCTCCGCGCCTCGCATTTATCATGGTCAAAGGCTCAATTCTCTCCCGTGCGAGCCTCGAGGAGATTTCTTCATGCGTGTTCGAGCTTCATCGATCGTATTGCTCCTGGCAATGACCACGTTGGCCATCACCGCACTCGGTTGCCACGGCACAGCAAACTCGCCGACGACGAGCCCTGCCACGAAGCAATATCCCATCCGTGGAACGGTCATCAGCACCGATCCCGCCAATGGCGAGGTGCTGCTTAAGCACGACGACGTCCCCGGTCTCATGCCGGCGATGACCATGGCCTATCGCCTCGAAGACCCCTCCGCACTCTCCGAACTGCATCCCGGCGACATCATCACCGCCACGCTCCTCGCCGACCACGATGCCGCCGGCCCCAAAAATCTGCGCTTCAGAGAAATTGTGATCGTCGCCCAGGCCCGCCCCGACTACAAGCCCGCCGTCAACTACCACGTCCCCGCCAAAGGCGATGTCGTTCCAAACTTCACCCTGCTCAATCAGTCCGGCCACAAGATCGGTCTCCAGCAATTTCACGGTCAAGTCGTCCTCATGACGTTCATCTACACCCGCTGCCCGCTCTCGGACTTCTGCCCCCGCATGAGCCGCAACTTCGCCACCATCGACAAGACCCTGAAGTCAGACCCCGCGCTCTACAAGGATACTCATCTTCTCAGCGTCAGCTTCGATCCCACCTACGACACTCCCAAAGTTCTGCGCAGCTACGGCGCAGCTTACACCGGCAACTACGTGAACGAGACCTTCAAGCACTGGGAGTTTGCCGCTCCGTCCCCCACCGAGCTCCCCAAAATGGAGCAGTACTTCGACGTCGGTGTAACCCCCGGCCAGAACGGGACCCTGCAACACTCGCTCTCGACAGTCGTTATCGGAAAGGACGGCAAGGTCTTCGCCTTCTGGCCCACCAACGACTGGACCACCGCCGAAGTCCTCGCGGAGATTCACAGCGCAGCCTCTTAGTTTTCCCTCGTAGTTTCCATCACGGCCTCCTCGGCCATCAGCGCAATCTCGAAGTTTGTACTTGAAAGGAAATTCATGTCACGTCTCACTCTTTACTTCGGCGTCCTCCTCATGGGCATCGGCATTTATTTCTTCATCGCCACCGGCTCCACCCACCCCACCTCGCTGATCGCAACCTGGTTTGGCGTAGCTCTCATACTCTTTGGAATCCTGGCCGGCTCCAGCGACGCCGCGAAGCGCAAGCTCTACATGCACGTCGCCGTCACCATCGGCCTGCTCGGCTTTCTCTTCCCCGGATTTATCTCGATCAAGGAGCTCGTGAAGTCCCACACCGACCAGATTCCGCTCGCTCATCCGTCCGCCACCCATGAGCAGTTGCTGATGGCCATCCTCTGCCTCATCTATGTCGGTCTGTGCGTGCGAAGCTTCATCGCAGCGCGGCGCTCGGGTCTTGTCTAAGTCCGGCCAAGGTAAACTAAGCCTCAATGGCACATCACGGAACTTCGAACATGGGCGGCACAGTCCGGATGCGCGCGGCGGATTCACCGTCGCGCGGTACCGGTCGCGCCACCACCGCCGACCTCACCGCCAAACGTCCCAAGCCGAAGTTCAAGGACATCTGGCCCGAGATCTGGGCGCTCACCAAGCCGCGCCGCTTCCTCCTCGCCGGCTGCTTCCTCCTGATGATCGTCAACCGCACCTGCGCCCTGGTGCTCCCGGCCTCCTTCAAGCCGCTCATCGATAAGGTCTTCACCCAGCACCAGTACTCGCTGCTCCCTTGGATCGTCGGCGCCGTCCTCGCCGCCACGCTCATCCAGGGCATCACTACCTACACCCTCACCCAGCTGCTCTCCAAGGCCGGCCAGCGCCTCATCGCCGAGCTCCGCATGCAGGTCCAGCAGCACGTCGGCAAGCTCTCCGTCTCCTTCTACGACGAGAACCGCACCGGCACCCTCGTCGCCCGCATCATGAACGACGTCGAAGGTGTCCGCAACCTCATCGGCACCGGAATTGTCGACTTCATCGGTGGCGTCCTCACCGCGCTGCTCGCCTTCACCTACCTCATGAACGTCTCCGTCACCATGACGCTGCTGGCCTTCGTCGTCATGACGGCCTTCGCGCTCGTCCTCCAGCGCGCCTTCAAGACCATCCGCCCCATCTTCCGCGAGCGCGCCAAGATCAACGCCGAAGTCACCGGACGCCTCACCGAATCCCTCGGCGGCGTCCGCGTCGTCAAGGGCTACCACGCCGAGGACAGCGAGGCCAAAGTCTTTGCTGGAGGTGTCGACCGCCTCCTCCAGAACGTCATCAGCTCGCTCACAGCGCAGTCCTTCATGACACTTTCGTCCACCGTGATCCTGGGCATCGTCGGCGCCATCGTCATGTACATGGGAGCGCACCTCAACTCAGTCGGCAAACTCACCGCCGGCGGCTACTTCTCCTACGTCATGATGCTCGCCTTCATGACCGCACCCATCGTCCAACTCGTCGCCATCGGCACGCAACTCACCGAAGCCCTCGCCGGCCTCGACCGCACCCGCGAGATCATGGGCGAGCGCGAAGAAGATGCCGCCCCCGCCCGCTCCATCGAGCTCGGCCCCCTCGCCGGCGACGTCCGCTTCGTCGACGTCGGCTTCTCCTACGTCCCCGACAAGCCCGTCCTGCACAACATCAGCTTCGAATCCCACCCCGGCACCGTCACCGCCCTCGTCGGCTCCAGCGGCTCCGGCAAGTCCACCATCATCTCGCTCATCTGCGGCTTCCACACCGCGCAGTCCGGGGCCGTGCTCATCGACAATCACGACCTCGCCGCCGCCAAGCTCTCCAGCTACCGCCAGCAACTCGGCGTCGTGCTACAGGAAACCTTCCTCTTCGACGGCACGATTCGCGAGAATGTGAAGTTCTCCCGCCCCTCCGCCACCGAAGAAGACTTCCTCAAAGCCTGCGCCATCGCCCGCGTCGACGAGTTCGCCGAGCGCTTCCCCGAAACCTACGACACCATCGTCGGCGAGCGCGGCGTCAAGCTCTCCGGCGGCCAGCGCCAGCGCCTCTCCATCGCGCGCGCCATCCTCGCCGACCCCCGCATCCTCATCCTCGACGAGGCCACCAGCTCCCTCGACTCCGAGTCCGAGGCCCTCATCCAGGCCGGCCTCAACTTCCTCATGCAGGGCCGCACCACCTTCGTCATCGCCCACCGTCTCTCCACCATCCGCCGCGCCGACCAGATCCTCGTCGTCGAGCAAGGCCACATCGTCGAGCGCGGAACCCACGAGCAGCTTTACACTCTCAACGGCCGCTACCGCGACCTCTACGACCGCCAGCACGGCCTCGAAGCCAACCTCTTCCTCGCCCCCGGCGAAGGCGACACCATCCCCGCCTAACTATCAGCCACGGCATGTACACTGTGTACATGCCGCTGCATATCACGAATCCGATAGTTGAGCAGAAGGTAAGGGATCTTGCATCTCTCACGGGTGAATCAATGACCGACGCGATCGGCGCAGCCGTTGAGGAACGGCTCGTTCGGATGATGCCTTCGTCTTCGCCCGCAGCCCAACCGACGGTCGAGGAGCTATTGGGATTGGTCCATAGTTTTCACTTGCAATCCATCAACGAAGACCTGACAGACGATGAAATTCTCGGTTACGGTCCCGATGGCTTTTGCGAGTAATGGTCATCGACTCTTCAGCGATTCTGGCGATCTTTCTGGAAGAGCCAGACGCATCGCTCTATGCCTCAGCCATCCTGAATGACACGACCCGTCTTATCTCAGCTGCCACGCTGCTCGAGATCTCGGCGGTTGCTCTTCGCAGACGAACTCCCGATCCAGTCGCAGCCCTCGATGCCATCGTCGCTCGATTTCGCTTGGTCATCGTTCCGTTCGACCATGAACAGGCTTTACTGGCTCGCGACGGATATCGCCGCTATGGACGAGGAAGAGACCGTGCAGGTCTCAATCTGGGTGACTGCTTCTCCTACGCCCTCGCTAAATCCCGCGGCGAGCCGCTGCTCTTCAAAGGCAACGACTTCAGCCAAACCGACGTTCTTCGCGCCTAAGCCTCTACCCCAAGCTCCCGCAGCACAAACGCATCATCGAACGCAATCTCCTTCAAATAGTCATAACGCCCCGAAGCCCCGCCATGCCCCGCGTCCATATTGATGTGCAGCAGCAGCGGAGCGTCGTTCGTCTTCAGCGTGCGCAGCTTCGCCACATACTTCGCTGGCTCCCAATACATCACCTGCGAATCATTCAAACTCGTCTTCACCAGCATCGCCGGATACGCAGCCGCGTGCAGATTCTCATAAGGCGAATAGCTCAGCATGTACTCAAACGCCGCCGCCTCATTCGGATTCCCCCACTCCTCGTACTCCGCAACCGTCAGCGGCAAACTCGCATCCAGCATCGTGTTCATCACATCCACGAACGGCACATGGCTCAGCACCACGCGAAACAGGTCCGGCCGCATATTCACCACCGCGCCCATCAGCAATCCGCCCGCGCTTCCGCCCTCGATCGCCACCCGCTCCGGATCGCCATACCCCTCGCGCAACAAAAAATCCGTAGCCTCGATAAAGTCCATGAACGTGTTCCGTTTCGCCATCATCTTGCCGCCATCGTGCCACGGATCGCCCAACTCTCCGCCGCCGCGGATGTGCGCATACGCCACCACCACGCCGCGATCCAGCATCGCCAGTCTTGACGCGCCAAACCCCAGCGGCAGCGCATACCCATACGACCCGTACCCATACACATACAGCGGCGACGTCCCATCTTTCCTGAACTTGTCCACGCGATACACCAGCGACACCGGAACCTGCGTCCCATCCTTGGCCTTGAACCACAGCCGCTCCGACGTATATTGCGACGCATCGAACCCGCCCGGAACCTCCTGCTGCTTCAGCAGCGTCGACTCCCGCGTCGCAACGTCATACTCAAACACCGATCCCGGCCGCACCAGCGACTGGTACGAGTACCGATACTTCGCCGCCGCAAAGTCCCGATTCACATCCCCATCCGCCTCATACGCCGGGTCAGGGAAGCGTATGTCGTTCGACTCCCCCGGCAACCCCTCATCGCCCAGCCCAAACACGCGCAGCACCGGCAGTCCGCCCTCGCGATAGCTCGCCACAAAAAAATCACGAAACAGGTCCACACCCTCCAGCGGCGCATCCTTCTGCTCCGCCAGCACTTCCACCCAGTGCTCCCGCCCCGTCTCCATCACCGGAGTCCGCATCAGCCGAAACTGCTCCGCCTCATGGTTCGTGCGAATAAAAAAAAATCCATTTCGATGGTCGACGTCATACTCCTCATCGTCAACACGCTCCGCCAGCAGCCGGAACGACGCCGTAGGAGCACCCGCCTCCAGAACCCACGTCTCGCTCGTCGTATGACTGCCCGCCTCCAGCAGCAAATACTCCCGGTCCCGAGTCCGTCCCACGCCCAAATTAAACCGCTCGTCCTCCTCGTGAAACACCTCCACCGGCTCCGCTCCCAGCACCTTCCGAAACACCCTGTCCTGCCGCTTGGTCTGCTCATCCTCGGTCGTATAAAACAGCGTCTCCGAATCCGGTGCCCACACCACCGATCCCACCCGTTCCGCCGTCTCCGCCAGCATCTCCCCCGTCTCCAGATTCTTCACCGCCAGCGTGTACTGCCGGAACCCCGTGTTGTCCGTCGTATACGCCAGCAGCCGCCCATCAGGACTCACGCTCAGCATTCCCACCTGCATAAATGGCTGCCCCTCGGCCAGCAGATTCACATCCAGAAACACCTCTTCTGCCTCAGGTTTCCCTACCGGCCTCCGGCAATATCGCGCATACTGCCGCCCCTTCTCCGTACGCGACAAATACTCCCATTCCCCATCGCGATACGGCACCGACACATCGTCTTCCTTGATGTGCGACAAAATCTCGTCATACAAAGTCTTCTGCAACTCCTCCGTCCCACTCATCGCCGCTGCGGTATACGCGTTCTCCGCCTCCAGGTACGCCGTCACCGCAGGCGAGCCCTTCTCCCGCAGCCAGCTATAATCATCGGTTAGTTCAATCCCATGGATCGCTGTCGTCTTCGGTTCGCGCTCAGCGACCGGTGGTGCAACATTCGTTGGCGTCATCATCTCTCCATACAACAGAATACAGACCGGAACTTCTTGCCCCCGCCGAGCGTAAGATCATAGTGTGACCCTCGTTCGGAGAGCCCTCTCGCTGTTGCTGTTGTTCGCCTTCGCGGCCCACGCGCGCGCAGAGTCGCCCGATAAGCTCCCCAAGCCCACCAGCTACGTCAGCGACTTCGCCGGCGTCATCGATCCCGCCTCCAAAGAAAATATCGAGCAACTCGCCTGGCAGGTCTACTCCAAAGCCCACGCCACCATCGAGGTCGTCACCGTCAAATCCCTCGACGGGCAGGACATCGATTCCTGGACCACCGCCCTCGAAGACAAGTGGAAAGTCGGCCCCAAATCCACCGACCGCGGCATCCTCATGGTCTTCGCCATTCAGGACCACAAGCGCCGCATCGAAGTCGGCTACGGCCTCGAAGGCATCCTCAACGATGCCAAGGTCGGTGACATCGGCCGCAGCATGGTCCCGCAGCTCCAGCAGGGCCTGTACGGCCCCGCCATCCAATCCGGCGTCCAGCAGATCGCCACCGTCATCGCAGCCGACGCCAACGTCACCCTCACCCCTCCCCAGCAGACCCAGGGCGCCTACACCTACCAGCCTCGCCGACACCGCACCAACTGGGTCGGCATCATCTTCTTCATCATCTTCATCCCTCTCATGCTTCACGGCGGTGGCCGCGGAGGTGGAGGCAGCGGCTGGCTCTGGTTCCTGCTCGGCAGCATGATGGGCGGCGGGGNNGCACTGAGCCTTACGCACTCCCGCAGCGTGTCCATGGCGGTGGTGGTGGCGGAGGATTCGGCGGCGGGGACGGCGGTGGTGAAGGCGGTGGCGGCGGAGACTTCGGCGGAGGATTTGGCGGCGGCTCCGGCGGCGGCGGTGCCAGCGGCGATTGGTAACCCAGGCTCGGAGAGCACAGAACCAGCAAGACCAGCGCAACGTACAGTTTTAAGAAACGTACAGTTCTAAGATAGGAAAGTCGGACGCACCATGAAAACGATAGACGCGAAAGGGAATACATCGATGAAGGCTCTTTGGATCGTACTAGGAGTAGTAGGTCTGTTCGTCTTGGTCGCACTCCTCGGATTCGGTAGCTATGTCTCCGCGAAAAACCAGATGGTGCAGATGAACGAGGACGTCAACCAGTCCTACTCGGAGGTCGACATCCAGCAGCAGCGCCGGCTCGATCTCATCCCCAACCTCGTCGCCAGCGTCAAGGGCTACGTGAGCGAGGAAGAGACAGTCCTCACCAACATCGCCAACGCCCGCGCTGGCGTCATTGCCGCCGGCTCGAATCGTGCTAGCAGCATCAACGCCAACAGCCAACTCGACGTCGCGATCAGCCCCTTGCTCCGCCTCCAGGAGCAGTACCCCAACCTCAAGGGCAACGACCAGTTCATGCGTCTGGAGGATGAACTAGCCGGCACCGAAAACCGCATCGCCGTTGGCCGCATGCGCTACAACAAGTCCCTCGAAGCCTACAACGTCTACGTTCGCCAGTTCCCCAACAGCATCTGGGCGAACATGGCCGGCTTCCACTACCGCGACGAATACTTCAAGGGCAATCCGAAGAACAACGTCGCCCCCACAGTCGACTTCGGCAAATAACCGAAGCGTCTACCGTGACAGGCCTCGATCACGAAGCCCTCGCAGCACCTGCTCGATCGACCAGTCCATCGCCTCTGTGCCGGACACCGTCATCGCAGCCCGTGCCTGCGAGGGCAGCACATACCTCTCCGCCATCGGCCTCGCCGTCGCCTCAAACTGTGCCCGCACCGATGCCTCCGTCCGCTCCAACTCCCGCGCCAGGCTCGTCTTGCCCGACCCCGAACACCCCCCAATCCCCACCACCACGGGTCGCCGCATTGCCTTGATCTCTTCCTGTTCCTGATGCACGAACCCTAGTGTAAGGCCATCGCCAGCCCACGATCTCTACCCCGCCTGCTCCGCGATCGTCCCCGCCACCTGCGGCACCAGCGCCTTCACCAGCGAGCTAAACTGCGCCTCCACCCTCCGCCCAATTTCCATCACCTCTTCATGATGAATCACCCGGTCCAGCACTCCCGCCGCCATATTCGTCACCAGCGAAATCCCCAGCACCTCCATCCCCATGTGCCGAGCCACAATCACCTCGTGCACCGTGCTCATCCCCACCAGGTCCGCGCCCAGTGTGCGAAACACCCGAATCTCCGCCGGCGTCTCATAGCTCGGCCCCAGCACCGCGATATACACGCCCTCCGGCAGCGGAATCTGCTGCTTCTCCGCCTCCGCATGCGCCAGCTTCCGCAGTCGCGCAGAGTAGGCCACTGTCATATCGAAGAACCTGTATCCCGTGCCCTCGCGCATCCCAAACCGCGGCTCATTCGGCCCCACCGCAGCATTCATTCCCGTCAGATTGATATGGTCGCTGATCGCCACCAGCGTCCCTTCGCCATAGCTCGTATTGATTCCGCCTGCGGCGTTGGTCACAATCAGCCCCTTGCATCCCAGCAGCCCCAGCACCCGCGTCGGAAAGGTCACCTCGTTCATCGAGTAGCCCTCATACGCATGGACGCGTCCCTGCATCACCGCGACATCCACCCCGCCAATCGTCCCCATCACCAGCTTGCCCGAGTGCCCCTCCACCGTCGACAGCGGCCACCCCGGAATCTCCCCGTAATCAATCGTGGTCGCACCTTCCACCTGCGCAGCAAAGTTCCCCAGCCCCGATCCCAGGATGATCCCCAACACCGGCCTGCCCTCATGCAGCGAGCGAATATGCTCCGCCGCCGCCAGCGCGCGTTCGTATAAGTCAGCCATTGCCTTCATCTCCTACTTGATCAACATGCTCACAATACTCGCGGACATCAGATTCGCCATCGTTCCCGCCAGCATCGCGCGCACCCCAAGCTGTGCCAGGTCATTCCGGCGATTCGGAGCCAGCGCCCCAATCCCGCCGATCTGCATTCCAATCGACCCCACATTCGCAAAGCCGCACAGCGCAAACGTAGCAATCGAAAACGTCCGCGGTGAAAGCACGGCCTTGATCTTTCCCAACTCGTTGAACGCCAGAAACTCATTGATGATCGTGCGAGTTCCCAGCAGGTTCCCAATCGTCTTCGCCTCATGCCACGGGATGCCGATCAACCACGCCACCGGAGCACCCACCACCCCCAGCACGTTATTCAACGAATGAGGAAAGGGGATGTGCTGATGGGTGAAGGGAATCGTAAACCCCCACATGAAGTTCGAGATCCCCAGCATCACCGCATTGGCCAGCCCCACCAGCGCCACAAACGCAATCAGCATGATCGCCACATTGAACGCCAGATGTCCGCCGTCGATCGTTCCCCGCGCAATCGCTCCAACCAGGTTCTCGTTCTCATGCTCTTCGCTGGGAGGCATCGTCACCGTCCCCGCCGTCGCCGGAACCTCGGTCTCCGGCACCAGCATCTTCGCCACCAGGATCGTTCCCGGTGCCGTCATGATCACCGCCGACAGCAAGTCCTTCGCATTGATCCCGAACAGAATATAGGCCGCCATAATTCCGCCCGACACATGCGCCATCCCCGACGTCATGATCGTCATCAACTCCGACCGCGTCGCTCCATCCAGAAACGGCCGAATCGTCAGCGGTGCCTCCGTCTGCCCCATGAAGATCGATGCCGCCACGTTCGTCGATTCAGCGCCTGACGTCCCCATCGTTCGCTGCATGATCCACGCCACCACCTTGATTACCTGTTGCATCACGCCAATGTGGTACAGAATCGCAAAGAACGCGCTCACGAAAATGATCGTCGGCAGCACTGCGAACGCGAACACGCTCAGCGGATTGCTCGGAATCCCCAGGTACCCGAACACCAGCCCCGACCCATCCGCCGAGTGCCCCAGCAGCCCCGTAATCACCCCCGAGACCTTGCTCAGCACCGTCTGCCCGTATGTCCACTTGATCACCGCAATCGCGAACACAATCTGCAGCCCCAACCCCCACACCACGGTCTTCCACCGTATCGCCCGCCGGTTGGTCGAGAAAGCATACGCAAGACCGATAAATACAATAAGTCCGAGCAGTCCGGTAAAACGTCCCAAGGGCAAGCTCCGGTGGTGCAGGCTGTAATGACGCTATGTTGAAGTGCGTGTAGTGGAAGTGTAACCATTCGCGTCCCCATCGGCCAGCCCCCGTAGCCCCCGGTCTCCCACCAACTGCGCTCACATGGTATACTAAGTTTGGTCGTCGAATCCGATTGGTCTTCTTGCTTGTTCCGGCTGTACAGCTCTACTCGCAAATGAACCAACATTGCGTTCAGCGGTACATTGCTATAAGAGGAACAAGAATAATGGAACAGGGAACAGTAAAATGGTTTAACGATGCCAAGGGCTTCGGATTTGTCAGCCGCGAAAACGGCGACGACGTCTTCGTGCATCACTCCGCCATCCAGAGCAACGGCTTCCGTTCGCTTCAGGAAGGCCAGCGCGTCCAGTTCAACGTAGTCAAGGGTCCCAAGGGCTGGCAGGCCGAGAACGTTCAGGCCCTGTAAGAAATCTTGCAGTTGGGCGAAGGGGCGGTTCTTGACGAACCGCCCCTTTTGCTTTTTACCCACACCTTTCGCATCACACATTTACCGCCCCCGGTAAATCCTTAAGAACCACCCCCACATCCCTGCCTTGCGCCGGATTTCTCTCCGGTTGGCAGCTACCTTTGCAGTCCTAAAGACTCTGGAGAGTGCATATGTCCACCATTCCCACCATCGAGAGTAAGTACCACCTCAAAAGCATCCACGCCGAGATTGACCTCTTCGACCGTCGCCTCGCGCATCTCAACAAGTACGACGTCTTCGAGACCGAAGCCGCCCGCGCCGCTGCAGCTCGCAAGTTGAACCTCAAGCGCGACCCCCTCGTCGTCACCGCCAAGCGCCTCGTCGCTGAAGGTGTCGAGTACAAGGAGAGCGATCTCCCCCGCTCCTTCCGCCCCGAAGGAGTTCCAGCTCCCGTAGAAGCCAAGCCCGAGCCGGAGCCCGTCGCCGCGACCCACAACCCCGCCGAGAACCGTTCCGCCCGCCGCCAGGGTTCGCCCTACGCCGGAACCTCCCTCGATTGGGAAAAGTCTGTTCAGCACTATATGCAGAACAAGTCAGCCAAGGCCTGACGCATCGCAACCCGCTGCGCAGCGCAGGTCATCGCGCCGCCAGCCCTTCCCCCCTTACCACCTCGCGCACCAGGGCCTGCCGTTCCGGCTTCGCCTCCCCAATCTCCACCGTAGCCTCCAGCATCCGGTAAGGCTCCTCCAGCAGCGCCTCCTCTTCGCTGAACAGCGTAAACACCGCCTGCCCCTCCTCCACCCAATCCCCCAGCTTCGCATGGGACTCAATCCCTGCGTGCGTGCTCACCGCATCCCCCGGCTTCGCCCTCCCTGCGCCCAGCCGCTGCACGGCCCAGCCCACCTCCCGGCAGTCCATCCCCATCAAAAATCCGTCCCGCGGAGCCCGCAGCACCCGCGTCGCCTTTGGCTGATGGAACGCCGCCGGATCATCGAACACGCGAAGATCCCCACCCTGTGCCGCCACAATCTTCAACCACGCCGCATACGCCGCACCCGACCGTAAAATTCTCATCTGCCACTGTCTCTTATACA
>DHWW01000112.1:0-609 GCA_002413385.1 Granulicella sp. UBA5172
AGGGGGGCTTGAGGCTGCACCCTCTTCAAAAGCGCAGCGAGATACTTCACTGTCGGAGACTTTAAAACCTGGCCGCAGAAGGGGCGGATCGCTCGAAGTTGCTGAAAAGCTGACTTTGCAGGAGCTTCAAGTGGTGGAAAGGGATTCGCAGGGGCGGTTAGTTTGGCGATGCGGAGCTCGTGGGGGTTGGTGCGGTGTTGGGTGGGACTGTGACAATGACGTCGAGCATGTCGCCGTTGAGGAGGAGGGGTTGATCGACGTTGCCGTAGATGGCCACTACATGCTCTCTGTCCTGCGGCGGGGACGGCATGAGGTTGCTGGCGTTGGGAGTAGGTGCGGGGGTCTCCCAGGTGACGTCGCGGGCGTTGATGACGCGCAGGATGTAGTCGCCGTCGGGAACGAATTCGAAATGGAAGAGGCCGTCGTCGCGGGAGATGTCAGTGGTGGCGATTTCCTGTTGATCGTCGCGGGTGAGGAGGGCGACGGTTGCGGCGTTGATGATGTGGGCGCCGGCGCCGGCGGTTACCCGGCCGGTGAGATTGTGCAGTTTGGAGATGGGGAGTTCCATGTCCTGTCCGGTGAGCTCCTGGCCGGGGGCGAGTTTGACGC
>DHWW01000112.1:714-16079 GCA_002413385.1 Granulicella sp. UBA5172
TGCTTTTTGATGAAGATGTCGCGAGGCTTAATATAGCCTTGCTTTTCGACGATGACGTAGTAGGAGCCGGGCTTGACGCCGGTGAGGGTGAAACCGCCGTCGAGGGTGGTTTCTACGGAGGTGGCGGAGGAAGAGTTGGAGGAAGGGCCGGCGGCGGGGCTGGGCTTTGCGGAGGTCTGCGATGAGGGGGCGTTGGGGATGGCTTCGAGGGAGACGTGGGCGAAGCGGGCGGGCTGGTTGGTGTCGGCGCAGTAGACGTGGCCGGTGACGGTGCCAGTGGGATCGGGTGACGAAGTGTGGGTCTGGGCGAGAGTGTTCGTGGTGAGGATGAAGAGCAGCGGCCAGGTGCGCATGTGTGGCGTCTCCGCGTTACGGGTGTGGTGATGAGACGTGCGGAGGTGGGGTGGTGTCAACTGACGTGGTGTAGGGTTTCGCCGGTATTCTTCAATCTTGTGCTAGTGCGCCGTTGCTGCCAGTGATTATTCCTGCGAAACGGTGTTTGCGGCAACTACGATTCCGATAGCCCGCCTTCCGTGCGGAGGATGCGCGTACAGGCTGGNNCCGCCGTCCGCGCAGGACCCCTGTCAACCCCCCAACTCCATCCAAAATCCCCAAACTCCCTGTCAACACTGGCGATTTATATTTTCAAAATCTGGCATAGTTACCCCCTGCAGCCAGCTACAATTGAAGTAGGCTCTCCCCAGACAATCAGGCCTTAGCCTCCTCTGGCGGCGTTCGACGTTCGTGGCACCGGGCGAAAACAGTCCTTCGGTTGCGAGGACTGCCATAAGTCCGAGCCTAACCGCCAAAAGATCAGGACTTTAGGTCGAAAAGTACCCGGGGGGAGGGGTCCCCCCTATCTCCCGAACACGGAAGCGAAACCCCCCGCCGCCCCTCGCAGCTCGACGCTTTATAATCAGTACCTCATGCTTCGTTTCTCAACAGCCGGCGAAAGCCACGGCGAATCTCTCGTAGCCCTCATCAGCGGTCTCCCCGCGGGCATTCCCGTCGACCAAACCTTCCTCGACCACGAACTCTGGCGTCGCCAGCAGGGCTACGGTCGCGGCGGCCGCATGCGCATCGAGCGCGACACCGCCCACATCCTTTCCGGCGTCCGCCACGGCAAGACCATCGGCTCGCCGATCGCCATGACGCTCGCCAACAAGGACTGGAAGAACTGGGAAGAGATCCTCCCCGTCGAAGCCGGTGACCCCGAAAAGCACAAGGCCGTCGCCTCCCCGCGTCCCGGCCACGCCGACCTCGCCGGAGCCCTCAAGTACGATTTCAAGGACGCCCGCTACGTCCTCGAGCGAGCCTCTGCCCGCGAGTCCGCTGCCCGCGTAGCCTGCGGAGCCGTGGCCAAAATGCTCCTCCGCTCCCTAGGCATCGAGGTGGCCAGCCACGTCACCCGAGTCGGCACAGCNNACCATCGGTGGCATCTTCGAGGTCGTCGTCCACGGCCTCCCCCCGGGCGTCGGCACGCACGTCAACTGGGACGAGCGCCTCGACGGCCTCCTCGCCCAGGCCGTGATGAGCCTCCAGGCCGTCAAAGCCGTCGAGCTAGGCCGCGGCGTCACGGCAGCCCAGTCCCCAGGCTCCCAGGTCCACGACGCGATTGCTTATGCAGGCGACGAACAACTCTCGCTCGACGCGCAGTCGTTCACCAAATTCACCCGCGAGCACAACAACGCCGGCGGCATCGAAGGCGGCATCTCCAACGGCGAAGACCTCGTCATCCGCGGCTACCTCAAGCCCATCTCCACCCTCCGCCGCCCTCTCGCCTCCGTCTCCTTCGAAACCCGCGAGGCCACCAAGGCATCCTATGAACGCTCGGACGTGTGCGTCGTCCCCGCCGCCGGCGTCGCTGCCGAGGCCATGGTCGCCCTCACCGTCGCGCGCTGTGTCATCGAAAAATTCGGAGGCGACAGCCTCCGCGAACTGGAGCGCAACTTCCAAGGCTATTGCGCTCAAATAAAATCATTCTGAACCATGCCCACTGATACCAAACTCGACACCGCCGCAGCCCGACGCATCGCCCGCCAGATCACCCGCGACGCCGTCCGCAAGACCGCCCCCAAGCTCCACGAAGTCATCAAATACCCCGACCCCATCCTCATGAAAAAGGGCGAGCCCGTCACCGAATTCACGCCCGAACTCGCCCAGTTCGTCGAAGAGATGTTCGACAGCATGTACGCTGCCGAGGGAATCGGCCTGGCCGCTCCACANNCTGGTCCTCATCAATCCCGAGGTCATCGACCGCCGCGGCAAGCAGGTCGAAGAGGAAGGCTGCCTCAGTCTCCCTGAGATCCACGAGAAAGTCCAGCGCGATGCATGGGTTAAAGTCCGTGCGCAGAACGTCAAAGGGGAGTTCTTTGAAGTAGAGGGTACAGAACTTCTGGCCCGCGCGATGCTCCACGAAATCGACCACTTGCACGGCATCCTCTTCATCGACCGCCTCAGCCGCCTCAAGCGCGAGCTCATCCTCCGCCGCATCAAGAAGCTCCAGAAGAACGGCGATTGGTAGCCCCGAACGCGGGAGGGAGTGCATGAAACTCGTCTTCTGTGGAACGCCCGAATTCGCCGTCCCCAGCCTCCAGGCCCTCGTCGATGCGGGCCACGATGTCGCGCTCGTCCTCACCCAGCCCGACCGCCCCGCCGGCCGTAAGCTCGAGCTCCACATCCCTCCGGTCAAGCAGCTCGCCCTCTCGATCGGCCTCCCCATCGCCCAGCCCGAGCGCCTCAAGACCAACACGGAACTTCGTGTGCTACTTGAACAAATCAACCCAGATGCGATCATTGTTGTGGCTTATGGCCGCATCATTCCCCAGTGGATGCTCGACCTCCCACGCTTCGGCAACATCAACGTCCACGGCTCGCTCCTCCCCAAGTACCGAGGAGCTGCCCCCATCCAGTGGGCCATCGCCAACGGCGAAACCGAAACCGGCGTCACCACCATGCTCCTCGACGCTGGCCTTGACACGGGCGATACACTGCTTTCCCACAGCATTCCCATAGCCTCGCACACAACATCTCCACAGCTTTATCCTCAGCTTTCACAGATCGGCTCAAACCTCTTAATCCAAACGCTTTCGGGTCTTGAGCAGGGGACTATCCACCCCATTCCACAGGATTCCAACAGGGCCACCCTCGCTCCCGATTCTCACCCGCGAAGACGGTCGCCTCGACCTGATCCACCGACCCGCCCAGGACACCTACAACCGCTGGCGAGGCTTCACCCCATGGCCCGGCGCTCACGCAATCTTCCGTGGCAAGCGCTTCCTCATCCATCAAATGCACCCCTCATCCATAGCATTGGATATCCCTTCCAATCAGCTAGTTCTAAACTATAATGACCTCCTCGCCGGCGCCGCGGACAACACCCTCCTCGCTCTCGACGAAGTCCAACTCGAGGGCAAACCCCGCATGTCCGGAGCCCAATTCGCCCGCGACTTCCAGCTACAACCCGGTGAGCATCTTGAATAAATCCACAGGCGCCCGTAGCCCACGGCACCCCTCAAAACCCACTTCCGCACAGCCTGTGCAAAATCCCGCACCCAGCCACGCACCCATCAGCCCGGCCCGCTCAGCCGCCTTCGCCATCCTCGACCGGGTTGCTACCACCTCCGCCCACTCCGACGACTTGCTCCACGGCCCCGGGATGTCCGCCCTCTCGCAGGCCGACCGCAACCTTGCCACCACCCTCGTCCTCGGAGTCCTCCGCTGGCAGATCGCACTCGACTCCCGGATGCAGCCGCTCCTCCAGCGCCCGGATCTCGCCCTCCCGACTCCGGTCGCAACAGCCCTCCGCATGGGAGCCTTCCAGCTCCAGCACCTCGACCGGATTCCCGCCCACGCCGCCCTCACCGAATCGGTCGAACTCGTTCGCGCTGCCGGCCACGGCCACGCCTCCGGCATGGTCAACGCCATCCTCCGCAAGCTCACCCGCCAGGATCCCCCCAAGGCGAAGCTCTACGAAACCACCGGCCTCTTCGCACAGCGCCTCGCCCATCCGGAATGGTTAGTAGCCCGCTGGGTCCGGACCTACGGTCGCACCGCCGCCATGGCCATCTGCGCTTACGACCAGCACGAGCCCCAGCAGGGAACGCTCTTCGTCCCGCAGGAACCCGCAGACGATCTCACCATCGCCCTCCCCCACATCGACGACGGCTCTCGCCTGGTCGCCGAGCTGGCCGCCGCCAGCCACCCCGCCCCGGCCCGCATCTGGGACTGCTGTGCCGCTCCCGGAGGTAAGACCCTCATCCTCGCCCGCCGCCACCCCGCATCCGAGCTCCTGGCCTCCGACGCCAATCCTCGCCGCCTCCAGGCGCTCGCNNACTCTCGGCCGTAACCCAGAGATCAAGCAGCGCCTCCTGCCCTCTGACCTCGCTCGCCAGGCTACCCGTCAGCGCGAGATTCTCTCCGCGGCTCTCACTCGACTCGCTCCCGGCGGCCATCTCCTCTACTCCACCTGTTCGCTGGAGCCTGAGGAAAACGAAAACGTCGTCGCCGACGTTCTAGCCTCGCTCTCCCCGGGCACCGACGTCTCCACCACCTCGCTTGAACCTGTCCTCAACCACCTCGCGGCGAGCGGCATCCTCTCCGCCGCAGCGCCCACGAACCTCCTCCGCAATGGTTGCCTTCGCACCCTCCCCGGCGTCGCCCCCTACACCGAAGGCGCAGCCTTCCAGGGTGACGGCTTCTTCGCCGCCCTCTTCCAGCGCGCCTGACCTCTCCTAATGTCCAGCGAGAGCTGCCGGCGGAGTAGCCGACGGAGCTGGATGCGCGAGCGTCAGCCGCAGCACCTCTCCCTTATTCGACCGAAACCCCGACTCCGGGCTCTGGTCCGTTACCAACCCACTCGGCGCAACTGGAGCCGCTGGCACCACAGCCGCCGCTTCCGCAACTGGCGCCGCAGGAGCAGCCGGCACATCCCCGATCACCGCCACACGCAACCCCAGCGCCATCGCCGCGCGATTCGCCGCAGCAAAACTCATTCCCACAAATGACGGCGTCACGAATGCCGTCGACGTATTCGCCGACGAACTCAGCAGCAGATTCACCCGCGGCTGATCCACCCCGGCATTCGGCAACGGCGTCTGCGCCAACGTCATATCCGGATCACCCGGCGCGTCAATATGTGCCAGTGTCCCCAGATCCAGCTGCATCTTCCGAATATTCATCGACGCCTGCTCCACCGGCTCGCCCACCACATCCGGAATCGTCACCTGCTGCGGCCCCAGGCTCTCGGTCACTCTCACCTGCCACCCATGCCGCACCCTCGAACCCGCCGCAGGCGCTTGAGAGAGGATCCGCCCCACCGGCACGGTCGTCGAATAAAACTTATTTTCAATATTCAAATCCACGCCGGTCCTGAGCGCAGCTTCGCTCGCCTCCGCCACCGTCAGCCCCGCAAAATCCGGAATCGTCACCTCATGCCCATGCAGCGCAATCCGCAGCGTAATCGCCGCCGATATCAGCATCACCGCGAGCATCGCCAGCGCCGTCAGCGCAATCCTGAAGTACCGTTTCATCGCAACCTCAGAATACAGCCGTCAGTCCTACCGCCGATTATCCGTAGCCGGTTCCGGATGAATAAACACCCGCGCGACCTGCGGATGATCCAGCCGAAACTCGCTCTCGAAATTCGTAATCACCTCGTGTACGGCCTCCATCGGCAGGTCATCAGGAAGCGTGCAGTGGCAGTTCACCTGGACGCTGTTCGCTGCTCCACCATGCCCCCGCGTCAACGAAATCTCATGAATATCCAGAATCTCCGGGAAGTGGCTCGCCGTCTTCCGCAACTGATGCTCCAGGTTCGCGCTCGGATCAATCTGCGCCGAATTCGCAATCGTCGCCGGCTCGCTCTCGATATGCGTCAGCAGCGTCGCAATCCCCGGAATCTCGCTCCGCATCTCCGTCTCGAGCGCCGTCACAATCTCATGTGCCTCCCGCAGCGGCATCATCTCCGGCACCTCCAGGTGCAACTCCACATGCAGCGCGCCATTATGCTGCTGCACGCTCACATCGTGAATCGCCAGATTCGACCGTGCCGCCACCGCACGTATCCGATCGAACACGCTCTCCCCCAGCGATGCCGTCGGCACGGTGTGGATCACCACATCGGCTCCCGGCAGCAATCGTTGCACCGCCTCGGTAGCCGCGAACGTAATCTGCTCCGACCGCTGAAACGTCAGATTCCGCGGCAGGCTCAGCGTCAGATCCACAAAATAATTCGACCCCGACCGCCGCACGCGCACGCGCCCCACCGATAGCACGCCGCCAATTGCAGCCAGGTCCCGCACCAACTCGCGGCTCACCTGTTCCCGCACCTCTGGCGGCGTCGCATCCAGCAGCGAATCCACCGTCTGCCGCGCCAGTCTCCACGTCACCCGCAAAATAATCGCAGCCACCACCAGCGCCGCAACGGGGTCCGCATACTCCAGCGCGGAGATATGCAGTCGCGCTCCAGCGAACGCTGCCAGAAGCCCAAAAAATACCGCGGCGGACGACCAGATATCTGTGCCGAAGTGAATAGCATCGGCCTCCAGTGCATCGCTGCGATGCTGTTGCGCCACCCTGTGCAGCGCCCGCGACCGCGTATAGTCCACCGCAATCGACAGCAGCAGCACCACAAACGGCCACACGGACCAGCGCAGATCCAAATGCCGGTGATGCACAATCCGCCCAATCGCCTCGCGCGCAATCCACACGCACGACGCCACCATCAGCACTGTCTCAAACGCCGCCGAAAGATTCTCCAGCTTGCCATGCCCGTAGTTGTGTTCTTCATCCGCCGGACGGTCCGCCACCCGCACCGTCAGCAGCGTAATCCCCGCCGCAATTAAATCAATAAACGAGTGCGCCGCCTCGCTCAGCATCCCCAGAGACCCAGTTAAAATTCCGGTCAGCAGCTTCAGCAGAGTAATTCCCAGCGCCGCCAACACCGACGACTGCGCCGCCGATTGCTTCGCTGCCGTAGATTGACTCTGTCTCATACTGGCTAACACTGGCTTGTGATCTCCACCCTCATCTACAACGCTCCATGGCCCTGAGCATACACGCGCCACGCCCAACCATTCGCTCATCTACCGCTTTACCCCGCGATACAGCCCCGCAGCCCGCAACAAATATCCATCCCACGTACTCTCCGCAAAACCCGCCTTCGTCATCATCTGCATCATTTGCGGAGGTCGCGGGAATCTCGCAACCGACGCCGGAAGATACCGATACGCCGCGCGATCCCCCGAGATTATCCCTCCCAGCAGTGGAAGCACGTGCTGAAAGTAAATTCCATAGCCGAATCCACTCAAGCCTCCCGGCTGATTACACTCCAGAATTCCAATCATCCCACCCGGCGCCAGCACCCGATAAATCTCCGCCAGCCCCTCCGCATAATTCGTCAAATTGCGAAACCCAAACGCCGCCGTCACCAGGTCGAAGCTCCCATCCGCATACGGCAGATGCATCGCGTCGCCCTCCACCCACACCGCATTCGCTGCGCCATATTTCACTCGCGCGCGACCCAGCATCTCCGCAGAAAAATCCAACCCCGTCACCGGCTCCGCACTCGTCGGCCGCTGCTTCAGCAACGCCGCCGTCATATCGCCAGTTCCGCAACAAACATCCAGCACCCGAGCATCCGGCCGCGCCAGCACCTCGCGAAACCGCCTCGCCGCCCGCCCCCACCAACGCCGGTCCAGCCCCATCGACAGCAGATGATTCAGCAAATCGTAACTCGGCGCAATCGAATTAAAAATCTCCTGCACATGCTCCGCAGCCGCCGTTTCACTCTCTTCATTCGCAGGCCGAGCCCCCGGATTCACACCGCCTTCAATCACTGAACTCATGCGATCACCCGAGCCTCGGCAACCATCCCCACAGCCGCTTCCATCAACTCCGCCTCGCTCACGTCCTTCACCACCACCGCATCGCCAATCCCCACCGGCAACACAAACGACCGCGCCCCGCTCCGATTCTTCTTGTCCTTCGCCGTCAATGCCACCAGCTCACCAGCGTCGGCAATAAATCCGTGCATCGGCCCATACGCACGAATCACGCGCTCCATCCGCTCCGCCTCGGCCGCGCTCACCGTCCCGCGCTTCGCCGCAATCCCCACCGCCGCAATCATTCCCCACGCCACCGCCTCGCCATGCAGCAACTGTTTATATCCAGTAGCTGCTTCAATCGCATGACCCAGCGTATGTCCCAAATTCAAAATCATCCGCACACCCAACTCGCGCTCATCGGCATTCACCACGTCAGCCTTCACCCGAACACTCGCAGCCACCACCTGTGTCAGCGCCGCACGATCCCCACCCAGCACCGCCGCACTCTCCGACTCCAGAAAATCAAACAGCGCCCGGTCGCGAATGATCCCAGCCTTCACCGACTCCTGCAGCCCCGCCCGCAACTCCGCCGCCGGCAGCGTCTCCAGCGTCGTCGTATCCGCATACACCGCCAGCGGATGATGAAACGCTCCCACTAAATTCTTGCCCGCCGCCAGGTTCACGCCCGTCTTCCCGCCCAGCGAACTATCCACCTGCGCCAGCAGCGTCGTCGGCACACCGACATAGCGGATGCCGCGCATATACATCGCCGCCACAAACCCCGTCATGTCGCCAATCACGCCGCCGCCAAACGCAATCAAAATGGAATCCCGATCCGCCCCATGTCCCGCCAACTCTTCCGCCAGCCGCTCGACGGTAGCCAGCCGCTTATGCTCCTCGCCCGCTGGCACCATCAGCTTCGTCAACGGAGCAGGGAAGCCAGCCGCCAGCTGCTCTCCCCACAGCCGGTCAATCTCCGGCGAAGTCACCACAAACGCCCGTTGTTTCCCCGCGGCGATTCCACCCGCGAGCAACGCATCCACGCGTTCCCCCACCAGCGCCAGCAGCCCCGCGCCAATCTCAACGTCATAATCAGCCGAGCTGGTTCGAACGGCAATCGTAGTGTTCTCAGCGCTTTTGGAAGTCGTAGTCATCGTCTATCAGAATACCGTGCTTTGTTTGCCATTGCCGCTGTCGTTGTTCTTGCAGTTGCNNTTCTGTCTGTCATTCTGAGCGCAGCGAAGAACCTGCTTTCTCCCGTTCTTGCCCTTGCTCTTCCTTCCGTTGGAACTAACTTCGCCGAGCCAGCAACGACGCCCCCACCGTAACCCCAATCAACCCCGCAATCACCACCAGCGAAACCACCGGCCCAATCTCCACCCAGTCCGCCGCCAACATCTTCACCGCCGCAAACGCCAGCACCGCTGCCAATCCAAAATGCAGGAACCGCAGCTTCGACAACATCGCCGCCAGCAGCACATACAGCGACCGCAGCCCCATCACCGCCATAATGTTCGACGTGTACGCCAGAAACGGCACCCGCGTAATACTCAACACCGCCGGAATCGAATCCAGTGCAAACACCACATCCGTCAACTCGACAGCGACCAGCGCGAGCAACAGCACGGTCGCCATCCGCCTTCCGTCCTCCACCACAAAAAAATGTTGCTGGTTCTCGCTGATCGGCCGCCAACGAGTCAGCCACGCAATCCATCCCGGCGGCTTCGTCAGATCCGCGTCCAGATTCTCCGGCTTCAACAACCGCACCGCCGCAATCAGAAGGATCGCCCCAAACGCATACCCGATCCAGTGAAAGCGATTCAGCAACCCAATCCCACCCGCGATGAACGCTCCACGCATCACGATCGCCCCAGCCACTCCCCAGAACAGCACCCGCGGCTGCTTCCCCGCTGGAATCCGAAACAGCCGGAACAGCAGAAGAAACACAAACAGGTTATCCAGCGACAGCGCTTGCTCCAGCGCATACCCCGCCAGATATTGCGTCGTTCCCACCACGTGGTACGTCCGGCTCAGAATCGCTGCGAGCCCCAGCGCCGCGCTTACCCACAGCACCGTCGCATAGATCGCTTTACGATGGATATCCGGCACAGCAAGATGCAGGAGGTACTCGACCCCCAGCAGCATCACGACCGCGACATGAAAATAGATCCAGTAGGAGAGGGGAGTCATGAGGCTTCTCTTGGAAGCCTATACGGCGTGACGCCTGAAACTACATTAAAGACGTCGATTTGCAGCCCGAAACCGGGTTGAGTATGTCGAAAATGCACCCGTTTCCGACCCTCAACGCTCATTGATCAGCTTGACGAGTTCCACAAACAGGTCCGCCGAGACCTGCAAACTGGTCGCACTCAGCTTGTCCATCGTGTCCTGTGCCGTATGGTGATACGCCTCCCGATCGGACGCCGTACCGTATTTGAAATCAATCACATCCAGCACCGGAACCCCCCTCTGCATGAACGGAATATGATCATCGTCAACAGCTTGCGAGTCCTTGAAAAGATACTTCGAGTGTCCCGTATCCCTCCCAGCCTTCGCCAGAAGATCCAGCAACCAGGGCGTCGAATTCGTCTCCCGGTCGATATCCATTTCCTTCCACCCAATCATATCGGCCAGCAAAAACGCCTTAATATGCCCAATTGTTCCATCACCCGACCATTTCGCCGCAATATGCCGCGTCCCGTAGAGCGAATCCGAGTCCGTCCACTCCTGATTGATCGATTCTTCCCCATCCGTGAACAGCAGCCAGACCGAATATCCCTGGGGTGGATGCTCCCGGTAATACTGGCCAAGTGCAATAAGCAAAGCAGTTGTGCATGCCCCATCGTTGGCGCCGATGAAGTGGATGTCCTTCAACCAGTAGTTTGTTTCATAGTGCGAAGCCAGCACGATGATCCCGTCCTTCTTGCCCGGGAACTTCACAATCAGGTTATGCATCGTAAGCGGCCCGATCGGCGTGCGCGCCACGAACCGGTCGTCGATGAAATTCCCCTTAGCCACTTCTGGCCCAAAATGAGCCTTAATGAACGCCTCAGCCGCATCATGGCCCGGCGATCCAATGTAGCGCTTCGGGGCAACATCCACATACTGCTGCGTGAGCTTGAGGATCTCCTGCCCACTTACGGGGTGTGCCTGCGCGAAACAACCGGGTGTTAGTACGAACGCGGCGCACAGCACCAGCATAAAGTGGCGAAAACTCATCTATGCGGCTCCCTCCAGAGCTTTCTTCTTTTTGCGGCGATTGGGATGCACGAAGAACGCTACGCCAACGCCAATGAAATACAGCACCAGCATGGGTGTTGCAAACAGGCACATCCCTACTGGGTCAGGTGTGGGACAAATGACAGCGGCAACGAGAAAAATTGCCATGACGGCGTAGCGGAAATGCTTGAGCAGGAACTTGGCGTCGACAATCCCGAAGAGTGCAAGGAAGAAGATGACGATCGGCAACTCAAAGGTGATCCCGAGACCGAGGATCACAGCGAGGAAGAAGCCGGTGTAGTCATCGATCGTAATCATATGGGTGAAGTTCTGGCCGAAATCTTTGATGAGTACGACCATGGCACCCGGCAGTACGTAGCGGTAGCCGAACCAAGTTCCGGCAAGAAACAAGCCGACCGTGGCGCTCATGAACGGCCAGACGTAGCGCTTCTCATTGGCATACATGCCCGGCGAGATGAACAGCCAGACCTGATACAGGATGAAGGGCGACGCCAGGATCGCGCCTCCGACCAAGGACGTTTTGATGAAGAAATTGATCGCATCGGTCGGATGCGTCATGGTCATCTTCAGTCCAATATCGACGAGCGGCTTCTGGATGTACCCGACCAGGCGATTGTGAAAGATATACGCCACGATAAAACCAGCGAAGAGGTATCCGAAGATCCAGAACAGCCGGTTCCTCAGCTCCTCCAGGTGCTCCATCAGGCTCATGCCTGGAAGTTCTGCACGGTCGTGGACAGCGGCGCGGGCGCGGTCGATAAGATCAGTTGCCATGCGCTGTTATCTCCTGTGCAGGTGCAGGTTCGGTAGGTACTTCGGGAGCAGCAGGGAGCGCATCCAGCAGGCCTCGCAGGGCACTGTTGCGCGGCCCCGAGGTTTGCTGCGGTGTGGGCAGGCCTGTTGACGGCGGCATAATGCTGAGGTCGCCTGAGGTCGCAATGGGAAGCGGTGTCCGGACACCGTCCACTATCTCATAGGTCGGCTGAGGCATCGCATCCGGAGTTGGCTCCTCCGCACCCTCCGAAACAGAGGTGTCCGAAACTGCCGTATCCGAAATGGCCGTATCCGGGACCGCATCCGTCTGCTCGTCTGAGGACGATGCGGAAAGTTCCAACGGCTCCGATTCCGGAATAGGAGGCGTCACCGGTGCTGCAGCCTCCATGGCGGCAATCTGCTTTTGGCGATCAGACTGCTCGGTCAGACGGAGTTCTTCTTCCATCTGCATCTTGAACTCATTGGAGGCACGGCGGAACTCCCCGACCCACTTGCCCAGTTCGCGGGCGAGAACCGGTAACCGCTTGGGGCCGAAGAGCAGCAGCGCCAAAATAAAGAGAAAGATACTGTCAGAGAAACTCGGCATACTTGATCAGATGATACGGCCTTCAACGCGCGGTTGGAAGATGATCTCGAATACGATCCTGTTGAAGAGACGGTTGGTATGGTCGTTTGGATTGTTCCGCTTCAGCTGCTGGCATGCAGAACGGGGCATCGATTCCGCGGAAACTTGGTCGTATAACGAAACGGTTGCAGTTGTAGCGCGTCCTACACAAAGGATCATCAAATTCAGGGTGCACCTGCAACAATGGTTTGAATGCCGAGATCAGTCGCGGCTGCTCGAAGAGAGTTTGGAGTCAAAGTATGACTAGATTGAATCACAACAGGATGTTTCGTCTGCAGGGGCGGGCAGTGGGTGTTCTCGTACTGCTGTCCACGATGACGCTGATGTTGAGTGGTTGCGGTTCGTTCTTTCAGTGTGAAGGGAAGGCGAGCTGTCCGGCAACGGGAACTGGGACCGGCACGGGGACTGGGACCGGCAGCAGCACGGTCAATTACACCTACGTAGCCAATAGTGCGACGGGACCGACCTACCTCAACGGTTACACCCTCGCTAGTGGATCGCTGACCGCTACGGCGGGGGGGCCCTACTTGCNNTCGCCGTCGGCGAGGGCCGTGACGCCCGCCAATACGTTCCTGTATACCGCGAGTGACTCCGATCTAACGGGCACGGGGCTGGGAAACATCTATGGGTACTCCATCGGAACGGGCGGAGTACTGTCGATTCTTGCGAACGGAAGTCCGTTGCTGAATGAGAGTGTCACCTCAATCGACATCTCGCCTGATGGGCAGTGGCTGTTTGCCCTGGACAAGGACGGTCTGACGTTCGAGGAATACAGCATTAACAGCTCGACCGGCATCCTGACCCTTGCTTCGATCTACAACATCACGGGTGCCCTTGGTCAACTGGTGACGCCTGTGTCGCTGAAAGTCGCTCCGAGCGGAGACTTCATCGTCGTGGCGCTGGGGACAGCGGGTGCCGAGACGTTCTCATTCACTACGTCGACAGGTGCGGTGGGTCCGACTGCGACCACCATCGCTCCGGCAACCGCTGCCACCGGCATCAATGCCGTCGCCGTCGATGGCAACAACTACCTGTATTGCGCAGGGACCGCCGGCTTGCAGGTGTTTTCGACAACAACCGTGGGATATCCGACATTGCTGAAGACCTATACAACCGGCAAAAGCCCACGCTCGATTGTGATCAACAGCGCTTCGACGTATGTGTATGCGGGGAACTACACGGACAGCACGATTTCGGGCTACGCGATCGGCACTAGCGGAGCGTTGACCGCCCTGACAGGCTCTCCCTACACTGCGCCGACGAATGTGAATGCTCTGGCACGCGATAGTACCAGCGCCTACGTGATGGCCTCTGGATATAACTCCACCTCTGGGATCCAGCTATTTTCAATTGGATCGACCGGAGCCTTGACATCGAGTGCCTCAGCCGGTTCGGGTACCGCTACATCGATACCCGGCGCAATCGCAGTGACGCATTGAGTTATTGACCGCAGAGAACCGCAGCGCCTGCCGCAGGGCTCGCGCTACTCTTGATGTACAGCCCTTCGGCATCGTTGGCATCCAACGCCGAGTGGAACCAGAATGACGAAGTAAAGGCGTTGCCAGAAAATGCAAAAGTTCTTGTCGAAACTGGTGAATGGGCCGTTACCACTTCTTGTAGTGTTGACGGCGTTGGTGTGGGGAATCACAGGTTGCTCGCACTTTCGAATGAAGCCACCCGAAAAATATGTCTATGTGACGGCCAAGCAGACCTTCCTGCGCGATCGCGTCGCAGCCGTGTCGAACCGTACTGGCACGGCGTCTAATGGAGAAAAGCTGGTCGTGCTCGATCACGCTCGACGATTTTTGAAAGTGCGCACTCCCCGGGGCGAGGTGGGCTGGATCGAGGAGAAGTGGACCGCAGCACAGGATATTGCAGACAAATTCGAGGCGCTCAGTAACCAACATCAGATGTATCCCGTGGTTGCAACTGCGGTAGCGCGTGATGAAGCCTATCTGCATATCGCTCCGGGCCGGGAGACCGAGCGGTTCTACCTTCTTGCTGAGAACGATCCGCTCAGCCTTCTTCAGCGGGCGACAATTTTGAAGCCGGTGCGGCCGGGCGCCGCACCTGAAGTGAAACCTGACGATAACAATGGCACGCCTACGCCTCCTGCGATGGAGGACTGGTGGCTGGTTCGCGATGCAAAGGGCCAGACCGGCTGGATCTATTCGCGATTGATCGATGTGTCTGGACCAGATTCCCTGCTGCGCTATGCCGAGGGCCAGCGTATTGTGGGCGCCTACGTGCTCGCCCATGTGGACGATCTGGATTCTGGCATTCTTGACAATGGCAAAACGGTCACCAGCATTCCTGAATATGTAACCTTGCTTTCGCCTTATAAGGCAGGGCTGCCTTACGATTTCGACCAAGTACGAGTTTTTATCTGGAACACCAAAAAACACCGCTACGAGACCGGATTTCGCGAACACAATATTGCTGGCTATCTGCCCATAAAGATTTATATGGGGACCGACCCCTACGGGAAGGCGGCGAATTCCACAGAGAAGTTGCCAAGCTTTACCTATCGCGTTCTTGCAGGCGACCAGGCAATTCCAACTCCCGATCCGACGACCGGCTTGATCACGCCCGGAAAGACCATCGACAAGACCTTTCGCCTGGAAGGCAACATCTGCCGCCGAGTCATTGCACCCGGTTTACCTCCGCCGGCAGAGGCGCACCCAACTCCTGAGAAGGAGAAGACGGCCAAGGTTGTGAAGAAGGCCAGAGTTGCGAAGAGGGCTATGGTTGCGAAGAAGCGCAGGCGGTAGGTATCAGTAGAAACGCCGTATCGCTTCGACGACGCTTTCAAGCTCTTCCATGCGCAGGTCGGGATACATCGGCAACGCCAGAACTTCTCCGGCCGCTCGCTCGCTGACAGGGAAGTCGCCCAGCTTATA
>DHWW01000230.1:0-8955 GCA_002413385.1 Granulicella sp. UBA5172
AGGAATGACAATCTACAGAACTATCGGGACTTGACTCAACACACACCCGCCTTGGCGGTGCAGGGCAGTCGCAGAACTACTTTAATGCTGGGGCCTTCCGACCGAGCCGCGCATTCGAACTCGGAAATGTGCCGCGTTCTGCCGCGCTGCTTCGTTCCCCGCTCGCCTTCCAGGATGACCTCTCGGCTATCAAGGACTTCAATATCCACGATTCCATCCATCTTGAGTTCCGCCTGGAGGCATTCAATCTACTCAATAAGGTACAGTTCGGTTTCCCAAACACGACAGTTGGTTCTTCCACTTTCGGCTATATCACATCGCAAGCGAATTTGCCCAGAAACGTGCAAGCCGCGTTGAAACTGTACTTCTAATAGGCACAGCCCTTCCTCAAACGGGTGATCTGTCGGCGGCATTTTTCCGGTGACAGATCACCCCGCATTCCAGTGGTGAATTCGAATCGTCCATCTAGTGTAGGGGTATTATTTCCCTGCTGTTATCACAACAATAGAATGCTTCGTCGACAGGGATCGCCGCCTGAAGCCGTAGAGAGGGCGTGACTCGGTATCACCTGAAACTCTTTTCATTGATATCTGTAGGGAGGCGGGCGATCAAGACTATAAAACGAAATTCAACTGGTTCACATCCTCGATCTATCCGCGTGCCGCGGCCGGGGCGTATGGCATGGTAAGCAGATGAATCGCCGAGGGCAGCTTTCGCTTGATGGCGCATACATATGCCAATGTCGTTCGGGCGTGAATTGTCCCAATATCTCGACAGCTATAACAAGAGCTCTCTGATGAGTTAGAGAGGATTTGGAGATGAAGAAGCACCAGTTTAGAGAAGAGAAGAGAAGAGAAGATAAGATCAATGGAATCTCGCGAAAGACTAGACTTGATAAGCATTTTCTAGTGTCTTGGACGGACGGCTGTGCCGACGGAAAGAGAATATGGACAGACGCAATTTCATCTCAAAAGGTGTGGGTACTGTGGTTGCAGGCTCATGGACAGCAGGACAAACCCTGTTTGCAAACGGAGTCATTCCCGCTCGGTCGGCCTTCACGAATTTGGGCGCGACTCGAGGTGGGCGAAAGGCTCTCGATCGCCACCGCTTCGGCGTAAATTACACTCCGTCACACAATTGGTGGTTCTGCTGGAACGATTGGAACACCGATCCCATTAAGCGAGACTTGGATGCCATCGCAGCTCTGGGAGCGGATCATCTTCGCATCCTGCTTATCTGGCCCTACTTCCAGCCCAATCCGACGTGGGTGAGTCCCGCGCACCTGGAACGATTGAACCAACTGCTTACGCTTATGGACGAGCGCAACCTGGACGCGGTTGTGACCGTGTTCACCGGTCAGTTGAGTGGCTGGTACTTTCTGCCGCCCTTCAACCAGCCAGCATCGGCCTTCTATACCGACGACGCGATCTGGAACGCTCAGGAACTCTTCATCCGTGAACTAGCGCGCCTGATGAAGCCGCATAAAAATATTATTGGTTTTGACTTAGGCAATGAGCTCAACACGTGCTGGAGAGCGGAGCCAGCGGCTGGCGACGCTTGGATGGCTAGGATGTTCTCGCTCATGGAGTCCGTCTATCCCGATGGCCTTCACGTGAACGGTGTGGATCAACAGCCGTGGTTTGACTTGACGACCTTCTCCCCACATGCCCTGGCCTCCAGGCCCTTCCCGATCATGCACTGCTATCCGTACTGGTCGGGCGCATTAAAGTATGGCGGCCCCATGGATCCCCCGAGCACCAGACTTCTAGCTGCGATGGCAACACTGATTCGGTCGTATGCCGGCGATCCCCAGAAGCCGGTGTGGGCCGGGGAGTTCAATACCTGCATTGAATCATTGACTGCAAAGCAACAAGCAGAGTGGCTGGAGAAGGCAGTCCTAGCGGCCATTGATGCTGGAGTGAGCTGGTTCACCTACTGGGACAGTCACGATGTAGACCGTAGGTTCGGGTTCAACCCGCTGGAATATAGCCTCGGACTACTCACGAACGATGGAAGAGTCAAGGAGCAAGGGAGGGTGTTTAAACAGCTAGCTGATTCTTATAGAGGAAAACCTGTTGTGTTTCCTACTACGGCTCCTCCGTCCCCGCCTGTCAATCAGAACGCAACCGCCTCTTGGCAATGGATGTTGGACTGGCTGGGATGGACACCCAAGAATGCAGCGAAATAGAGACCGACTTGATAGGCTGGCAAAAGGCAACGCCCCTTTCACGATTTGGGCTGGCCATTTCCAATTTGCTCGGAGGTCACTGTTAAAAAGCCGGTTATGAGTCAAATTGTTCTGGCTGAGTCGGTGCCGCGGCTGCGCATTTCCGGAGAATTCCTGGACTAAGGAACGCGCATCGCTGCATGCACTTGTGCAGAGAGCAGATACTACTCCCCGCTTTTTGATCAATATTTCAAAGCTCGCCGCTGACTCTAGCAACATACTCCTCATAAACGGCTTACTCCGTTTTTGATAGTCTGCAATTCATTTTCTAAGACCACAACACCTAGCCATATTTTGTCGCTGACTCAGGAGTTGACTTTGTCAACTCGGCTTGGGTTCATCCCAGGGCAGACGCATCTTAATTGCTATATGCTTAGCGGTTTTGGCGGGCTGAGATGGGGAGATGGACAGTCCCCTGAAATACTTTGCTGAGTTGCGTGATCCGCGGGTTGAGCGGACGCGGGAACATCTTCTGGAAGAGATACTTTTGATCAGCATCGCGGCGATTTTGAGCGGTGCCAACGGATGGAACGAGATCGAAGACTACGGCCACTCCAAGATCGAGTGGTTCAAGAGTTTTCTGACGCTTCCGGGTGGGCACAAACAAAGTGTAGAAGTATTCATTGCCATCGTCTTTGTCTTCATACCGTGTGATTGCCTTCCCGGAGGGAGCCGCATTGCTAATGAATGCGAGCGTGAGGGTGTTCTGGCCGACGATGGCCGGCAGATTGAGATGACCATTCTCGAGCTCCTTCGGTATCGGATGACCATTGAGCGTGGCGGACTGAAGCACACCGTCGCGATAGTCGATGGAAAGATCGCCGGCTGTCCTGCTTTCGAAGGTAAGCGTTTCGGTGCCGGCAACAGCTGACTCATGTTCCTTGAGTGTGAAGGAGAGCCGATAGCGGATATTTGAGAGGCGAGCGGCGCGGGCCGCGGCCAAGTCGCGGGAGACGGCGGGTTCCGTGGGAGTCGCCATGGCTGCATTTGGGACGGCGAGCAGGATCGCGGTTGCTAACAGATTTCGGGTGCGGGTTCCGCTCAAGATCGGCATCGGTTATTAGTCATGCTATCTGATTTGGGAAATCTGGCTGAAAGGTCCGGGTTCGGCGCGAGGCAAGGCGTGCCGGCGGTCCTTGCCCATCTTCAGTTGCGCCTAGAGCGTTTCGCGTTACTGATCTCTACGTCGTTGCGGAGTGGGATATACGATCATCCAGCAGACCTCCAGCATCTTCCTCGCCAACGATGTGCGTTACACCGGAGGCTTACCATTAACGTATGGCCCAGGGACCGGTCACGATCTTCGACAAATCCACGATCCAGTCCTTCAGCCTGGACGAAGCCGTAATTTTCGACAACTTCTACCGCTCCAACATCCCGCCGGTCTTCCTCGTGGAGTGCCTGGCAGACCTCGAACGCGACAAACGACTGATGAGGTCCACGCCGGAGCAGCTCGTCGGCGCCCTCGCAGAGAAGACTCCCGATATGCAAGCGTCGGCCAATGTCTTCCATCTCGACATCCTCAAAGGTGCCCTCCTTCTCCCTCTGTGGACAACCTACTCTGCGACAAGGACCTAACTCAACGCCACTATCGCCCGCACAGCCCCACGCGAAAGCGTCCGCCGCCCCAGCGGCTTCGTTCAAGTCGGCTTTTCGGAAACTTCAGCCATTCACTCCAAACTGACCACTACCGACTTTTCGGGTACTGCGGGCACTCGCTCGATAGCCACAGCGACACGCGATGCAGCGCCATCCCATGTTCCTGGATAACAGGTTTCAAGCGAATTGGTTGAGATCCATGCCTAGCGTGTAAGTTTCACCGTGGAGGAGGAGGTCTTCCCAGGTGACCTCGTGCTGCAGGTACCCGGCGGAGCGACCGAGCATGCAGCTAAGCGACGTCTCGACGCCTGCGGCGATCTGGTTATGGGAACGACCTGAGGTGATGCTTTCGATGAAGGTACGGTCCTTGTCGCGGTCGGCGAAGGCCAGGTTGTCGGAGAAGCTACCGTTGGCGGCAAACTTGCCGGAGTCGGTGGTGGGGCTGGCTGCAGAGTCCTGCCATGTCCAGGCCTGCGCGCCAAGGATCTGGACGGGGCCTGAGTAGGGTACGGTGGCCGAGCCAGCGGCACCGTAGAGACGGAGGCCCGCATCGAAGCCACCATAGTCGCCAAACTGCGTGGACGAAAAGGAGAGATGCACATTCTCCGGGTAGACGAAGTCCACCTGGTAGTTGTCCCAACAGTCGCCGGCATGGGTGAGGATGTTGCGGCCCCCGGTAGCAGTGGCCTTCAGGGGATGAGCGCCGAGCAGCCAGTTGCAGAGGTCGATGATGTGGATGTTCTGCTCGACAAGGATGTCGCCGGAGAGAGCGCGGTCCCAGAGCCAATTGCGGAGCCGGAGCTCGTCGGCGGAGGCGCCTTGACGAAACTTCTCCTTCGAAGCGGGCGCGTTATAGTTGGCCGAAACGGAGGCGATCTTGCCGAGGGCGCCCGCTTGAATCCTCTGGGCGATGGCGGCGATCGGCGGCGCGCTGCGGCATTGGAAGCCGACTTCGACACTCTGCATGGGCTTCACGCGTTTGGATATTTCGAGCGCCTGCCGGGCCTGCGCGACATCGATGCCAATGGGCTTTTCGCAGTAGACGTGTTTGCCGGAGGCGACGGCAGCCTCTAGATGCTGTACGTGGAAGAAGGGCGGCGTGGAGATCTGGATGAGGTCGATGTCGGGCGAGCCGGCGAGTTGCTCGAAGGCGCGGGGGCCGTGGAAGAGGAGCTTGCTACTGATGGGCTGACGACCCAGGGTCGCGTTGAGCTGATCAAAGTGGCTGCGGCCAGCGGCAAGCTGATCGGGAAAGAGATCGGCGAGCGCTACCACCTGCGCGGTCGTGTTCTGCGAGAACGACGTCGAGACTACAGTGCCGCGAGAGCCGCAGCCAAGCAGACCGAGACGGACGGCGGAGTTTGCCTGGTACCCGAAAGCGGTGCTGGGCTTCAAAAGGAGAAGGCCCGAGGCGGCTGCGGACCCTGTCTGGAGAAACTGGCGACGATTCATTTGACCTCGCTTTAGCGTGGTGCGGCGGAGACAGTCTGGATGGACGAAGAAGTCACGCAAGAACATCGCGGAGGATGTTTTCCAGGTAGACCTTTTCCTGTCGGACGTCTTCGATCTGTTGCGGACCGGAGGTTTCGCGCTCAATGGTAACAGCCCCAGCGTAGCCCAGGCGATGGAGTTTGGTGAGGACCTCTTTGAAGTTGACCAGCCCTTTGCCGATAAGGACCTCTTCGCCGAGTTTGCTGGGGTCGGTGGGCCAGCGGCCGTCCTTGGCGTGGATGCTGCGGACGTGCGGGCCGAGGATATCTACGGCGTCGACCGGGTTGGCCTTGCCATAAAGGATGAGATTGGCGGTGTCGAGGCCGACCGCGAGGTTGGGCATAGCGACATCGCGAAGCATGCGGGACATGGTGGTCGGGGTCTCCTGGCCGGTCTCCATGAGGAAATGCTGACCATTGCCCTGGCAGATGCTTGCGACCTCCCGGATCGCTTCGACGGCCTGGGGATAGAGCGGGTCGGCAGGATCTTCAGGAATGAAGCCGCAGTGGGTCTGTACCTGCAGGATGCCAAGCTGCTTTGCAAAGCCGGAGACTTGTCTGAGGGCATCGATGCGCGCGACGCGGGTCCCAGGCGGGACGAGACCAATGGTTGAGGGGCCTTCGGTGAAGTTCCATTCGAGTTTCCCTGGGCCAACGACCTCTACTGCAGTGACGGCGAGATCGTACTTTGCAATCAGATCGCGAAACTGGCTGACGACTGCGGGCGTGAAACCGCCGATGTAGTCATCGAGCGAAAGGAAGCAATTGTCGAAGCCGAGCTCTCGTACTCGGCGGAAATGCTCCTCGGGAGCACTAAAGGGAACGATTAGGAGGCCGACGTCCATGGGTTTGATCGGTGCGGGCGGCGCCATGGGAAGCGCTGCGAGTGAAGGTACAGCCTGCGCGAGCGTTGTGGCGGCTGCGAAGCTTATGAAGTCTCTCCGATTCATTAACCTGTCCTTTCACTATCTCGCCATTGGGCAATACAGGGCCACTTTGACTAGCGCAGACCGTGACGATTGATCGGCTAGTCCAGGCTCAGAGATTCTAAAGGATTTTGCCCACTCCAGGATGATCGAGAACCTGGAAGGAATTACGATCGAGGGTAGTGGGTCAGTTTGTAGTGAATGACTGAAGTTTCCGAAAAGCTGACTTGAACGAAGCCGCTGTGCGGCGGACGCGTTCGCGTGCGGCTGAGCGGAGGGTTGTGGCGCTGATTTAGCGTGTGTCGCAGAGAAGGAGGTTCTCTGTGACCCATTTACGTCAGATCATGCTGGAGGAGTTGGAGCGTCGCAACTACGCGCCAGGAACCATTCGCAGCTACATTCGCACGGTCGAGCACTTTGCCTGGCACTTCCATCGTCCGCCGGACCAGTTAGGGCCGGAGCACATTCGTCAGTATCAGGCGGCCATGTTCCGTGAGTGGAAGCTGGCACAGAACACGGTGTCGCAGCGCCTGGGCGCTCTGCGCTTCTTTTACACGCAGGTTCTGAAGCAGACCTGGAGCACCGCCGAGACGCCCTATCCGAAGAAGGTGCTGCACCTGCCGCAGGTGCTCAGCCAGGAAGAAGTCGCTCGGCTGATCGAGGCAG
Source organism: Granulicella sp. UBA5172 (assembly GCA_002413385.1). Lineage (GTDB taxonomy): Bacteria > Acidobacteriota > Terriglobia > Terriglobales > Acidobacteriaceae > Granulicella. The sequence goes on from DHWW01000230.1 coordinate 6,909, forward strand.
CCCAGACCCCCGTCTATCGCATGCTGCTGATGACGCTCTATGCCAATCGCGACGCAACGCAGGGCTCGCTCGGCTGCGGAGTTATCGATCTCGATGCGTCCATCGTCCAGGTAACGCACCAGCGCGTCCCAGAGCGAGAGGGCGTAGTGGATCGCCGCAGCCGTGTTGGACTTGCGTGAGAGCGTGGCGAGCGATGTCTTGAGCCAGTGGTGCATCGACTCGAGCAGTGGCCGGGCTCGGGCGTTGCGGATACGACGGCGTTCGTCTGGAGAACGTCCGCGGATCTCCTTCTCGATCGCATACAGAAGCGCGATGCGTTCGATGGCTTCGGTGGGTGCTGCAGCCGTGTCTGTAATCAGCAGGCCTAGAGTGATTCCGCCGACGAAGACAATTTCATCTAAGAACGGAGTGAGCTTCGATACCGCGTCTTCCAGCATTGGCAGGTTGGGATCAGCCATTTAGTTCCTTCCCAAGCAATTCAATGGCAAGGTTGCGCTCCCTCGTTCTTCCGCTCCGGATGGCATCGCATAAGGCAAGGAGTGAATAAAATCTTGAATCGTGTAGCGCTGCCTTGGAGGCACCCTTGTATAGCGGATCAAGGGCAATTCCACGCACTGTCCCTTTTGGATTAGGCCAAACGGGCAGGGGGTCATTGTCTGCCAGAATTTGAGACTTCAATGGTTCTGCCGCGTAGGAAGTCGGCACACCACGCACCATTGATCCCCTCTTTGGCGGAAATGCGTATTTGAAGCCATGCGCCAGAAATTCGAGAAGCCCAGTGCGGTTCACTCGTTTCTCTCTACCGCCGAGGTAGATTAGCCCCGCCTCCTCGCTACGCTTCAAAGACTTCGACACTTCAGACGGCGAAAGAAAGATGTCTGCGGCAATGTCTTTTGACAGCCGTGTTTGCCCGTCTGGCAATGACAGTCTGAGAAGCACCGCTATGTCCTGTCCTTGCATAAGGTGATGGTAGCAGGAGAATTTCCGATTTGGAAATCGGAAAGTACATGCTTATTTCCCAGAAGGTTTGAGGGGTAACCCTTCTGGTGGCTGCAGATGCCGGTCGGTCGGTCGAAACGATCTGGCTCAGGGAAGAGAGCCACCTGTAAATTCCGCGACGCTCGCGGAGCCAGTTGACGGCCGCGCATGATGGACTGCTTGTTGTTGGCATATCCGCGGGAGGCAGCCCGTTGGGCCATGAATACCCTCCCCGCGCTTTGGCGACGTGGTGTAGCTCTTTTTGCCGCACGTTTACGAATACGCCTCGATGAGTTACCTGGCGGCTTGCGCCATCGATTCCAGACTTGAAATTACTGGGTGTCCCAGCTGCCCGCGTCTTTCACAATGGTCACGATTTCATCGCAATAGCGAATGGCGGTAGAGCTGAGCAGCCCGGGAGTTGACAGCCGCTTCTCAAAGTCATCCGCATCGGTCGACGCGCGTGCGCAGTCGAGAAGGCCTCCAAAGTGTCGAAGCAACCGATGAACACTTCTGGAGGATAGACAGAGAGTGCCTTCATCAGATCTCCAACCGTGCTCTTGATGGCTACCCCGTACTCTGACTTCGTGTAGAGCTTCCACATTGCGACGGACTCGCCGGCTCCCTGGTACCAGCAGTTAACAGCCGTGTGTTTGGAATAATCCTGCATCAACTGAATCACATCGCCACTTGCTCCGCCGAAGTGAGTAGCGATTGAGTGCGTCAGCTCGCGACCGAGGACTGCCTCCCATTTGTCAGAGAACTCGGTAAGGAGAGCAAAGTATAGGCCACCCTGTTCCAGCATCTGGAGGAACTTGGGCAAGTCCATGTACCTCCAGATGACGGTCTCTATCGGTGGTGTTTGAATGTCCGGATGTAGTAGATAACCCACGTAGTGATTCCGTTCAGAAGTAGAAGCCAATGGTGAGCACGTCTACTCCTGCCTAATTGAGATTGAGTAAGGTTGCAGCATTCCTCTTTATTCTCTCAAGAGCCTTCGAACCTGGGCTATGAGAATCAACGTCGTTACCGAAACTCGTCCAATCCTCATGATTCGGCTCGCGTTAAC
>DHWW01000230.1:9016-14615 GCA_002413385.1 Granulicella sp. UBA5172
AAGGAAGGTAGCACGCGCAATACGTCGCGCTGTGTGCCATGCAGGCCAATCAAACTCGACCCGTTATTCGAAGACTTTTGGCTCGATTGCGCAATATCGTTCCTACAAATATTCCAACTTGCTGCAGATCCTGTCCGACTTCCTGTCCGACCCCCTCCCCAATCGAGCCCAATTTTCGCCGATTTACCACGACTGGGTGCGAAGAAGACACACCAGTGAAAGTGTGCCAAAATCGGGCTTATTCTACTGAATCTATTGGTTTTATTGGGTAAAATTTGGAGGCGCGGGTCGGGATCGAACCGACGCATAAAGGTTTTGCAGACCTCTCCCTTACCACTTGGGTACCGCGCCCCATGGACTACATATCAACCCCACACACTCATAGCTCGGGATTGTACAGAACACCCGAATCTAGCGTGAAATGTACTGTCATGAGAGCTGAAAGAGGAGGAGGTTGTTGGAGCGGGAGACCGGGGTCGAACCGGCGACATCTTCCTTGGCAAGGAAGCACTCTACCACTGAGCTACTCCCGCCCTGCCATGGATAAGTATAGCGGCCCATTTGCGGATTTGCAATGACGGTGATGATGCTTCCGTAGCTACGGTGTTGCGACGCCGGAACCGGAGCGGACTGCTGCAATACGTCTGCTGGAAATCTGCATTCGCCCGGCACGCACAATGTGCGGTGTGATCGTGATCAGTAGTTCTGTTGACGATTTCTGGCGGTCCTGCTCGGTGCCCTGAAAGCCGGGAAGTTCGCTGAGGCCTGGTAGGCCCAAAAGTGCCTTCGTCTCATTCGTGTTGACGAGCGTAGCAAGCATCGCTGTCTGTCCCGCAGGAATCGAAATTGTAGATGTAAGAGCGCGATTATTCAGGATGGGAATGCTGTTGATGCTGCCGCCGGCCAGGGCTTCGATCTTCATATCCAGTGCTAAGGAGACTTCGTCGCTATGGAGGATATGCGGTGTCATCTTCAGTGTGATGCCGAGGTCCTCATATTGAAACTGTGGCACGTTTACAGAGTTGCTTCCCAGATATTGGGAGAGCAGCGAACTGACGCTGGTTCCGTTGATGTTGAGACCCGATAGAGAGGAGGCGAGGGAGCTGCTGACGCCTGAACTGTAGGTCGCGGTCACAATGGGATAGCGCGTGCCGGCGCGGAAGTTGACCGACTGCCGGTCGCTGGAACGGATCTGTACGGCATCGAGCAAGCGCACATCACTCGAGTTCAAAGCCAGGCTGAAGCTCGAATTTGAGCCAAGATAGAGGCCAGCGAAGGTGAGGCCGCCGCCGAAGACACCTAGCAGGTTGGTGTATTGAGAAGCGCTGACCGTACCCGATGCAACCAGGAAGCCGACTTCAGAGATGAGATTCTGGAGCGGGCTACCATTCAGTGTAAGTAGCCCTGCCGCGATGGCCTGATTGAGAAGCGACTGATTTGCGCTCACCAATGATTGTGCCTCCGCGGCGATGCTGAAGACTCCAACCGAACCTGGAAGCGTGGCCCCGACGTTATTGTCGATGGACTTATCGATTTCGTAGAGATTTACATCGAAGAGAACCTCTGGGTTGCCGTCGAGCATGTCGTCGTAGACGGCATTGACCTGGCGAAGGATGTTCTCATTCCCGCGCAGAAGTAAGTACCCACCTGTCGAACTGGCGGTCACCTGCTTAACGTCGAAGATATTGCGAGCGAGGTTGGCGAGTTCCTGCATCTCGTCGTTGGTACGGCCAGGGAGATAGACGGTCTCTTCAACCTGAGGCATCAGGGCATTACGGCTTTCTGGCGTGTTTTTGGCGATAAGCACATTCTTTGGCTGGACGGGAACCGCGAAGACATTAGCCGCAACGTCAAGTACACGGGCTGCATCGTCAAAGGATACGTTATCCATATCAAGGCTAAGAGGAGCGTCGCCAGTTATGGGTGGATCGAAGCTTACAGTGATGCCGTAGAGGCTATAGACATTGCGAATGACGGTCTGGGGGTCTCCGTGGAGGTGGATGTTATGTCTACCGGATAGGGGTATCAGTTCGACGGGACCGCGGAGTCTAGAGGCGATGTCCTCGGCGGGATATTTCATCGGGTCGATGCTGGAGTAGAACATGCCCGGCGCTTTGCTGACCCTTGGAGCGGTGGTTGCAGGCGTGGGAGCGGCATCGAAGTGCTGAGCAACCACGCGATTCTCTGGATCGATGGCATGTGCTTGATTGAGAAGTGCGTCGGAACGCGCCGTGTCACCGCGCGCGTGGGCTGCTGCCGCGCTTTGCACTAGTTCGGTGACATAGTTTTCGCGAGTGACGATGAGCGCGAGCGCGTAGTCACGATTGTTTGGATTTAGATTTGCAGCCTTTTCGAAGCTGCGCTCGGCAGCTGCCAGATCCTTGTGCTCGACCTGCTTTGCCCCTTCGAGATAGGCATCGTCAGCCTCCTTAGCCTGTTTGGCTGAGAGGGAGGGGGCTGTTGACTTGGAGTTGGGCTTGGATGCTCTCGATTGCGTGAGCGCCGGGTTTGCTCCAGCAGGAATACTGGCAGGGCTGTTGGCGGCGCTGCTCGATTGAGTTCGCGCGGCCGCCGGCAAAAAGCCGGAGGCAATGAGAAGCGGAAAGCCCAACACTCCTGCACGGATTGTCGAGCTGGGCCAATGTGGTCCCCGCGAGTGGAATGGACGAAGCATGATCTTCAGATTTAGACGCGGGAACGTGGCTAACGTCCGCCGGAGACGATTTGCAGGCCTGGGCGAGCCATCCGCGCTGGGCGAACGGACGTAGGAGGGCGGCGCATACCCTGCCGTATCTGCGTCGAATCCATGCCGAGTTCGGCGATGGTGCGGCTGAGCGTATTGCGGTGCATGCCTAGCTCTTCTGCGGCCTTGCACTGATTGCCGCGATGACGCGAAAGCACTTCGAGGATGTAGCGCTTCTTAAACTCACGCACCGCGTCGGTGTAAGTGATACCAGCGGCGTGCATCTGGAGGACGAGGTTGTCGAGTTCGCGTTTCAATCGCGGAGGCTTCCTTTTGTGGAATTGATGTTGGCCCTGGTTGGGAACCGACTACATGCTTACATCTAAGTGTGCGACGAGAGGCCGTGCTTGATCCAATCGGGTGTCGTGTGCTTAAGGTGGTTTAGGCCGTCAAGCAACCGCAGTCTGAGATCGGAGGGCATGACGAAGGATACAGCATGAGCGGCCCGAAGAAAATACGGAGCGAGGAGAGAATTTTCAATCCAGGGGGCCGCGGGCAGGAAAGCGGTGACGGCGAGTAGGAGGGCGACGCCCAGAATTGCTCCGCGAATTGCTCCAAAAAGCGCTCCCAGAAGGCGGTCGACAAAGCCCAGGCCGACGGCTGAGGCGGTGCTGCGGAGCAGCTTCCCGATGAGGCTGCCAACGACCATCGTGATCGCCAGAATCAGCAAAAATGCAGCAAGCTGTGCGATTTGCGTCGAGTTGATCAGGCCCTTGAGGTCTACTGCAAGGCTACGGTAGAACCAGCAGGCTAAGAGGAAACCCAGGATAAGTCCTCCCAGGGCGAAGGCCTCTTGGAAGAAGCCACGGATCACCGCCCTGACCACCGAGTAGGTGAGCAGGATGGCGAGGAGCCAATCGAGGGGATTCATGGTTAGGCTGCGCTGCGGGAGTCTTGATTGCCCCTGGCCTCGCGGCCCTTGCTGCGGCCGCCGAGGGAGACACTGACGATCTTCGAAACACCCGGTTCCTGCATGGTGACGCCATACATCACGTCTGCCTGCTCCATGGTGCGTTTGGAGTGGGTGATGACAACGAATTGGGTGGTCTCCGACATCTCGGCGATAAGTCGTGCGAATCGACCGACATTGGTCTCGTCCAGAGGTGCGTCGACCTCGTCGAGAACACAGAAGGGAGCGGGTTGGAACTGGAAGATGCCGACCAGCAGGGAGAGTGCGGTGAGGGCTTTTTCACCACCTGAGAGTAGAAGGACGTTTTGCTGCTTTTTGCCCGGTGGCGAAGCGATGATGTCGATGCCGCTGAGGTCGGCGCTCTTGCCGTTGACAGGGTCAATCTCAGTGAGGCGCATGAAGGCTTGCCCGCCGCCGAATAACTTGGTGAAGGTGGCAGCGAAGTTCTCGTTGATGATCTTGTATGCCTCGTCGAACTTGATGCGCGAGACGTCGTCGATCTCCTTGATGGAAGCCTGGGTGTTCTCGATGGAGTCGAGGAGATCCTTGCGCTGGGTCTCGAGGAAGGTGTGGCGCTCTGATGTCTCGTGGAATTCCTCAAGGGCCATCATGTTGACCGGGCCCATGGCTTCGAGGCGCTGCTTGATGGAGCGCGCTGCCTCATCTTCTGCACTCAGAGCTTCGGCTTCAATGCGGACGATGGTGGTGTCTTCGCGCAGGGTGACAGCTTCTACGGAGAGGTCATTGAGGCATGTGGCCTCCAGGTGCTCGAGATCTGAAGAGAGTTTGGCGGCGCGGGCGCTAAGGGTCGCTCGCTGCTCCCGCAGTTCCTCGGTTTCATGGCGAAGAGTGCGCAGCCGCGCGTCAAGATCGGACATCGAGGCACGTAAGGCGGCCGCCTCGCCGGATAAGGTTTCACCTTCGGCGATAGCCTGAGCGCGCATTTCGGTCAACTCGGTGTGCCTGAGTGAGAGTTCAGTGGTCTCTTCTTCGCGGCGCTGCTTTTCGGAGGCTGCGCTGATGAGTTGTGACTCCAGCTGTGCGATGCGTTGTGACTGGCTTTCGTAGAGACGGTTGGTCTGCTCGAAGTTGGCGTTTGCATTGCGGCGGCGTTCTTCCAGGCCGGCGAGTGCGGCAGCAGCGGCGCTCGCTGCGACCTGCAACTCTTCGCGGCTGAGGCGAAGGGAGAGGATTGTCTCAGTAAGCTCTGCGACCTGCTGCTCTGTTTTTTGACGCTCTGAATCGAGCGACAACGCTTCCTCGCGTTTGCGGGTGATGAGATCCTGACGCTGCTGGCGCTGATCGCTGTTACGCCCGGCCGCGATTTGCCACTGCTGGAGGCGGCTCTCGATGCGCGCTGATTCCTGCTCCATCTGACGCAGGGCGGCGCCAGAGTTGGCGCTTTCGCGCTCGGCGTCGCGGCGTTCGTGGCTCTTGGAGTCGAGGGCTGTGGTGTAGTCGGCGATCTCGCGGGTGAGCGCTACGGTCGCTAGCTCGTTCTGAGACAGCTCCGCCTCAACGCCGTTGAGCTTGGTCTGCAACTCGGCGAGTTCGCGCTTGAGCGCGAGGGGGCCTTGTTCGCGAGGCTTTCCACCTGTAACCGTGACGTTATGAAAAGCCTCACCAGAGGGAGAGAGAAAAAATGCATGGGGATGGGCTAGCGCTAGTCTGCGCGCGGTATCGGTGTCGGGAGCTACAAAGCCATCGCGAAGCTTGGGCAGAATGGCCTCGAGCGAGTGGCCGAAGCCGTTGAGGACGCGGATGCAGTCTTTCAGCGCAACCACGCCTTCTCCTGGGTTTGCAATGCCTTCGATAGGGAGGCTTGCGTCCACGCCATCGGGGTGGACAAGGAACGTTGCGCGGCCAGCGACGTCGGTCTGGAGGAGGCGGACACCATCGTTGGCGGCGTCCCAGCTGCGGACGACGATGTAGTTGAGCTCGTCGCG
>DHWW01000318.1 GCA_002413385.1 Granulicella sp. UBA5172
CTTGAAGATCATGCGGCGTTCGCGCGGCCATGTCTTCGCTGCGTAGTTTGTTTCGCTGTAGATATGTTCGGTCTCGCCGGTAACTTCGGCGAGCACGCGGGCAACCTGCATAGCCGGGGTCCCCACGGACAGGTCTTCGTCCGTGGGGTGGATTGCCTGTTCCGCCTTGCGCTGCAGTACCGCGTTGCTGGCCATTGCCACCACGTACTCAAGGCCCGGTTCGGCGTCCAGAAAGTCGAGCAGCTCAGGATGCGCGAAGCCGCCGTCGAGGCGAACCCGGATGCGCGCGCCCGGAAAGAAGTGGCGGACCATCATCAGCAGGCGGCGCAGAATCCCCGCCGCTCCCACCGGCGCGGTCACGTTGCCAGGACGCAGCACGACAGCGCACAGATACTGCTCGGCCTCGTCGTTGAAGCTGACAAAACCCATCACCGGAAGGTAGCACCAGCTATCGTAGTGGCCGTTGAAGAACGACATCTGCTGTGCGCCGTGCGTGGGATCGTCGGTCGGATCGAGGTCGAGGGTGACCAGCCTGGCACGGTTGCCTAACCGCTTGGCATGGCGCTCGATCACGCTGCTGGCCAGCGTCTCGCCCAACTGGGAAACCAGGAAGAGCCTCTCCCTTCCGCGTCGATTTGTCCTCGCAAGAGAACAAATGTATGGCTGAGACGAGCCGTGTAAATCGAGAGATTTACGCACGGTTCTGTGAGGGGCTGGGGGTGAAATTCCCCCGGCCTACTCGGCAGTTACAAAAGAAGAAGAACCGAAGTAAGTCGAGCGTGCGGGCCAAGGTAGAACATGTGTTCCGCATCCTGAAGCGGGTCTTCGGCTTCGACAAGGTGAGATACAGAGGCATCGCCAAGACCCACAACCGGCTGTGCGCCAACTTCGCGCTGGTCAATCTCTACCTCCACCGNNGACCTACGCAGAGCTTCCCTAGATGGACGGGTGCGCCATGATATGGTTGTCCGTCAGTTGAGCCGGTAAAATGGCTAAAGGGAGTCATGTATATAAATCCCGTAAAAAAGTACCATGTCGAGGTGATCCCATGATCTTCGAGAACCGTGAAGATGCTGGACGACAACTTGTGAAGCGGTTGGAGCACTTTGCCAATCGTACAGACGTGTTAGTGCTCGGGATACCGCGCGGTGGAGTTTCAGTGGCCTTTGAGGTCGCCTCCGCGCTCCACGCTTCGCTTGACGTATTTCTCTCAAGAAAACTAGGCGTGCCTGGTCAGGGAGAGTTGGCCTTCGGTGCGATTTCCGCTGGCGACGGACGATATCTCGATGAGTCAATTATTCGAGCTACAGGTATCTCACCTCAGCAGATCGAGCGAGTCACCGCTGAGGTGAGACAAGAACTGGATCGGAGGGCAGTCCTGTATCGCGGAAACCGCCCGCCCCTGCTGGTCGCCGGCAAGACGGTGATTCTTGTGGATGATGGCATCGCCACAGGAGCGAGCGTCTACGCAGCCATCCAGGCACTCCAGCAGATGAAACCCGCCTTGCTCGTACTAGCGGTCCCAGTTGCTCCACAGTCTACATGCGCATGGCTCAGACCTTTTGTGGATGAGTTGGTCTGCCTCTCTATGCCCGACCCGTTTTACGCGATAGGTGGGTTTTACCGAGACTTCGCGCAGGTGGAAGATCAGGAGGTTATCGATCTTCTTCAACGTGCTGAACAATCGGACGAGGTCTCCATCAATCTTGGCAAAGTGAAGCTCTCCGGAGTCTTGGATGTCCCTGCTCATGCGCAAGGCCTTGTAATCTTTGCGCATGGGAGCGGAAGCAGCCGCCATAGCCCTCGCAATCAGTCTGTTGCACACGTTCTGCAATCGCGCGGGTTCGCCACACTTCTTTTCGATCTGCTGACCGAGGAAGAAGAGACTCTGGATCGCCGGACCGCGCAGTTCCGATTCAATATCGAACTGCTGGCGGAGCGCTTGGTAGGTGCAACAAAGTGGGTCCTGCAAGAGCGGAGGACGCGCGAACTCCCCATCGGTTACTTCGGAGCCAGTACGGGTGCTGCGGCTGCTCTTGTGGCCGCAGCGCGATTGCCAGATATGGTCATCGCTGTCGTCTCCCGCGGTGGCAGGCCGGATTTGGCAGACGAATCCCTTTCCAAGGTTCATGCCTCGGTTCTTCTCCTCGTTGGTGCCGAAGACACCGACGTTATCCTTCTCAATCGAGAGGCGCTGCACAAGCTGAGTTGCAAAGACAAGCGCCTCGTCCTCATTCCGGGAGCGACCCACCTGTTTGAAGAGCCAGGAACTCTGGAACAAGTGGCTCGCGCCGCAACAGATTGGTTTGACCGCTATCTGCTGGCTAAAAGCTCTCGCACCACAACTCCCGATCGTGATGCGTTGGCAAACCGCTGAAATGTTGTCATCCCTAAGCCATTCAACATGGCCGACAGTTTCCACTCTTGTGGAGGTTTCAATGCCTACTTCGACAGAACCTATCCTCACCGATCTTGTCCGCAATGCTGCAAAACCCCTTACCGGCTCCATCAACGATTACGACTCCCTGCTCGACCTCATTGGAGACGCACATTTCGTTCTGCTTGGCGAAGCATCGCATGGCACACATGAGTTCTATAGAGAGCGCACCAAGATCACAAAACGTCTGATCCGCGAGAAAGGATTCAGTGCCGTCACGCTGGAGGCAGACTTGCCCGATGCCTACAGGGTGCATCGCTACGTTCAGGGGGATAACACGGATCCTGATGCCGTCCAGGCCTTGAACGGATTCAAACGGTTTCCCTCCTGGATGTGGCGTAATGCCGATGTCCTTGATTTCGTCGGCTGGCTGCGCACTCATAACGACTCCCTTGACCCATCCAGGCGCATCGGCCTCTATGGGCTGGACCTCTATAGCCTGCATGCTTCAATAGAGCGCGTTCTTCGCTACCTTGATGAGATCGATCCTGATGCAGCACAGCGGGCACGCTCGCGTTATGCCTGCTTTGATAACTTCGGTGGTGATCCCCAGGCCTATGGCTATGCCACTAGTCTCGGTCGGCCCTTTCGCGGGCATCCAGCAAGCCGCAGGCTCGGTCGACGAGAAGCAATTCAGCCGCGTCGAAACCATCCTCGACTCAATGACCAACAAGGAGCGCCGCAACGTCACCATCATCACGGTAGCCGCCGCAAGCGCACCGCCCAGGGCTCGAGCACCTCCGTGCAGGAGGTCAACAACATCCTCCGCCAGTACGCCCAAATAAGCAGGATAATTAGAACCATGGGCAGCGGCGGAGGCGAAATGCAACAACGCCTAATGAGCCCAAATATTCGGGCGCTAGAAGTCTTCAATCAGGTAACACGTGCCAACCGAGATACGTGTCCGCTAATCGCAAGGCAATACTCAAGAGGCTCTGTAAAATAACCCCATGTCGAGATTCTTACATGCATACAGCCTTGGTTATGAGGGCATTAGTCTGGATCGGTATATTGAGGTCTTAAAGTGGCACAAGATTTCGGTGGTAATTGACGTTCGAGAAACGCCATGGAGCTACAAGCCTGGCTTCTCTAAGAAGCCTTTATCGGAGAGACTCGAAGCCGAGCAAATATCGTACGTGCATCTAAAGGCCGCCGGTAATCCTTCGAAAAATCGAAAGATGGGTCTTCCGCAACAAGAAGTTATCAAGCTATATAAGAAGCATCTAGTAGCACGACCGCCTCATTTTGTACTTTAG
>DHWW01000324.1:0-6934 GCA_002413385.1 Granulicella sp. UBA5172
AAGGCGGCGTTGATCTCTCCCACATTGCCAGCCAGAAAGGAGTGGGCACCGGTGTTACGTTGATTCTTCCCCACGGAAAACACCGCCATATCCTCACCTATCCCGGAGCCATGGCGGAGATGACGGTAGCAGATTTGGATCTGGCCTATCTCACTTCCTCCCGCCACTTCCATCTGTCCTCCCTCTTCCTCCAGACGGGACTCCAACCCGGCCTTCCAGAGCTGTTTGATCAGTTGAAACAGGCCGGCCTGACGACCTCACTGGACACAAACGATGACCCCACCGGCGAGTGGGGAGGCGTCCTCCACCAGCTCCTCGACAAGATCGATCTTCTCCTTCCGAACGAAGAAGAAATCAAGAAAATAGCCAGAAAACCTACCCTCGAACAAGCCTTGGATGCTCTGGCTCCGCGCGTCCCCTTGATCGTGGTCAAATGCGGTTCCCGCGGTGCTGTCGTGCAGCGCGGAAGCAAGCGGGATTGGATCGCTCCACTCAGCGTCGAGCCGGTCGATACCATCGGCGCAGGTGACAGCTTCAACGCCGGCTTCCTGAGCTCATACCTGAACGGCGAAGACCCCCTCCGCGCCGCAGCCATCGGCAATATCACCGGAGCACTCTCCACCCTACGCTCCGGCGGCACCGACGCCTTCCGCGACGTAGACCTCCGCAACACTTTTCTCAAACAACACCTCGTCTAGGAACTTGTTGAAATACCCGAGCATTTCCGCGACAAAACAGTAGTCTGTTCCATCCAATCGGTATGCGTGGGGCGTTGTTGCATGGATCGGGCGAGGGCCGAGCTACCGTCTTCTTAGCCAGTTTACGCGGCGATGTTAAGACGGCGGGCAGAGTCCGGGCGGCCCGCGTCGAGCATTCGATTGAGGACGGCCACGCCGACAGCCGCCTCGGCCTTCTTGGCCAGAGAAGCTTCGCGCTTGCAGGCAAGGACCGATGATGGCCTTGTATCGGCCCATCACGGTTTCAACCAGAGCGCGTTGTCCGTAGTCGGTCTCCTCTTGCCAGCCCAGCCTTCCTCTAGCTGCAATGGATAGAATGTGTTTGTCTCGCTGCGACGGATTGTGTACGGCCCCGGCACTAGGTACCGCCGTTACGTGGGGCGGGATGATCACACAAATATCTTCGCCGTAACCGGCCACAACGTCGTAGGTAGGCATCCCATCATAAGCGCCGTCGGCTGTGACGCTGGCGATCGTCGCCTCTATCTGATCCAGCAGCGGTGCCACTTGCGAAGGGTCTCCGACCTCGTTCCCGGTCAGGGCCGAGGCCATGACCATCCCGGGGTCGGCATCCACGGCCAGGTGCAGCTTTCTCCACGTGCGCCGCGCTCTTGCGCCATGCTTTTCCAGAAGCCACTCACCGGTTCCGAAAACTTTCAAGCCCGTGCTGTCGATCAACAAGTGGATCGGCCCATCTGGCAGGATACAGCCCTTGGAGATTGACTCCTTTTCCCTTGCCCTTCGGCTCGAGGTGCCGTGGTCAGGCGCGCTCAGTAGCACACCCAGCAGGCCGAAGATGGAGGCCATCAGCCCCTCGGTTTGACGCAACGCCAAGTGAAATGCCATGCGCAGCATCATGCCCGTCTCGATGGCCAGCTCGGAGTAGCTGGACTGCCCGCCAGGGGTCGTCCGACGTGCCGCCTGCCAGCCGTCCAGNNCAGTAATCTGTCCCAGAGTAGCCGATTCCAACCCTATCCATGCAACAACGCCCCTTCATTCCCAATGCCGCCGCGCAGGGCCGTGCCCGCCTGGCATATAGCTGCAAAAAATAGCATCAGCCACACCGCAGCATAGCGCCGCACCCTGATCTGCTGGAGATGCGTGGGTTTCATCGGCTCACGACGATCGAGCCCAGGTCATACCACCCATCGGGCTGTCGCCCCTGGATTCCCAGGCGTATAGCAGGGGCTCTCGTTTCCGGGTCGAGCAACGCGACTCGAAGGTGATAGGTCCCAGCCGCCAAGTCCCTCGGAATGTACAACGATTCATCGACAACAGAATCACCGGGCAGCCACTTCGTTACATCGGCGCGCACGCGGAGAACCGCTTCCATATCGCCGGACTGCAACTGCACCGCAAGTGGATATTCCCTATAGATTGGAGCCACCCCGGCATTCAGCCACCACATATGCACCGGCATCATCGCGCCTGCGGCTACAGCTCTCGGGTACTCCAGCCGGCGAAGGATAAACCGGTACCCCATTCTCTTTTCGAACTCTTCAAACTGCGGCTGCCATTCTGGAGGAATCGGAGACGACTTCACATTCACAGGAAGTGACGTGCCACCGGAGCGCCTGACTCAGGATGTAGTTGAGATCGTAGCCATCTCGCCTCCACCCGGCAGGGGTGTCGCAGGTTTCCAGTGATACGGGGCGCTCCTTCCACACATCCTGAATGCCGGTTCGCGCGATCTGTTCCGGATAGGCGTCCAGCATCTCCGGATCGCGTGGCCGCATATCTCCCAGGCAATCCAGCCGCCAGCCCGCCCCGTGCTGGGTGCCGTATGCGAGTGCCTCCGGCTCATCGAAGTTCATCAGCAGCGTTGTATGCCGAAATGCCCCGAGCCAGATATCGATCAGCGGTTGTTGCGATGTGAAAGGTGGCATGTAGTTACTCCAGCCCTCGCCCCAATACCCCACCGAAGATATATCCACACTGTCCAGAATAGGGTTGCCGTCATACCGCTTACCGGCCTCGGAGACTACCTCACCCCAGTACTTCAGATAGAGCGGATCGCTGAAATCCGGTTGCCAGATATTCCCATCTTTATCGGCCTTGTTCGCCCTCCGCGCTCCCGAATTGCGGTACCACTCCGGCAGCGGATCCCGATCGGAATACGGCATCAGCCGTATCGCCAATCTCTGCCCGTGCTTCTGGGCTTCGGCCAGCGCCCGGTCGATGATCTCCCAATTGAACTTGCCGGGTTCGGGCTCAATGGCAGTCCAGTACCAGCGCAGGTAAGCGATCGACGTCTCCGGGAAGTCCGGCTTCGGAACCGCATCCTGTAACTCCGTCACGGGCCCACGCTCTGACCAGGTATAAGGAGGATTCAACGCCTGCCCATTGAACCTCTGAAAGGTCGTGATGCCCATCCCGGGATTTACCAGAACATCCTGAATTTCTACCGGTCGCAAAACGATGGTATCTTTCTGCCCGTACCCTTGAACGGTCACAGACAACAGGAGCAGGGCGCAGATAGCATTCATGTGTTTCATAGAACTCCATTGCTTGGTCAGAATATAGCTGATTGTTCAGCAAGATTCCGGGCTGGATGGTTTACCGGGTCAGACGATCTGAATTATTCCATAAGCTAGAGGGTAATGCCGAGAAGCCGCGCAGGACCAGCGGCCATCTGCAAGACGCCATCCCTTGTCACCTTCGCATCGAGGGCAGCGGAACCCTGCTTTCCATCGCAACTGCTCCAGATAGGCAATGCAGAACGATTCTTCTCCAAACCACGCCCGGAACTCCCGCCATGTTCCAGGATATTGCTCGCCCGCTCGCGGATTGGTTGCGATCTCTACCGCTACATATAGAGGCTACTGCACTAAGGCAGCTACCCCACTTGGCTCAAACCTGAGAGAATCTTCCGATGAGCACCTCACGCCGCGAATTTCTCGGGGGAGCCGCCGCCGCTGCCGGAGCAGCCCTGACCTCCTCCTGTACCGCCCAATCGACGACCCAAAGCGATGCTGCGAACACGGCTGCGTCAGGTTGTGATCCCGCAAAATCCAAACCGCTTTCGCAAGGCGTAGCGGGATCGATACCAGCGACGATGCCGATGGGTTCAGGCGCACCGCTCGGTGGCATCGGAACAGGTTTCGTTGAAATCCGCGCGGACGGGTGCTTCTACGAGTGGCAGATCTTCAACTCTGGTCCATGGGCGCAGAACGCCCCTTCTACGACCTCAATGCCAACGCATGGGGCACAGTATCTTCGTTTTCTGATTCGCACCCAAAAGAGCTCCGAGCGCCTCAGCCAGATTCGTCGGCTCTATCTGCGCTCAGATGAAAATGATCTCTATACCTACCCTTATTTGCAGGACATTGATTCCATCGACTACACGTCAACGTTTCCGATGACCAATCTTCGGTATAACGATGAGACGTTACCGGTTCGTGCCTCTGCGCGTGCGTTTTCCCCTTTCATCCCGGGCCGAGCGCGGGATTCCGCTACACCTGGATTCCATGTCGTTTTCACGCTGGAAAACACTTCGCAGGAAACCGTCAGCGTCTCGCTCTCGGGCTTCCTGGATAATCCTTTGGCCTCGGCACTTCCAGAACGCCAGCTCACAAACTCCATCTCGCAAGACAAAGACACGACCAGCCTGTTTCTTAAAACCGATGCGCAGGCAAACTTTCCTTCCGGCATCGGCAGCATGTGCTTCTCCGTCACCGGCGGCGAACATTCCTATGTCGCTGGAACGTTTCAGGAATATGCACTTCCCGGCAAGGTTCACTGGACGACCCCTCGCACCAGCAGAATGTTGCTCGATGCACTGGATGAACTTTCGCAGAAAGGCCGTCTACCCGATTCCAATGGCAGCACCGATCCCAGCGCAACCCTGCTCACCGACGCACAGATCGAGGCTCTCTCGGACGCTGAGCTTCAAGCGGAGGTCGACGCGCTCTCCAAAGACGCATTGCTGGCGCGCATCTTCAACGACGCCAGGGATGCGGATCCCGCAACTTTCGCGAAGGCGCGAAAGGACCTGCTGAAGGAGATACGCAAAAATCTCCTCGACAACGATCGGGGCAAGCGGCTAACGTGGGGCACCGGCGTGCTCGCATCCTCGGTGAGCCTCGCGCCCGGTCAGAAAGTCGATGTTCGCTTCACCGTTAGCTGGTTCTTCCCACATCACCTCACCGCGCAGGGACGCTCGATGGGTCACATGTACGCGAACTGGTTCAACGATGCGGCCGACGTCAATCGCTATCTCTGTACCAACTACGAAACGCATCTGGCGGGTACGTCTACATTCGCGCGAACGCTCGCCGATACATCTCTCGGCGAGTCCATGGCCTTCGCATGGGCCAGCCAACTTTCCACGACTGTCTTCAACACATGGTGGACCAAGGACGACAGCTACGCCATATGGGAGGGCCTTGGCTGCTGCGGCCTTTCCACTACCGACGTTGATTATCAAGGCAGTTTTCCGGTCGTAGCGCTCTTCCCGGAGCTAAAGCTCGGGCAGATGAAACACATCATCGCTTCACAAAACTCGCTAGGACAGGTGCCGCATAATTACGACGGCGACGTGAATGCAGTAGACAATGGATTCGCCCGCGTAGATATGAACTCCCAATTTGTCATGATGGTCTGTCGCGACTATCTCTGGACCGCTGACAAAGAATATCTCGAAAGCATGTGGCCGCACGTTGTCAGGGCGATGGCGTTTACCCAATCGCTCGACACCAACGGCGATGCATTGCCCGACCGCGATACGGGTCTCCAAAGCTACGATCAATGGCGCATGCGGGGAACGCCATCCTACATCGCGTCTCTCTGGATCGGTGCACTGCGCGCGGGCATTCGCATCGCCGATGACGCCGGTAAGCCGGAAGACGCACAGCGTTGGTCCGACCTCTTGTCCAAAGCGTCCGAAAGCTTCGACCGGCTGCTCTTCAACGGCCAGTACTACAGCCTTTGGGTCGACGGCAGCGAACGCGACGAGCTTTGCATGACCGATCAAATCTCAGGCGAGTGGTTCAGCCACCTCATCGGATTGCCGACGACCATCTCAACAAAGAATCTCAACCAAAGCACGGAAAGCATCTTCAAGAACAACTTCAACAAGGAGTTCGGCCTGCACAATGCCACCGCCCCCAGGGGAGGCTTGGTNNCGAATACGCTTTCGCCTCGTTCCTCATGGACCACGGCCGCTACACGGATGGAGTAAAGATCGTCGAAGCCATCCATCAGCGATATCTCCGTGCCGGTCAGCCCTGGAACCATGTGGAGTGCGGCGGTCACTACTCCCGCGCCATGAGCAGTTGGGCAACGCTACTGGCCGCCACAGGGTTCAAGCCCGACCTGCCGAATGAGACGCTGACGATGATTCCGACGGTGCCGGGAGATTTTCGTGCACCGTGGGTCACGTCGTCGGGCTTCGGTACAATTTGCCGTACGGGGCGTAGCCTGTCGATTTCGTGTGCGTATGGGGAGCTGCGTTTCGCGTCTCTGAAGCTCGACGTTGCAGAGCCGCGAGCGCGGCTTGGCAACGAGGCGTTGTCGGCTCGGACTACCGTGAAGGATTCGCTCACGACGATGAAGTTCAATGTTCCGATTGTCTTGAGGGCTGATCGGGTACTGACGATTGCGTAGCTTCGGCTCGATATGATTCATAGCTGACAATGAACTCTGGACTTACCACGCGTTGGACAGCATAGGAGTTGGATGTCCCGAAGTCGAGTCCGGTGTATGCGTTCACCTCTTTGCTGAGCTTAAGCCCTCCAAAGTGAAAGGGGTCGCCAGCCAGAGTTTGGCTACCAAAGATGAACTCAGGTGTAACCATTCCTCGTTCCGGATTGAAAGTAATTCTAAGCCGGAAGCTATTCGTGGATTTTGGGGGGCAAGTGCAGAATATCTTGGCTTAGATTGAGTCTATTTTCTTCGGGAGCGGCCAGATCAGGCTTTTCGCAGAACCAGTACAGCAGCCGCGCATCCCACGTAGGANNGCAGCATCGCCGGCAAACTGGGCCAGAAAGATCGCCGGTCCTTTGATCGTCTTTATCTGTAAACTCCTCGATGGTTCGTTACTTGGTGGGCGCGGGAACCGCAGGCCGTGGCTGAGCAGGAGCATCCAGCGGGTTCAACCCCTTGGAATAGTTCGGGTCCAGCGCTGCAAGATCTGCCCGGTAGCTCACCGTATTCTCGTTGGGAAAAGTAGCCGGCAGCTTCTGCGTCACCTTACCCGT
>DHWW01000324.1:7256-7511 GCA_002413385.1 Granulicella sp. UBA5172
GTCTCGAAGGAGGCCTTTAGCTCCGCCGGCCAGCGCTCGGTTGGAGCGTCATAGTTGAACACAATGACCTTGTACTTTCCCCAATCGGGCCTGAAGCTGCTGAAGTCTCCATCCGCCGGCGGCGCGGTGACAACATCCACCTCAAACAGCCCCACTTCGTCCAGTTCCTTCTTGAGCACCGCAGTCGTCACCCGCCAGTTGTGGTAGGGCCCACCACTCTCCCCATCCAGAATCATCACAAGCACTGGTGCGGCC
>DHWW01000325.1 GCA_002413385.1 Granulicella sp. UBA5172
CTACCCCACAAGTGGAATATGATTCCACATGATGTTAGCTGGAGTGGAGCGATCATAATGCGCACGAAATCGAAGGCAATTTCCGTCAATCCCAAGATTCGACCCATCAAGAAGACAACCATCAGCGATGAGATTGTCGAGCAGATTATGGGCTTGATCGAAAGCGGGGAGTTGCAGCCTGGCCAACGGCTTCCCTCTGAGCGTGATCTGTGCGTGCAGTTCGGGACGGGCCGCTCCTCCCTGCGCGAAGCCCTGCGCTGCCTCTCGATCGTCGGTGTACTGCAGTCTCGTGTTGGCGATGGAACGACGGTCGCGGTCAACAGCGGCAAGTTTCTGGGCAAGATTTTCCAATGGCGACTCATCACGGAACAACAGAATATTGAGAACCTGATGCAGGTGAGAATCGCTCTCGAAGGCCTTACCGCAGCCAACGTTGCGATCAACGGCACTGCCGAAGATCTCCGCTCTTTGAAGCTGCTGCTGGAACAAATGAAAGCATCTCTGAACGATCGGACCAAGTTCTCCGCGCTCGACCTTGAATTTCATATCGCCCTGGCAAAGGCTTCCAGCAATTCGCTGACGATGGATTTGATATCCATGATTCGGGGGCAACTCGCCAGAGCATTGAATCGGGTTCTCGTGCTTCCAAATGCCCGGCCACTCTCCCTTGATGAACACCTACGTATCGTCGGCAGAATTCGGGATCGCGACGCGGAAGGCGCTCGCAAAGCAATGGATATTCACCTCAACGCGGCGTTGGAGCGCTACCGCAAGAGGATAGCCATTGACAAGACCTCCAATGAAAGCAGTGCAACGCCGAAGGCCGCCGCAGGTAAAGCTACCCGACCGAAGAAGAAGCGATCGGCAAAGCAAAGAGCCGCGTAACCGTCATCCAGCATGATCCCCAGTGCACTTGACTCTCTGCACTTCAGATTGAGACGCTTCTGCACATAGAAGCCGCGCGCTTGAACTCGTGCTATTGACAAAGACCTGACCATCACACTAAAGTCGCGTGCTGTAAAGAAATCACCACGATTTCCGAAAGCCAACGCGACCTGCCATAGGGCTGTGCGCGAAACGCCCAATCGATTGCAGAACCACAACCGCTCACATTCGCCGGGTGGGCTCGTTCGAGCTCTCGAAACTTGAGTCACTGTGGACGACGAGATCAGGTTGTTTGGGAACAGAGGCTGGAGGGAGCTGGGAGTTGGCTTTGACAGAATAGGTCATACCACTATACCATCGCGCTTATTGACTGAATCAGTGCGCTTAACACTGTATTCGCCGGATCACCATCCCTTGCTTTCTAGACCTGGGGGGAGAGGAGAGCAGCTCCTTTGGTGGACGGAACGGGCCAGGTTTGAAGGCATCAGCGACTGATCGTCTTAGATTGCATGAGTTCGAAGGAAGGAATCACTATTTTATGGCTAGGCTGGGTTTTCTTGGGTTGGGTATTATGGGCGGGCCTATGGCGCAGCGACTGATGGACGCCGGACATGAGGTGGCGCTTTGGTCGCACAGTACTGGCAAGGCGAAAATCATCGCGGGGCCGAAGGCCACTGTCTGTGCGTCGCCGGCAGAGGTCGCGCGGCAGAGTGAGTGCGTGTTCCTCTGCGTTGGGGATACGGCGATGTCGCGCGAGGTCATCCTGGGCAAGAATGGTCTTCGAGACGGAGCTTCGGCGGGGATGGTCATCGTGGACTGCAGCACCATAGCTCCCTCGGCCAGCAAGCAACTCTCTGCGGAATTGAAGTCTGTCGGCATTGAATTCCTCGATGCCCCCTGCACGGGATCAAAAGCCGGCGCCGAGGGTGGCACGCTCACTTTCATGGTGGGCGGGGACAAGGAAGTCTTCGAACGCTGCCGGCCGTATTTTGAAGCAATGGGCAAGATGCTTTATTACTGCGGAACTTCGGGGATGGGTCTGCACGTGAAGCTCTCGCAGAACATGGTGCTCGGCAACCTTCTGCAGGCTTTCAACGAGAGCCTCGTTCTGAGCACGAAGGCGGGGGTCGATCCCGAACTGATGCTGGACATTCTGAACAACAGCGCAGCTCGGTCGGGGCTGATCTCGGCCAAGGCTCCGATGGTTTTCAAGCGCGACTTCACGACCAACTTCTCCGTGAAGTGGCTGGAGAAAGATATTCAGCTGATGCTGGACTCGGCCGCTGAATTGAATGTTCCAGCTCCGTTGACCGCGCTCTCCGGGCAACTCTATCGGGCCGCCATCGCGAAAGGCTTCGGCGAAGACGATATCTGTGGGTCGATCCGGGTGCTTGAGGATCTCGCGGGATGCGAGGTCGCCACCTCTTCGACTCCGCCGACGAAGTCTTAGGCGATCCTCACCATCCCTCGCGTAATGCAATCCCACCGTCCGCGAATGCNNGACTTGCGTCGTCGCCTGGGCCTAACGCAGCAGGATGACCGCTGCATCCCTGGCCGGCACATTCACCGCAATCTCGCGCCCCTCCAGATGGATCGGGAGGTCCCCCCAGAGATCTTTCGCGGAGCTGAAGCTATCTGACTGTGAATCGAGAGAGACCTTCACCGGGCGGCTGTTGATTGTGGGATTCGTAACCCAGAGATACCTCCCGCCACGGCCACTATGAAGACGGGCCTGGACCGCGGTGTCATCGATGATCACGCGCGGAGCGAGGCCAGCCATTTTCAGAAAGCTGGCGAAAAGCGCCTGGGTCTCTTTACCGTGATGAAGGAAGTATCCGGCGCCCGGGAACGATCCCATGAGCAGCGCCCGTCCACTGCCAGCGCGGTTCTCAACAGCAGCGATGGCACCATTGCTGTAATGACCTACGGCCCTTCCGCCTTTGAGGTTGTACTCCTGACGGAAGTAACGGCCATATACCTTGTTGCCGTTGACCTCCAGCGTGAGGTTGTCAGAGATATCCGGATTGAACTCGACGTACGACTGGCGCGCTCCGAAGACTTCGTCCAAGCCATAGTTGGGTTGCACCGTTCCGACGTGGCCATGGTCGCCGAAGTAGGCTGGGAGACCTTCGCAGATCAAAGGTTCCTCCCCTGGCCACATACTCCTTCAACCGCGCGACGGTTTCTGCTTTCAGCATGACAGGATAGGCGACGTAGAGCAGCTTATATTCGTCGATATTGTCGAGCGCAACGAAGTCCGGCTGAATATTCGAA
>DHWW01000088.1 GCA_002413385.1 Granulicella sp. UBA5172
TTTGCCTTTGCCCTTGCCCTTAGCTAGCAGCTAGCAGCGATCCCACCCCAAACAAAAAGAGCGCAGAAGAATCGATGGCAACCCATCAACCCTCCCGCGCCCTTCTATCTAACTAAAACCCGCAATTACGCGACGACGTCAATCCCCATCGATCGAGCCGTACCGCGAATCGTCTTCGCCGCGGCCTCCAACGAGTTCGCATTCATGTCCGGCATCTTCTGCGTGGCAATCTCCAGAATCTGCTTCTCCGTCACCTTGCCCAGCTTCTCCTTGTTCGGAGTCCCCGAGCCCTTCGAAATCCCCGCCGCCTTCAACAGCAACACCGGAGCCGGCGGAGTCTTCGTGATAAACGAGAACGTACGGTCCGCGTACACCGTAATGACGACCGGAATCGTCAACCCGGCCATCGCCGGATCCTTGCTCGTGCGCTCGTTGAACTGCTTGCAGAACTCCATGATGTTGACCTGCGCCTGTCCTAGCGCGGGTCCAACCGGGCGGTGCCGGCGTCGCCTTTGCGGCAATGATCTGAAGCTTGACGTATCCAGTAATTTTCTTCGGTGCCATAATCTCAATCCTTCTCGATGTTGCGGGCTGGTCTGCTCATCACAGGGCCTCGCATGATTTTTTCTACTGCTACAGGAGTTAGAAGGTCCGGGTGAAGCTGCCCAGGCTGTGACTCCAAAAAATTCGAACTCTCGCAGTCAGTGCATTCCTAATCACTAACCACTGCCCTACTACTCTTCCGACTTCTCGACATTCGCGAACGAAACCTCGGTCGGCGTCGGCCTTCCAAAGATCGACACCATCACCTTCAGCGTCTGCTTGTCCTCGTTCACATCATCGACCGCGCCGTTGAAGTTATTGAACGGCCCATCGGTAATCCGAACCTGCTCGCCCTTCGTAAACTTGAGCTTGAGCTTCGGCTTCTCCTTGGTCACATCCGCGCGATTCAACATCGCGTTGACCTCTTCCTCCGACAGCGCATTCGGCTGGTCGCCCGTCTGCAAAAATCCCGTCACCCGCGGTGTGTTCTTCACCACGTGCCACATGTCGTTATCCAGCGCCATCTCCACAAACACATACCCCGGCAGAAACACACGATCGATCGTGTACTTCTTTCCGTTACGCATCTCGGTCGTCGGCTCCGTCGGAATCTCAATCCGCCCCACCTTGTCCTCCAGGTGGTACGCCGCCACGCGGCTCTGCAGCGATTCCTTCACCTTGCGCTCAAACCCCGAGTACGCATGGATGATGTACCACTTGAAATTCTCATTGACCGGTGCCGCGGTCTCGGCATCAGCAGCAACCGCATCGCCACCAACGGCCTCGCCTGCAACTGCAATCTCCGGATCAGCAGCGGCCTCAACGGCCAGCGTGCCCTCAGCCGCCGTCAGTGTCTCGCTCTCTTCAGCGTGCTGCGCGGTTTGTTCCAACTCATCTGCCATAGATTCTTCCTTCACATCCAACCCAAATCTTCTTCAACTAAATCTTCGTCAACCAAACCCTGTCATCTCAACCCAAGCGAAGCACTCACCCTGTCATCTCGACCGAACCCTGAGCGCAGTCGAAGGGGAGTGGAGAGACCTGCATTCCAGCGGCGGCACAACTGCCCAACCAATTTCTAGTGCTTCGTCAGATAGACGAACAGTTGGTCGATCGCTTGGCCGAACACCAGATCCACCGCCTCAAAATACGCCGCAAACAGAAATACCGTCACGATCACCACGATGGTCGTTGACTGCACCTCGCCCCGCGTCGGCGAGTGCACCTTGTCCATCTCCTGCCGCGTATCCCGCAGGAACTGCATCATCTTCTGCGGCCCGGAGGTCGCACGCTCGATCATCGTGCCTTCTTCGTGGGTTTCAACTACGGCGTTCGCCATGGCGTGTACTCCTGAAACATTTGCTCGGCTTGATCCTGCATCCGGCTCTTCGTTCATCAATAAATCTGGCAGGGGCGCTCGGATTCGAACCGAGAAGTTCGGTTTTGGAGACCGACAGTTTAACCGTTGAGCTTACGCCCCTGTATTCGAGGGTTCAGGTTTCAGGGCGGAGGGCTCAGAAGGCAGAATCACTCGCCCTTCCCTGAGCCCTGGGCCCTAAGCCCTGACCCCTTTTACTTAGTCTCTTTATGATCCGTGTGCTTGCGGCACGTATTACAAAACTTTGAGAACTCCAGCCGACCCGTCGTCGTCTTCTTGTTCTTCGTGGTGGAGTAGTTCCGGTTCTTGCAGACCGGGCATTGCAGAGTGATAATTTCGCGCATTGAACTTCCTTTCGAGTTTGGCCAACCACCTCGGTTGGCAAGCAGCTCACCGCTTCAAAATCTTCCTTGAACCGACACGCCGCGACGCAGGGTTAAGGTCCCTGCAACCTAAATTCCTGAAATTTTTCAGCCGGGAGGACGAACGGTCAGGCACACAGTCATCCACCTCCATTATCCACGAAATCCGTGGGGATTGGAAGAGGGCTGCCGATGTGTTGGCAACCCTCCAGATAATCAGCTTTCTATTTTCGGATCAGTGGCAGGAACGAGATGAATAACCTTATGCATTTCGAATTCGTGCTCAAGTTCCCGAAGTTTCGTTTTGCCTGCAACGTAATCCAGCTTTCTCGGCGCAAGAAAACAATCCTGGGCCTTCTCGATGCGAAATAGGTAATCTTCACAAACGGCACAAGGGATCACTACTGCCTCTCGTTCACTACCCTAGAGGCTGTTATGACG
>DHWW01000243.1:0-294 GCA_002413385.1 Granulicella sp. UBA5172
AGATGTACTTCGAACTCGAGCCCTGGCAGGTCT
Source organism: Granulicella sp. UBA5172 (assembly GCA_002413385.1). Classification (GTDB taxonomy): domain Bacteria; phylum Acidobacteriota; class Terriglobia; order Terriglobales; family Acidobacteriaceae; genus Granulicella. The sequence continues at coordinate 34 of DHWW01000243.1, forward strand.
TCCGCACCAAAGCCCCCGTCAACCTCTCGCGCCTGATGAGCCTCTACAGCGCCGCAAAGATACCCGAACTCAAGTTCTCCGACTTCCACGGCCGCCGCCTCAAGCTCTCCGAAACCACCAACATCTTCAATGAAATTCGCAAGGCAGACATTCTCCTGCATCATCCCTTCGATAGCTACAACACCGTCGAAGAGTTCATCGAGTCCAGCGCTAAAGACGATCACGTCATCTCCATCAAGCAGACCCTCTACCGCACCAGCG
>DHWW01000243.1:417-3107 GCA_002413385.1 Granulicella sp. UBA5172
CGGCACCGGAAACTACAACCCCGTCACCGCGCGCTTCTACACCGACATCAGCCTGCTCACCGTCCGCCCCGAAATCACCGATGCCGTGCTCCGCGTCTTCCGCTATCTCACCGCGGACTGGCAAGCCGCCAGCGACGCCTACCGTCCTCTGCTCGTCGCTCCCGTCACGCTCGCCAGCGACGTCCTCTCCCTCATCAACCGCGAGGCCAGCCACGCCAGGGCAGGACGTCCAGCGCACCTCATCGCCAAGATGAATGGCCTTCTCGACGGCCCCACCATCGAAGCTCTCTACAACGCCTCCCAGGCCGGAGTGGAGATCGACCTCATCGTCCGCGGCATGTGTACTCTTCGCCCCGGCATTCCCGGTCTCAGCGACCACATTCGTGTCCGCTCCATCATCGGACGTTTCCTCGAACACAGCCGCATCTTCTGGTTCGCCAACAACGGTGCCGATGAAGTCTTCTGCGGCAGCGCCGACTGGATGCCTCGCAATCTTTACGAGCGCTGCGAGGTGATCTTCCCGGTCGTCGATCCAGCCGCGAAGCACCGTCTACGCAGCGAAATCCTCGAGTCCTATCTACGCGACGACGCCAAGGCCCGGCTCATGCAACCCGACGGAACCTACGTCCGCGCGCCCAAAATCGACAACGGTCTCGCCGCGCAGGATTGGCTCATGGAGCTCGCCCGCGGCCCCGCCAATGATCTTGAGCACACCCCCACTACCGTAGACGAAGCTGAAATCATCCTGACCAAAGAGCAATCAGCTCTCTGATTCAGCCAAAGCACGAGCACGCTCGTCTAAAAAGTTAGAGTAAACTTTGATTTTGCCTTCATCGGCCATGACCCATCGATCATGACAAGTCGATGCTTCCTTGCCATGGAGATAGAACCCTACCCAAAGGACACCCGCGTGAACCAGCAACCCTCTGCCTTGCCCACAGGCCTCGCCTCTTTCACACATCGCGTCACGCGGAATCTCAAGGTCATCGTCGCCCTCGCACTCGCTGTCGCAACCATCCTCCCCCTCGCGAGCGCGCAGACCACCAACCCCCAGACCGAAGACAAATATCAGCTCGGGCTGGAGCACCGCACCACCGTCAAGGTTCTCCCCAACGGCCTCACGCTCATCATCAGCGAGCGCCACGAAGCTCCCGTCTTCAGCTTCTACACCCTCGTCAACGCTGGCTCGGCCAACGATCCGCAAGGAGAGTCCGGCCTCGCCCACATGTTCGAGCACATCGCCTTCAAGGGCACCAACCAGATCGGCACCACCGACTACCCTGCCGAAAAAATCGCCCTCGCCAAAGTAGAAACGGCCTACGCCGCCTACGACACCGAGTACCGCAAGCGCGTCGGTCAGAACCCCAGGCTCCTCCTCTCCCTCCATCAAAAATTCGAAGACGCCGCCAAAGCCGCACAGGCCTACGTCATCCCCAACCAGTTCTCTGAAATCGCCGAATCCAACGGCGCCGTCGACCTCAACGCCTCGACCGCCGAGGACTCCACGCAATATTTCTGGTCCATGCCCTCCAACCGCCTCGAACTCTGGGCCTATCTTGAGAGCAGCCGCATCGCCTCACCCGTCGCCCGCGAGTTCTACAAGGAGCGCGACGTCGTCAACGAGGAGCGCCGTATGCGCATCGACTCCTCTCCCCAGGGCCGCCTCGTCGCAGAGTTCCTCGCCGCCGCCTATACGGCCCACCATTACGGCACCCCCGGCGTCGGCTGGGAGTCCGACATCACACAGGTCACCGCCACCGAGGCCGACGCCTTCCACAAAAAGTATTACGTCCCCGCCAACATCGTCGTAGCCGTCGTCGGCGACATCGACACCAAAGCCGCTCTCCCCATGCTCGAAAAGTACTTCGGCCGCATTCCCGCCGGCCCCAGGCCCGAGCCCATGACCACCATCGAGCCGCCGCAGCACGCCGAGCGCACCGTCGTCCTCCACGAAGCGAGCCAGCCCATCTATCTTGAGGGCTACCACCGCCCCGACTACCGCGATCCCGACGACGCCGTCTACTCCGCCATCACCGACATCTTCTCCAACGGCCGCACCTCCCGCCTCTATCGCTCCCTCGTCCGCGACCAGCGCATCGCCCTCGTCGCCGAAGGCTTCAGCGGCTTTCCCGGAGTCAAGTATCCCGGCCTCTTCGCCTTCTTCGCTGTTCCTATGAGCGGCCACACCGCTGAAGAAATGGGTCCCGCCATCCACAAGCAACTCGATCTCCTCAAGACCACCGACGTCACCGATGCCGAGCTCGAACGCTTCAAGGCCCGCGCCCGCGCCACCCTCCTCCAGAGCCTCGGCGACAACGACTCCCTCGCCTCCGAGCTAGCCGACTACCAGACCCGCTTCGGCGACTACCGCGAAATCTTCCGCGAGCTCAAAGCCATCGACGCCGTCAACAAGGCCGACATCCGCCGCGTCGCCCAGAAGGCCTTCGTCGACAGCAACCGCACCGTCTCCCGCATCGAGTTCCAGGCCTCCACCCCACCGCCGCAACCTCCCACCGCAACACCTGCAGCCGCAGGCAAAGGAGGTGCACGATGAACTTCATAACGAGCCCCACCCAAACGCTGTCATCTCGACCGAAGGCCGCAGGCCGTAGCGGAGAGACCCGCAGCCCGTCCCCGCACCTCCGTCTCTACTGCGGCCTCTTCGCCGCCGCCTGCGCCCTCAACGTCCT
>DHWW01000025.1:0-179 GCA_002413385.1 Granulicella sp. UBA5172
AGCGTAGTCATCTCCTCCACCAACCCCACCCGCTGCTTATACAGCGCCTCAAACACTTGCCGCGCGCGATAAGGCTTCTGCCCCATCCCCGCCATCAACTCCGTCAACTCCCCCAACCCCATCCCAAACAGCGCCCGGGCAGCAGGCATCGCCACCGCCGCCTCAACCCCCACACCCGT
>DHWW01000025.1:267-3353 GCA_002413385.1 Granulicella sp. UBA5172
TCCGCCGCACCCGCCTGCCCAATGGCCTCCTCGTCCTCACCGAGTCCATGCCCCACCTCCGCTCCGTCGCCATGGGCGTCTGGATCGACTGCGGCTCCCGCGACGAGTCCCCCGAAGTCAACGGCATCTCCCACTTCATCGAGCACATGGTCTTCAAGGGCACCACCACGCGCTCAGCCAGCCAATTCGCCCGCGAAGTCGACGCCATCGGCGGCAATCTCGACGCCTTCACCGGCAAAGAAACCATCTGCTTCAACCTCAAGGTCCTCGACGAAAACGTCCCCGCCGCCCTCGATCTCCTCACCGACGCTCGTCCTCCACCCCACCTTCGCGCCCGACGACATCGCCAAGGAGCAAGGCGTCATCCTCGAAGAGACAAGATGGACGAAGACAATCCCGACTACCTCGTCCACGAGCTCTTCACCCAGAAATTCTGGCCCAACGACGCCCTCGGCCGCCCCGTGGTCGGCACCGCCAAAACCGTCTCCAGCTTCATNNGTCGAGCAAGGAGTTCACCCCGGCCATGGCTGCGGGCATCTTCGACGAGCTGGTCTCGCCGTCCCCGCGCCCCCGGTAGCCTCGCCCGACCGCTACACCGCCTACCTGCTCAACAGCATCCTCGGCGGCGGCATGTCCTCCCGCCTCTTCCAGTCCATCCGCGAAGAGCGCGGCCTCGCCTACGCCATCTACTCCGAACTCAACCCCTTCCGCGACACCGGAACCCTCGCCGTCTACGCCGGCTGCGCCGCTTCCAACGTCGAACAGGTCCTTCAGCTCACTTTAGCCGAGTGCACCCGCATCAAGCGTGAGCCCCGTCACCGACGAAGAGCTCGGCCGCGCCAAGAATCAAATCAAGGGCAACATGGTCCTCGGCCTCGAAACCTCCGGCTCCCGCATGTCCTCCCTCGCCCGCCAGCAAATGTACTGGGGCCGCTTCTTCTCCCTCGACGAAATCACCGCCGAGATCGACCGCGTCACCCCCGCCGACATCCAGAGCCTCGCCACCAACCTCCTCCACCCCGACCTCCTCGCCCTCACCCTCCTCGGCAATCTAGGCCCCCTAAAACTAACCCGCACCCACCTGGCCTGCTAATCATTCGCGCAACACCATCGGAACGGCACGGCTTCGTCAAAAGAAGCGGGTCTGTAGCCTTGGGATACGCTCCCCCTCCGTCCTCCCAAACGTCTATACTTTGAATCTGGAAATCCGAGCGCACTTCCCGCTCTTCCGAGGAGTCCATGAACCCCCAAACACGCCAGCCCGAATCCGGCTTCACGCTCGTCGAACTGCTCATCGTCATGTCCGTCATTCTCATCCTCATGACCCTCGCCATTCCGGCCATGCAGTCCGTCGTCCGCCGCGGCAACGAGACCTCCGCCATCGCCTCCCTCCGCATGCTCAACGAGATGGAAGGACAGTACATGTCCACCTACCCACAGCACGGATTCGCCTGCTCCCTCACCGCTCTCGGCGGCAAAGTCGGCTCCGGCCCACCCACCGCTGAGTCAGCGCAACTCATCGCCGACGACCTCGCCAGCGGCAACAAATCCGGCTACACCTTCACCATCAGCGGCTGCAGCAAGACCACGGTCAACAACATCGACCAATACAACAGCTACCAGGTCACCGCCGTCCCCACCTCCATCGGCCACTCCGGCAACCGCGGCTTCTGCACCGACGAAAACGCCCAGATCCGCTACGACCCCAAGGGCGGCACCAGCTGTACCGACCTCTTGCAGTAANNCCGTCACCGGCAGTCCCTGTGAGGCCGCCCCCAAGGCGGCCTCACTCTTTGCACTTGCCTCACCTGCACAGCGGAGGAATCTGTTCCAGCTCGCTCCATCTCTCTATGAAGAAACTCGCATTCCTCCTCGCCCTCACCACCACCGCGACCGCCCAGGCCCCCACCGCGCTGGCCCACAAAGTCGACGCCCACTACAACCATCTCCAGTCCCTCACCGCCCGTTTTACCGAGCGCTACCAGGGCATGGGCATCGACCGCTCCGAGTCCGGAACCCTCACCCTCCGCAAGCCCGGCCGCATGCGCTGGGCCTATGATTCCGGATCGTCCGCGGCCCCCTCCGGCAAGCTCTTTCTCCTCGACGGCAAATCCGCCATCAGCTACACCCCNNCTCCAGGGCCTCACCCTGACCCTCGTCAACGGCGGCTACACCCTCTCCGGCGTCCCCAGGGGCATGCAGCAGACCGTCCAGTCCATCGGCCTCACCGTCGACCCCGAGGGCCAGATCCGCTCCATGCGCATCGTCCAGACCGACGGCGCAGAGACCAGCTTCACCTTCACCGACATCCACGAAAACGTCCCCACCACCAACGCCGACTTCACCTTCACCCCGCCCCCCGGCGTCACCATCATCGACGGCACAGCCCCCATCTAGTTGCAAGTTGTAAGTTCTAAGTTGCAAGTTCTAAGTTCCAAGTGAAGTGCCACCACCTCCACTTACAACTTAGAACTTACAACTCACAACTTCTACACCAGCACATGCCCCTCTTCCCTGACGGAGACCTTCCCGCCCGTCACCGCAGCCGCAAGATACTTCGCACCCCGCACCAGCCTGCTGCTCGAAGCCTCCCAATAATCGGCCTCGTGCACATCCACGCGCAGCACCGCAATCTCCGGATCATTTGCTCCCTTCGGAAACCAGGCCCTGTACATCGAACTCCACAGCTCGTCGACCTTCGCCCTGTCCTGGCTGAGACTCGCTCTCCCTTTCAGCGTCAGGTACTTTGAGTTCGAGCTGTCCGTGAACGTCAACGTCACATGCTGGTCTTCCTCGATCTCGTCTACTTTCTCTGAACTCGACCGCGTCAGGAACCACACTTTTCCATCGAACGCCTTATCCTGCACCGCCATCGGCCGCGAGCTGATCGACCCATCGCTAGCCAGCGTCGTCACCATCGCAATATGGATGCCTTCCAGCAATTCGGCAATCTTCTTCAGCCCCGCCTCACCGCTCAGTACCTTGTAATCCTGCTCGTTCTCATCCTGCTTGTAGCTCATCGTTATCTCCTAACCCGTATTTGGATGCGCCTTGAGCGATACCCGTTAGCTCGCCTGATCTTCCAC
>DHWW01000025.1:3440-4120 GCA_002413385.1 Granulicella sp. UBA5172
CCCTTTTTCTCCCGATCGCCACAGCCCAATCGCCGCTGCACCTGATCCCGCTGCCCCGCCAGGTCGCCCAGCTCACCGACCAGCCGCTGACCAACGGCGTCACCATCGTCTGCAATGCCTGTGATGCAGAAGACACCTTCGCCGCCGACGATCTCCGCCAGACCCTCACCGCCCGCGGCGTTCTCACCGGCAACGGCATGCGCATCACGCTCCAGCGCCTCGCCCAGCATCCCGATCCCACCTTCACCGCGGAGATGCGCCCCGAAGGCTACACCATCGCCTCCACGCCCAGCACCCTCACGCTCACCGGAGCCACCGCTGCCGGCCTCTTCTACGCCGCGCAAACCGTCAAGCAGCTCATCGAGCAATCGCCCAACGGCCCCATCCTCCACGCCGCCGACATCCACGACTGGCCCGCCATGAAATACCGCGGCCTCCACGACGACCTCTCCCGCGGCCCCGTCGACACCCTCGACCACGCCAGCCGCCTCCCCAACTACGGCAGCAAGATGGGCATCGACGCCACCCGCAAGTGGCCCGCCGAAGGCTTCCACCGCCCCTGGCCCTCCATCCTAACCATGCCCGAAGAAATCAAATCCAAAGTCGACGCCCTCTGCAAATCCCTCGGCTTCTAACTGCGCACAGGTTGGAGCAGACGACGGCATTTCATAACCCACACC
>DHWW01000025.1:4128-11685 GCA_002413385.1 Granulicella sp. UBA5172
TTGACGCCGCCCTCGCACTCATGACTGAGAACGTTAGCTGGCCCAAGGCATCCGAGGGTGGCCGTGTCGTTGGGAAAGAGGAGATTCGCACCTACTGGACACGTCAGTGGCAGGAGTTTGATCCGCACGTGGAACCCCTCGAAGTGATCGACCGCGAAGACGGGAAGACCGCCGTCAAGGTTCACCAGCTCGTGAAAAGTCTCGCCGGCGATATTCTTTCGGACAGTGAAGTCTGGCACGTCTACACCATCGAGAACAGCCTCATCGAACGCATGAACCTCAGGGAAGACGAAACAAGCTCCACACAAGCCCCCTCTGCAGCCTTTGCCCGGCACTAGCCATCCGCCAGGCCCATCCTCTCGCGCCGCCGACGATATACTGCTCAAGGCGCACCACAACGCAACGCGTTCTTAGGAGACAGGTTTGGCGAAGGCAGAAATCGGCATCATCGGCGGCAGCGGCCTCTACAACATGGACGGCCTCACCGACATCACGGAACTCCGCGTCGAAACCCCCTTCGGCGACCCCAGCGAAGTCTTCGTCCTCGGCACCCTCGAAGGCCGCAAGGTCGCGTTCCTCGCGCGCCACGGCAAGGGCCACCGCATCCTCCCCAGCGAGCTAAACTTCAAGGCCAACATCTACGCCATGAAGTCGCTCGGCGTCTCGAGCATCCTCTCCGTCAGCGCCGTCGGCAGCCTCAAGGAAGAGCACAAGCCCACCGACTTCGTCATCCCCGACCAGTTCATCGATAGAACCTTTGCACGGTCGAGCACCTTCTTTGGCGACGGCGTCGTCGGCCACATCGGCTTCGGCGATCCCGTCTGCCCCATCGTCTCCGACGTCTTCGCCAAAGCCTGCGCCGAGGTCGGCGTCGTCGGCAAGCGCGGCGGCACCTACGTCTGTATGGAGGGCCCGCAGTTCTCCACCCGCGCCGAGTCCAACCTCTACCGCAGTTGGGGCGCCGACATCATCGGCATGACCAACCTGCAAGAGGCCAAGCTGGCCCGCGAGGCCGAGATCAGCTACGCCACCCTCGCCATGGTCACCGACTACGATTGCTGGCGCGAAGGCCACGACGACGTCACCATCGAGCAGGTCATCGCCGTCATGCACCAGAACTCCGGCAACGCCCAGAAGGTCGTCAAGGCCGCCGTCCGCCTCATGCCGGCAGACCTCAGCGCCAGCCCTGCGCAGACCGCCGCAAAGTTCGCCATCATGACCGACCGCGCCGCCATCCCCGCCGAAACCAAAGCAAAGCTCGACTTGCTCTACGGCAAATACTGGTAACCCCTTTTTAGAATTGTCATCCTGAGCGTAGCGAAGGATCTGCTTCCTGCTCGCATCAGCACCAACGATTGCATCAGCCTCAACCCCGGAGACCCATGTCCATTCTCGTAGTAGGTTCCGTAGCCTTTGACACACTCGAAACCCCCAGCGGCAAGCGAGAGCGAGTCCTCGGCGGCGCCGCCACGCACTTCGCTCTCGCCGCCAGCTTCTTCACCGACGTCCGCGTTGTCGGCGTAGTCGGCGACGACTTCCTCCCCGAGCACGAAGCCGTCCTCACCTCCAAGGGCATCGACACCACGGGTATCGAGCACGTCCCCGGCAAGAGCTTCCACTGGACCGGCAGCTACGTCAAGGACCTCAACGCCGCCGAGACGCTTGCCACCGACCTCAACGTCTTCGCCGCCTTCGAGCCCAAGATTCCCGAGTCCTATCTCGACACCGAATATCTCTTCCTCGCCAACATCGATCCCGTCCTGCAATCCCGCGTGCGCTCCCACATGCCCAACGCAAAACTCGTCGCGGGCGACACGATGAACTACTGGATCTCCGCCCACCGCGACAACCTCCTCAAGGTCCTCCGCGAGCTCGACATCCTGGTCATCAACGACAACGAAGCCCGCATGCTCAGCGGCGAAACCAACAGCCTCCGCGCTGCCAGAGGCGTGCTCGCACTCGGCCCCAAGTCCCTCGTCGTCAAGTACGCCGAGTACGGTTCCGCCGCCTACTTCTCCGCCGACAGCTTCGGCGACGGCCTCGATCGCAAGCAGTTCCGCGCCCCCGCCACGCCGCAGGAAGAAGTCGTCGACCCCACCGGCGCGGGAGACTCCTTCGCCGGCGGCTTCTACGGCTACATCGCGTCTAGAGGCGCAGAGACGCAGGGCAAGCTCACCCCCGAAGTCTTCCGCAAGGCCATGTTCTACGGCTGCGTTCTCGGCTCGCTCTCGGTCGAGGCCTTCGGCACCGACCGCCTGCAGCGCACCACACGCGCCGAAATCGACCAGCGCTTCGAACACCTCAAGGAGATCTCTCACCTGTAGAGACCCGCCATGGCAAAACCACGATCAGAGCGCGGCACCACCAACCCGAGCGAGCCCCTGCCCGGAACCAAGCGGCCCGGCGAGGTCAAGATCGGGAAGGTCATCCTCGGCCGCAACAGCAGCCGCAAGGGCTCCTTCCGCGAAGCCCCGGTCTGGGTTCCCGGAGACCCCGAAGCCGTGCGCCCCGTCGTCCCCGGCGAGACCTATCCACTCTTCGCCGCCGCCATCGTGCTCGGCGTCATCGCGCTCTTCGTCTGCTACCGCCACGGCTATCTTCTGCTCTACGGCGACGCGGTCGCGCACCTCGCCATCGCCCGCCGCATCCTCGACTCCAGGTGGCCCGGCCTCGCCCAGCTCGGCGGAGTATGGCTCCCACTTCCGCACATCCTGATGCTGCCGTTCATCATGAACATGCGGATGTGGCAGACCGGCATCGCCGCCGCTCCCATGTCGATCATCAGCTTCGCGGCCAGTGTCGCCGGCGTCTGGCGACTCTCCCGCCGCCTGATGCGTCTGCGCTGGGCACTGGTGGCGACCGCCTTCTACGCGCTCAACGCCAACCTGCTTTTCCTGGCCACCACGGCGATGACAGAGACGGTCTTTCTGGCGCTCCTCATCTGGTCCGTCGTCGCCACCATGGAAGGCATAGCCGCCCTCCGCGCCAACGACGCCACCACCGCCCGAGCACGCATNNTCTGGCTCTGCTTCGCCTGGGCCGTCTGGAAGTCCGACGCGAACCTCCGCCGCAGCATCCGTCCCTGGTTCATTGTCTTCACGATCCTGTGCGTCGCCGGCCCGCTGCTCTGGTTCTGGTACAACCACCACTTTGAAGGCGACTGGCTGGACTTCATGCGCGGCCCTTACTCGGCCAAGCAGATCGAGCGCCGCACCGCGCCTCCCGGCCAGCACTATCGCGGCTGGCACAACATGGGCTGGGCCGCACTGTTCTACACCCGCACCGCGCAGATCGATGCCGCCGCATGGGATACGGGTTTCGCCCTCATGCTCGCGGCTCTCTACGGCGCGTGGCTCTCCTTCAAACGCCGTGCCAGCTCTGCCGTCGATTCCCGCGCCGAATCCTTCGCTCTACTGCTCTGGATTCCGCTCCCGTTCTACATCTACGCCGTCGCCTACAGCTCTGTCCCCATCTTCATTCCGCAACTCTGGCCGCACGCTTACTACAACGCGCGCTACGGCATGGAGTTGCTCCCAGCGCTCGCCATCTACCCCGCACTCGCGGCAGAGAACCTTGAGCGATGGCTGCAAAACAAGACCTCCGACTGGGCGCGCCTCAGCGTTCGCCTCTGGCAACCCGCAGCGATGATCCTGTGCGTGGCAAACTGCCTTGCCATGATGTACTTCATCCCTCTCGTGCTCAAAGAGGGCGTCGTCAACGCGACCACTCGCGTCTCGCTCGAACATTCCATCGCCATCGCGCTCGAAGAGATGCCCCTGAATGTGCCTGTCATGATGTCCATCACCAACCACGTCGGCGCCCTCCAGACTGCCGGGCGCACGCTCAAGAGCGTCATCTCGGAGAACGACGACCAGTCCTGGCAGGCCGCACTCAAGGACCCAGCGCACTCCGCCGCTTACATCATCGCCATCGGGGACGACGCTGTAGGCAAAGCAGTTGTCGCACACCCCGAAGGCCTGACCGAAACCGAGGTCATCTGCACCACCGGCCAGCCCTGCGCCAAGATCTATCAATCGGATCTCTGGATTCCTCCCTCCGCCCAATAGCCGGAGCACAATCTGCTCCGTACCCACGCGGGTTCCATGCTCTCCACATCACCGATTCTCCACGCTCCGGAGTAGTATCCTGACTCGATGGTGGACTCCGGCCGCATACATTTTTCGTTGTTCGAACAGCTCGTCCTCTCGCGATCATCGATCGAGCGTCTGCTGACCGCCTGCGCTCTCGGCGGAGCGATCGGCCTCGAACGCGAGTGGCGGCACAAGGACTCCGGCCTGCGCACCAACATGCTCATCTGCATGGGCGCGGCACTGTTCACCATCATGAGCGTCGTCCTCGCCGGCGACAACTCACCGAACAAAGGTCAGGTCGCCTCCAACATCGTGCAGGGCGTCGGCTTCCTCGGCGCTGGCCTCATCCTGCACACCAAAAATCGCGTGCTCGGCCTCACCAGCGCCGCCACCGTTTTCGTCGTCGCCGCTATCGGGATGACCTGCGGTGCCGGCCTCTACATCGCCGCCGCGCTCGCCACGCTGCTGGTCCTCGTCGCGCTGCAGCTCGTCGGAGCCTTCGAGAATCGCCTCGGCTGGAAGCGCTACCCCATGATCTACGAAGTCCGCGCCAAGGTAAGCGAAGCGCTGCCCGGTGAGATCGTCAGTGCGGACAGCGCCGCAGCCGTTGCCCGGGACATCGCCACCGCACGCCGCCGCATGCAGTTTGCCATCCTCTCCGTACTCGATGCAGCCGGTCAGCGACTCGCCACGCAGGATCACGACAGCATCGCCGGCATCGAGCGCGTCTCCTTCGCCATCACCGCCACTGCCAAAATACACGCTCGCCTGCTCGATCAACTGCGCGCCAGCGACGCAACCGACCACGTCATCACGTTTCACGACTCGGAGGAAGAATGAGCCGCATCCCTTTTGTGAAAGCGCACGCCTGCGGCAACGATTTTCTCATCATCGAAGAGAGCCTCGCCCACAACAAACACGCCGCCATGGCGCGCAAACTCTGCAGCCGCAACACCGGCATTGGTGCCGACGGCATCGAATTTCTTAATCGCAAATCTGGCGGAACCCTCTTCCTCCGCCTCTTCAACGCCGATGGCTCTGAAGCGGAACTGAGCGGCAACGGCACCCGCTGCGTCGCCGCCTGGCTCGCTGCCAGCGAAGGCCTCCAGCAAGTCTCGCTCGGCACCCACGGAGGCGTCCGCACCTGCCGCCTCCTCCGCCGCGACGACGTCGACTACTGGATCGAATCCGGCATGGGCATCCCCCGCGTCATGCCGCGCACGATCGAAATCCCCGGCGTCCACGGCCCCATCCCCGGTGCCATGGTCAACGTCGGCAACCCCCACTTCGTCGTCTTCACCGACGCAGAAGACTTCAGCAGCCACGGCCTCAGCTGGCAGGAACTCGGTGCCGTCATCGCCATCGACCCGCTCTTTCCGTTTGGCACCAACGTAGAATTCGTCCGCGTCCTCAGCCCCACCGAAATCGCCTTCCGCATCTTCGAGCGAGGCTGCGGCCCCACGACGTCAAGCGGCACCGGAACCTGCGCGTCCTCTGCCGCATCCATGGTCCTCCGCAACACAGCGCGCGAGCTCTCCGCCATCGCCCAGGGAGGAACCCAGCAAGTCGTCTGGCCCACCAACGACAGCGAAATGTTCCTCACCGGCCCCGCCGAAATCATCTGCACCGGCGAGGTCGACTTTGCCTGATACAACCATCCGCGCTCCCCGGCTGAAGCAGGGAAGCCGCGTCGCCATCGTCTCCCCAGCCTCCGCTGCAAATCCCGAGCTGGTCGAGCAAGGCCGCGCAAATCTCGAAGCCTACGGTTACGCTCCCATCGTCATGCCCCACGCGCTCGATCGCGGCCCCCTCTACTACGCGGGCACCGCCGCGCACCGCGTCGCCGACATCCACGCCGCCTTCGCCGACCCCACCATCGACGGCATCCTCTGCACCCGCGGCGGCTGGGGTTCCGCCGAACTCCTCCCGCTGCTTGACGCCAATCTCATCCGCGCCAACCCCAAAGTCTTCGTCGGCTATAGCGACCACACCTCGCTCCACGCGTGGCTCTGGAACGAGTGCCGCCTCCCCACCTTCTACGCCCCGATGGTCGCCGCCGACTGGTCCAATCCCGAAGGCGTCGACGACCGCACCTGGCGCACCGCCCTCCACGCCGAAGCCCCCTGGTCCGTCGGCCCTGACGACGGCCTCCGCATCCTTAAGCCCGGCCACGCCGAAGGCCGACTCCTCGGCGGCTGCCTCTCCATCCTCACCGAAGCCCTCGGCACACCCTTCGCCCTCCGCATCTCCGAGTCAACAACCGAGCCCACCATCCTCTTCCTCGAAGACATCCACACCAAGCCCTACCAGTGGGATCGCATGCTCCAGCATCTGCTCTTCGCCGGCCTCCTTCGCAACGTCCGCGGCATCGTCTTCGGCGACCCCACGGCCAACATCCAACCCTCCGAGCTCCCTCTCCTCGAGGCCGCCTGCCTGCACGCCCTCGACGACTTCAACGGTCCCATCGTCCTCGGCCTGCAGTCCGGTCACGTCGACCACCACAACCGTTCCGTCCCCCTCGGCGCATGGGTCACAATGAATCAGGCAACACTCAGCGAGCAAACGAAATGAGCACAAAGCACATCCACCTCATCGGCATCTGCGGCACCGCGATGGCCTCCCTCGCCGGCATGTTGCGCGCCCAGGGACACAACGTCACCGGCTCCGACACCGCCGCGTACCCACCCATGTCCGACCAGCTCCGCGAGCTGGGCATCCCCATCATGGAGCCCTTCAGCGCCGCCAACCTCGACCCTCGTCCCGACCTCGTCGTCGTCGGCAACGCCATCTCGCGCGGCAACCCCGAACTCGAATTCGTACTCGACGCCCGCATCCCCATGACCTCCATGGCCGCCCTCATCCACGACGAATTCCTCGCCGACCGCGAGCGTCTCATCGTCTGCGGAACCCACGGCAAGACCACCACCACCAGCATGCTCGCCTGGATCTACGAAGTCGCCGGCCGCACCCATCTCGCGTTCACGCCGTCCTTCCTCATCGGAGGCGTCGCCGAAAACTTCGGCACCAGCTTCCGCGTCCACGAGGGCTCGCGCTCCTTCATCCTCGAAGGCGACGAGTACGACACCGCCTTCTTCGACAAGGGGCCCAAGTTCCTCCACTACTTTCCCGACGTCGCCATCCTCACTCACGTCGAGTTCGACCACGCCGACATCTACGCCGACCTCGCGTCCGTGAAGACCGCCTTCAAGCGCATGGTCAACCTCATCCCCCAGCGAGGCCGCCTCATCGCCTTCGACGGCAGCGACAACGTCACCGAGTGCTGCGCCAAAGCCTTCTGCAAAGTAGAGCGCTACGGCTTCGATCCCGACTCCTACTGGCAGGCCACGGACATGCGCCAGCAAGGTTCCTCCACCACCTGGACCCTTCTCCGCGGAGGCGCCGAATTCGCCCGCCTCACCCTCCCCATGGCCGGCTCTCTTATACACATCTCCGAGCCCACGAGACC
>DHWW01000025.1:11759-11962 GCA_002413385.1 Granulicella sp. UBA5172
CGCGCCCTCCGCGCCGCCTACCCCAACCGCCGCCTCTGGGCCATCCTCGAGCCGCGCTCCAACACCCTCCGCCGCAACATCTTCGAGCGCGAACTCGTCGAATCCCTCGCCCTCGCCGACGAAGTCGTCCTCGCCGCCGCCTTCAAAAGCGAGGCCATCCCGGCCGCTCGAGCGCCTCGACCCCGAGCACCTGATCTCCGCCC
>DHWW01000337.1 GCA_002413385.1 Granulicella sp. UBA5172
CTACGCGATGCCCTGGTTTCCGGAATGGCTGCAGATGATAGGGCTTCGCCGCATGGCCGGGCCGCAGAGTTGGGATACTCCTGAACGCCTGAGGCCGTATCGTGACAACCTGCGCACGCCGGGGACGGTCTACCATCTGCTGCGGTTGCTTCGCACCTGGCACAAGGATATGTCCGGCCTGCGCCGTGCGCTGCGTCGTCCACTGGGCACTCCCAGCCTGATCGTCTGGGGCGACTGCGACCGCGCGGTTCCGCTTCACACGGCGTCCAAGTTGCGCTCGCATCTGATTCACTCGGAGCTGATTACGCTGCCTGGCGTCGGCCATCGACCGGCGGAAGAGAGCCCCAGCCTGGTCGCCGAGCTCATCCATGGATGGCTGGAGCAAGACGCCGCCGCCGCTGCCGCCGCCGCATCGATTCGTTACAGTGCAAACTCCTCTGCAAGCCACTCCCGTATCGCCAAACTCATTACGCCGAGCTTGGAATCCGGAGACTGATCCGTNNAGCACGCCGCGCGGGCTGAATTCGTCATGATCGCCGCTGATGAACAGCTTTGGAACGCTCCCGCAGCCGGGAAGAAATCCATAGCTGTAATCCCGGCCCGCCGCCCGCACCGGAAGGCCAAGCCCCACCAGCCCTCGCACCCTCGCATCGCCGCAGCACGCTCGCAGACCGACGTTCGAGCCGAACGAAAAGCCCGCGAAGATCACCGGTAGAGCGTAGGTCGCGACCAGCCAGTCGACTGCGGCTCGCACATCGTCCACCTCGCCGTAGCCCTCGTCAAACTGTCCTTCGCTCAAGCCCACGCCGCGAAAATTGAAGCGCAACACGGGCAGGCCAAAGCTCGAAAACGCCTTTGCCGCGTGATACACGACCTTGGTGTGCATGGTTCCGCCGCTGGGCGGATGCGGATGCGCAATGACCGCCGCATACAGCGCATCGTCACGGCCAGTATTCAGTACAGCCTCAAGTCGTCCCGCCGGCCCACGCAGATCTTCCACGGCTTTCACCCGAGATTTAAAAGGCTCAATCGTCATGCTCACAGTCTATCGTTCGGGTTTCCTTGCGGCAGTCGAGTATCCTGACCATAATGCCGATCGATCCTATCCAACTCACCAAACAGCTCGTCAACGTCGAGTCGACCACGTACCACGAGGCCCCCGCAGGCGAATTTCTCGCCGCTTATCTCGCCGAACAAGGCTACGTCATCGAGCGTCAGCTCGTTGCGCAGCCCGATCCCCAAGAGAATCCCAACGCCGACACCGGTCCCCGCTTCAACGTCTATGCGTCCCTTCCGGGCATCACGCCGGACATCGTCTTCTCGTCGCACATGGACACCGTTCCACCGTTCCTCGGTCCGTGCCGGGAAGACGCAGAGTTTCTCTACGGGCGCGGCACCTGCGACGCCAAGGGCATCATCGCCACCCAGATTGCCGCCGCCGAGAAGCTTCATGCCGCGGGGAAGAAGGTCGCTCTGCTGTACGTCGTGGGGGAAGAGCGCGACTCCGCAGGGGCGCTTGTCGCGAACCAGAGCCCCAAGGGCTCGCGGTTCATCATCAACGGCGAACCGACCGACAATCGCCTCGCGCTCGCGTCCAAGGGCTGCCTTCGCGTTGAGCTGAAGGCCCATGGAAAGATGGCGCACTCGGCCTATCCTGAGCTGGGCGACTCCGCCATCGACAAGCTGCTTGCCGCGCTCCACGACATCCAGGCGCTGCCCCTGCCCGTGGTCGAAGGCATTGGCGACTGCACGCTGAACATCGGTACCATCCACGGTGGCGTCGCTCCCAACGTGATCGCAGACAAGGCGGAGGCCCAACTCCTCATTCGCCTCGTCGGCCCGCCGGAGGAGATTATGGACTCCATCGTTCGTGCGGCAGGTGGGCGCTGCGAAGTAGACTTCACCCTCAAGCTGCCCTATCTGCACATGCGCGCTATCCCGGGCTTCGACACCATGGTTGCAAAATTTACCACCGACATCCCGTCCCTCACCAACTGGGGCGAGCCCTTTTTGCTCGGTCCCGGCAGCATCCTTGTCGCCCATACTCCTGATGAAAAGATTCGCAAGAGCGAACTGCTCGAGTGTGTTGACCTCTACGTAAAGCTAGCCAACAGCCTGCTGGGCTAAGCTTGTGCTGCAACTCACCGCCACGCGGTAGTCTGGTTCCTTATGTTTGCTGTGTTGCGAATGCTCTTCGTGTTCCTCGTTCTTGGCGTGCCTGCGGCGCTGATCGGAATCCCATGGTCGGCAATGCGCGGGAACTTCAGCACCATGTATGGCTGGGGAATGGCTGTTCTGCGCCTCGGAATTCGCGCGGGAGGAATTCGCGTTCGCATTGAGGGTCGCGAGAATATCCCTCCCGGAGAGTCTTGCATCTTCCTGAGCAACCACGTTTCGAATCTCGACCCGCCGATACTCCTCCCGGCGCTTCCCGGGATGAGCAGCGTGTTCCTGAAAAAATCGCTGATGAAGATTCCTCTTCTCGGCATCGCGATGCGGATGGGGAAGTACGTCCCCGTCTCGCGTGGCCATTCGCGGGAGGATGCTGCGAGGAGCG
Organism: Granulicella sp. UBA5172; assembly: GCA_002413385.1. Lineage (GTDB taxonomy): Bacteria > Acidobacteriota > Terriglobia > Terriglobales > Acidobacteriaceae > Granulicella. The sequence continues at coordinate 2,558 of DHWW01000337.1, forward strand.
TTGCGATTGCTGCCGATGCTCTCCGCAGCGGACTGCATATCTTCATCTTCCCCGAAGGAACGCGTTCCCCTGACGGCAACCTGCTGCCATTCAAAAAAGGTGCGTTCTTTCTAGCCGCGGACACGGGAGCTCCCATGGTCCCGATGGTGATCACCGGAACAGCACAGATGATGAGGAAGGGAAGTCTGAAGCTCTTTCCGGGGGAGGCGGTGGTGCGGTTTTTGCCTGCGCTCAAACCGGCGAATTATTCAACGAGAGAACAGTTGATGGAAGCAGTC
>DHWW01000109.1 GCA_002413385.1 Granulicella sp. UBA5172
GCACGTAATAGAGCGAAATCGGCTGGTTGATGAGGAAGCCGAACAGCCCAGCTCCCACCAGGTTCCAGAATGCGACTGCCACGAAGAAGTAGATGGGCCACCGATAATTGGCGATCCACCGCGATCCCTTTGGAGGTTGCGCGATACGAAGGTTCTCCCAGGCCTCGTAGCCGATCAGAGTGAGTGGCACGACCTCAAAGGCGCTGAAGATCGCTCCGAGGCCGATGACGGCAGGCGTCGCACCGGCAAAGTAAAGATGATGAAACGTGCCGATGATTCCGCCCGACAGGAAGATAGATGTCGAAAAGAGAGCGGCCTTGGTCGCCGTACGGATCTCAATCAGCTTGAGCCGTGTGAAGAGGAAGCCAATCACGACTGTTGCGAACACCTCGAAGAACCCTTCGACCCAGAGATGAACGACCCACCAACGCCAGTATTCTGCGGTGACGAGATTGCTGCGTTGACCATACATCAAGCCAGCCGCATAGAAGAGCGGTATGGCGATGCTGGAGATGAGGAAGAGGATCAGCAGTGGCTGATCTTCGCTCTTGCGAACGAGCGCCGGCTTCAGTGCGGCCACCATCAACACCAGCCACAGAACGAGACCGATGAAGAGCAGAATTTGCCAGAACCTTCCCAGGTCGACATACTCATACCCCTGGCTGCCGAACCAGAACCACATATTGCCCAGACGCTGCTGGATGCCCAGCCATTCACCGGCAAGTGAACCTCCGACCACAAGGATCAGTGCGCCGAACAGCACGTTGACACCGAGCCGTTGGTACTTTGGTTCATGACCGCTAACCGCCGGCCCGACATAGAGTCCAGTCGCCAGCCATGAGGTTGCAATCCAGAAGATCGCGAGTTGCAGATGCCAGGTTCTCGTCACCGCATAGGGCAGGTAGTGGTCGAGAGGAAAGCCATAGAAACTGTGGCCCTCCACGCCATAGTGGGCGGTCAATATGCCCATCATGATCTGGACTCCCCAGAGGATGATGGCAACGACGAAGTACTTGATCGTGGCTCGTTGGGACGGCGTCGCTTGATGTTCAAGGAAGGGATCTGTCGCGGGATGGGGTCCATGCACGACGACCTTTTCCTGCGAGGCGTACCACCAGACGAGGCCACCAATACCAGCGAGCAGGCCAATGAAACTCAGGACGCTCCACAGTACTACCCCGGGCGTAGGTCCATTGGCGATGAGAGGCTCATGCGGCCAATTGTTCGTGTAGGTTGTCGTCGAGCCCGGACGGTCGGTACCGGCGGCCCAGGCCGTCCACCAGAAGAATTCTCCGAGTTCATGTTGCTTCGCGTTGTTCGTGAGCGCACCTTTAGGGATGGCATACTCCGCGCGGCCGCTTGCAAACACGTCGGCATAATAAGCAGAGAGCTGTCTGAATGCAGCAACGCGATCGGCATCGATGACGATGCGATGTCGCGTGGCATCATAGGTGTTCGTTCGTATTTCACGAATGAGGCGAGCCTTGAGTATGGCCTGCTGATCCACACCCAGAGCGGCGAAGTTAGAAGCTCCGTCCCTGACTGCCCAGATGTTGAGCAGTATCTCCGACTCGCGATGCAGCCAGTCGGCAGTCCAGTCAGGAGCGACATACGCTCCGTGGCCCCACACGGTGCCGATCTCCTGCCCGCCAATCGACTGCCAGACACCCTGGCCATCCGTAATGGAACTGCCGGTGAAGAGAAGCTGTCCGTTCGTGGTGTAGACATCCGGAAGGGGCGGAGCTTGACTGATCATCTTCCGCCCTTCACCTCCGAGCACAGCAAACGATGCAACAATGACAATGAATAAAGCTACCCAATACCGCTTGTAGGACATTACTTCTCCTTGACTAAGAATGCACAAGACTTTCCTGCGCTGGAATCACAGTAGCGTCTTGCGCAGAGCAATGCATGGACTTTAGTCACAGGACGGTCAACTCATTCAAAGTTCCACGGATACAGCACGGTATGGCCTCCGCAACTATTCCTCTTTGCGTTGCCAGGTGGTACTCGCTTGATCCTATGAAATATAGCTCTCTCGTGGATCAACGCGCACGCCGCAGGCACTCTCGGCGTCGTGTCTTCAATCGCTGAGTATGCGTCTCGCACCGTTTCCTCGGTGCTTTCCTCATCGTGAAGCTCGTGCACGAAGTTGATTGAGCCGTACCCCAGCATCGTTGAAAAGCCAGTGAAGGGTGTTGCCGCTAATTAGGCACCTTGTTGCTATGCCACCTCATGGTTCAAGTTGCCTGCTGCAAAAGAGGAACGACCCAGTAAGAAGGTGAGGACGAGGTTGAGTGCGAAGAGAAGTACTGCGCTCAACTCAAGCGTGCCGGAGAAAGGCAGCACCTTCCATGCAAAAGAAAGAATCCCTTCATAGGCCAGGGGCTCGGAGCTAACTCGTAGCAGGCAGCCCGTCTGCAGCAGCAACAGGCAGAGGAACATGAGCCGCTTGCTGTAGATGCTGTAGACGCCAGCAAAATGAGGAAGGATTCGTGGCCCAATGGAAAACACCATCGTTGCGACGAATCCGACGGTCAGAGCATGGCGAGAAGCACCCCAGATGCCGCCGTGCTGATCGGCGAGGGCGGCCCAGATACTCATGGAACCGGCTATCAACAGCCATACATACGCGATGCGAACAAACGATGGAAAGCTGGGATGAATGCCCAGGACCTTTGCCTGTCCGTGAGGCCGTTGCGTGAGGTGCAGCGCGAGGGCGATGACGACCGCACTCGAAGCAAGCAGGATCGTCGCGGGAATGGCCCACCCTGTCACTCCGAAGAGAACACCGATCACGTCCAGACACAACGCGAGACGAAAGGCGGGAGCATTGGGTTTGGAGATGGCCAGGAACGAGTGCAGCCAGCGAGCGGAGAAGCCCCAGACCACTGGCACAAGAAATCCCCACGCAAGTAACACGAGATACTTCTGATCGAGCGTGTACGGAAAAGAGCGAAGACCGCCGTGTACTGCCAGGCGAACGCATTCGATAAAATTGAAGAGAACCGCTGCTGCAAGTCCCACCGTTCCGAGCAACACAGAGACCATCCAAAGTTCCATGGGAGACTTGGTGCGTGGACCCTTTGTGGATTCAGGCAGCTTATGCCGAGAAGCCGCAAAGAGAAACAGAAGCACTGCGACCAACTCAAAGCCTGCGGACAATGGGAAGAGAGCGCGCCAATGCCAGCCATAGACACTGGCTATCCAGCGCGTGGCGACGCCGACTGTCCAAAGCAGGTAACACGACAGAGGAAGCCGGACCACTGATCGACCATGTGCAGGCTGCGAATAAAAACCAATGCCAAGAATAAAGCTGCCAATCCAGCCGAACACCTGCGCATGTCCATGCCCTTGTATCCACGCCGCTGGAATCGTGCCGAGTCCGTGATGCGCAGCAATGGCCATCAGGTTGGAGAAACCCAGCAACGTACCTGGTAGCGCCATAAAGAAGAGCCCACTCACAATCCAGGCGCGAAGCATCAGGCTCTTTTGGCGTTCGCGAACCACCATGGCGTATGTCGAACTCCCTACGGCGTTACTCATGATTGCCTCCATCCATAACTTTAGCGGGTATCAATCACAGTCACAGTAACTTATGTCACTGCGCGGAGTGGCAGACCTGCGGTTACATAGGATTATGAATCCGCTCATCGACACCATCGACTTCAACGAACGTCCATTCATCGCGATCTGGGAGGTCACCCAAGCCTGCGATCTGGCATGTGTCCATTGCCGCGCCTCTGCTCAGCCTGACCGACACCCAATGGAGCTCAGCACCGAGGAGGGTAAGCAGTTGATCGACCAGATATCTGCTTTGAAGGTTCCGGTGTTTGTGCTCACAGGCGGCGACCCCATCAAACGGCCTGACCTCTTCGAACTGATTGACCATGCACGAAAGACAGGCGTCCGCGTCTCCCTCACGCCAAGCGCGACGCCTCTCCTGACCAGGGAGATGATCGTTCGTTTGAAAGAGTCTGGGCTTGCGCGTCTAGCCGTAAGCATGGACGGAGCCTGCGCAGAGACGCATGACGCCTTCCGAGGAATGTCGGGCTCGTTCGCGCGAACGCTCGATGCGATTCGCTGGGCCAATGAAATAGGACTCCCCGTTCAAGTCAATACGACATTCAGTCGCAGGAATATCGCCGAGATGAATGCCATCGTCGCTCTGATGGAGAGTCTCAGCATCACCTTGTGGAGCGTCTTTTTTCTTGTCCCTACTGGTCGCGGAAAGCTCAGCGATCTTTTGAACGCCACCGAATTTGAAGAGGTCTTCGCGACGATCTACAAACTCTCGAAGACCGCAAGCTTCGATATCAAAACAACCGAGGCACAACACTACCGGCGGTTTCTTCTCCAGCAGCGAGTCGCTGAGCGGAAGGCTGGCGTTGGAGTCCCCGCGATCCAGGAGAAGACTGCTGACGCCATCGGCCGAGCGCCGCGTGGTTTGAATGACGGCAAAGGCTTCGTATTCATTTCGCACACCGGAGACGTCTTCCCGAGCGGTTTTCTGCCACTCGGCGCAGGCAATATCCGCCGGCAGACACTCTCTGCCATTTACCGTGACTCGCCACTATTTCTGAGCCTGCGCGATACATCCAATCTGGAAGGTAAATGCGGCGCATGCGAGTTCAAGGAAATTTGCGGCGGATCGCGATCCCGCGCTTTCGCACTGACGGGGAATCCGAACGGCGAAGAACCTTGCTGTTCCTATGTCCCGAAAGGATATGTGCCACAGGACCGCGGCGTCAGAAGACCGACCGCCTTCCATGTGCTGCAAGGGGCATGACTGCAATCGGTGGAGACATACTGGCTCCAGGACATTTGATGTTAGGACCGACGACTACTATTGAGGAGAGGCGAGAGATGGCCGTTCAGATAGGTGCAAAACCAGATAGTGGCTTTGATGATCCGATTGGCATGCTGAAGGATTGCCACCGGCGAATTGTGCACTTCCTTAACATCCTCTGCCTGGTCGCGGAGCGTCCGGGCGATCGAAGCCTTACCGAAGAAGAACGGTCTGCCGTGAAGGCCGCACTGCAGTATTTTCACACCGGCGGCGAACGCCACACGGCAGACGAAGAAGAGTCTCTGTTTCCTCGACTGTGCAGTGCGACTGAAGATGGCGGCTCGGAGGTCATTGAGCGCTTGGAGCGCGACCACACGCACGCTGCTGAACTTCATGGATCCGTGGACTGGCTCTATACGGCTTGGATCTCGGACGGAATTCTGGAACCCGGCGATCATCAGCGACTGGTATCTCAGACCGCCAACCTCAAGCAGCTTTATAAGGACCATATCGAGATTGAGGAGACAATCATCTTCCCGCGCGCTGCGGAAATATTAGACAGTCAAACCATCGCCGCCATCGGCTATGAATTCAACACCCGTCGGAAATAGTCTCATCGTGCCTGTACGGATCGTATCGCGTGCGATTTACGCGGTAGCGATGTCTACTTGTTCATGGCTCGGCATCTCTTCGTGCAGTTTCTGATCCGCGGAGACAGAGGCATCACCGGAGACGGCATAGGCAACCGCGGACCCGATGAGGGCTGGAATGATAAACGCGTGGCCTCCAATCGCTTCAGCTACAAACACCACCGCCGCAAGCGGTGTCTTGTAAGCGGCCGCGATAAACGACGCCATGCCAACAGCCGCATACAGCGCCAGCGACGGGCTATGCACGACCGTTTGTGCAAACGCAATCCCGAGCGCGCCATTCGGCGTGAGTCACGATTCTTGCCGTGGCTTACGCTGAAAGTTGCTGCTCCGCTCCGACTCCCGCACAACCGCCCGCCTCCGTCCCACCAATAACTCCTGTGCACTGACGTTTCCGCAAACGCGCCCGGTCTCGCGATCGACCACGGGCATGCTCATCACCCTGGTGGTCGCCATCTCCTCAGCGACTGCGCGGCAAGTCTCATCCGTGTAGGTGAAGACCTCAGGCAGCGTCGCTTGCAGCAGGCTCATCGCGGAATCCTCGGTGGACGCTGGCAGCTCCGTCATTACCTCAGCAACGCTTATCATCTCCAGCGGGTCGACGCCATACTCGCGCGATAGGTGATAACCGCGACGGCTGAGCTTCTCCGTCAGTATCGACCGCGGCATAACCAGCGACGTCACGAGATACGATGCTATGCACGCAAACGCCAGCGGCAATAGGGCTGGCAGGGCATGGGTCAATTCAAGCGAGAATAGAATCGCCGTCAGCGGAACGCCCAGCGAGCCGGATAGCATCGCCCCCATCCCGAGCAACGCCCACAGAGCCTGTGCCTCGACCGGCATGTGCGCCAGCCGGGCGAGGGTCTCGCCGATGGCCGCGCCAATCATCAGCAACGGTGCCAGTACACCGCCCGACGTTCCTGAACTCAGCGAAAACGCCCACATGAGCGACTTGGCGACCATCAGTCCAATCAGCAGGCCCAACGGCGCATTTCCGCGCAGCAGCTCCGCGATATTGTCGTACCCAACGCCGAGCCCACGCGGAAAGAAGAAGCCACCAATTCCGATCCCGATACCGCCGATCGCCGGCCACCACATCCAGTGCACTCGCAGTCGGCCGCAAAAATGCTCAAATGCATCCTCAAATCCATACATCATGCGGCTTAGCCCGGCAGCTGCGAAGCCGACCAGTATCCCCAACGGGCCCGCGACAAGCATCACCCGCCACAAGTGGATAGCACCATGCAGTTCCACGGGAAAGATCGGACCTGCGCCAAGCCAAAGGATGCGCAACGCGCCTGCCATGATGCTCGCCACCGCCACTGGAATCAGCGAGCGCGGCCTCCACTCGAAGAGCAGCAGCTCAACGGCCAGCAGGATCGCAGCCATCGGAGCTGCAAACGTCGCCGACATGCCAGCCGCCGCGCCTGCTACGAGCAGCGTCGTCCGTTCTGCATCGGTTAGCTTAAGCCACTGCGCAACCAGCGAGCCAAAGGCTCCGCCGGTCATGATGATCGGACCTTCCGCACCAAAAGGTCCACCAGAGCCAATCGCGATCGCGGCCGAAATAGGCTTTAATACCGCGACCAGCGGGTCTATACGTGCGCCTTGTAGCAGGATCGATTCAATCGCCTCTGGAATTCCGTGCCCGCGAATCTTGTCCGATCCATAGTACGCAATAAGCCCCACCAGCAGTCCGCCAACAATGGGCACCAGCGGCATGATCCATGGAGAGAGGGTCGATCCGGCAGGCCCAACCATCGCCAGGCTCAGGCGATGGTAGTAGAACAGGTTTGTCATGAGCGCAATCGCCCGCAGGAGTAGCACAGCCAAAGCTGCCGCGCCTGCACCGATAAAGAGGGCGACCCCACTCAGTAGCCATACCCTGCGATTTACCGTAAAGTCGCGCAATGTAGATGGTTGTGATTTCATCGAGCCTTCGAGTCAGCAGTATTTTGTGTAAATTTTTCGACGCGCTTCAAAGCCTTTGCCAGGTGCGGCGCCATCTCTTTCAGTTCTCGTGCATGATCTCCCGCAAGCCTGCCTGGGATCAGTTCGCCCTTTTGCGTCACTTGTAAAATCCCCCGCCGCCGGTCAACGGTATCCATGGTTCGCACCAGCAGTCCTTCGCGCTCCGACCTGTTGACCTGTTCGACCACGCTGTGATGCCGCAGACTGGGCCGTTCTGCGGTGTACGCGATCGTCACAGCCTCACCCTCAGNNAACACACAGCTCAGAGGCGTCAGCTTCTGGGTCGTTAGTTTCCTTCATGTCAGCTATCGTAGCACGATACGTGGTGTGATAGTTTTGCATGCTTGACACTCCCCGCGAGCGCAGAAGTTTTTTCGAGGGACCTTGCTTCTCCTATTGCCGCTATAGGCGTCCTACCTTAATAACGCTTTCAAATAGCCATGACAATCTATACAGTTGGTCACTCGACGCGCCCCATCTCAGAGTTTCTTAGCATGCTCGAATCGTGTGCGGTTCAGCGACTGATCGATGTGCGGACAGTACCTCGTTCACGACACAATCCGCAGTACAACCGCGAAGAGCTCTCCGCTACGCTCGAAAAGAGCCACTTGAGTTACCTCGATATGCCGGGACTTGGTGGCTTCCGACATCCGCAGAGAGAGTCATCGGCAAATCTGGGTTGGCGCAATCTCAGTTTCCGAGGGTATGCCGACTACATGCAAACGACCGCATTTGAGATAAACCTGCTAGATCTAATCGCGATGGCCCGGGAGCAACAGGTAGCGATTATGTGTGCTGAGGCCGTGCCCTGGCGCTGTNNCATCCTCCATCCTTGGGCGCTCGTGCAGGGAACTAAGATTTGCTATCCGGCATCTGTAATAGACCCGTAGAGACATCAGACGGTCATATTGGTCGCTCTCTCGGAGTGGTGCACCTGCGATGCAAGCCATCAAAAGCATCCGATTTGCTTGGATGAAGAGACTTATCGGGATACTACCGGATGTATCGAGCGGCAGAACGGAACTGACGTTCAAGGGCCATAGACATGTGGCTAAAGACCTGATGCAGGTAAGGGTGGAGATTCAGTGAGCAGGTTCTCTGCCGACCATGTACATCACCAGGTTGCGGGGCTCTTGAGCGTGGTCGCGTCTTCATCTTGGGCGATGCTGGTCACATCTCTAGTCCGGTAGGCGGCAGAGTACCTGCCTAATGTCGGCGAACAAGATCTGAGAGGCGATTTAGGTCGACGCTTTTTCAATTGTTGCCAAATCTTTAGTGCCGTATCGGCAGTGCTCCGTGCGCAGAAATTCGCGGTTGAGGTTGTGTCTGATGCGGAGCAGTGTGGATACGGCGATTTGCACTAAACCGTGAGGTGATTTGGCAGGACAATTGCTTTAAGGAATTTCATTGCAGTACAGCAATTTCATGCCGGCTTTGAAACAGAATTTGCGACAGCGGCGATGAGTGCGGCGCGGTGCAGCATGCAATTTGTCCTGCCAAATCGTACACCGCTTCCAGCTACCCGCGAAGCGGGTTTGGTACAAATCGCCAATGCGCTCAGCGAACCTCGGAGAAGCTCAACACTTCCGCATTGCTCCCAAGTAACGGGCAATTCGAAAGCGATCGCCGAACTGCCTGCAATATGGTGGCGGTCTCAACTGGTCGATGCAACACCATCTGATATGAATCATTTTTCTAAGTATCTGTTTAAAAA
>DHWW01000233.1 GCA_002413385.1 Granulicella sp. UBA5172
GCCCGATACTCCGCACGCAATACCACAGGAACAATCTTTGTTGAGTGAGTTGGCCTGGTATCACCAGCTGACAATCGTAGTTTCCGAAATGACGACTTTTGGGCAGTCAGGCACCCATCCGCGATGAGACTGCCCATGATGGGTGGGCGAGCCGCCTGCCAGGCACGGCGAAACCTCCTCAGTCGAACACAACTGAGTCAATCTCGGTCTTCACCGAAAGAAGTTCCTCGCGTGTTGCTGCCAGGAGATCGAAGGACGGCTCAATGGCCTTCGCTCTAATGCGCGAGGCGACGCCATTGAGGACTGAGAGGTTTCTGGATGAGTCTACAAAGTATTGTGACGCGTCCTGACGCACTTGTTCGACGACCCCCTCGTATGCGGTTCGGAGACTTGAATAGCTCAAGAAGATTTTCCGAAGCGAATCCAGTGTTTCTCGCGCACGGGCTTGCCAAACATCAGACGGGAGATCGAGCGCTTGCACGTAAATCTTTGTGAGCTGACTTGTGATTACCTGCTCGTTCAATGAGTTAAGGACAAGGGCGCTCAACTGACTATCTAATCCGTGCCGTACGTCGTCTTTTAACTTGACGTGTATCTCCTCACGAGTCTGAGTGAGCAATTTGGGAGCGTTTTCTCTTGTCTTGACGACCACAAGCACAGCCGCTTCGAGCAATAGGCCGCATCCTAAATTAAGCATTACTTCCCCTAAGTAGGAGGTCGGCGCGGGACGGCCGGAAAGGTGGTAGGCAAAGCTGATACAAGCATAGAGTATGGCCGTGATCGCGAAGGCAATGGCATAGCGCTTACGCCTAGCATTTCGTAAAAGCATTAGTCCGGAGTCACACTTCGTTTTTGCCGAGACGATGAGGCTCGCAATGGTCACACTCAACCCGCCGCAGAACCGGTCGACTTCACTCTGCAATGCTTCTCGGAGCTCGGTTCGAAACCCTTCACGTGCGGATGTGATTGCGTCCTGTAGTGCCGCTTGGTTGTCCTCTGGCCGTTCGATGCGGATAGCTCGCGCTTCCTCCGCGGCTTCTTGAGTTTTCTGTGCGATCTTNNCATCTCGCCCCGTGTTTTCCGCCAACTGAATCAGCTCCGGTGAACCCGGGAAGAGGTCGTTGCTTGCGGTCACAGCGTATGTTTCCTTGTCGTCCTCGGTGAATTCCGTCTCAAGGGTGTCCAGTTGCTGGCCAATGCCTAGCGTTGCGATCGACTCCTTTGTCGTATGGGAAAATACACCGCTCCGATAGAGTTCCACGTTCTGGAAGAAATTGTTGAGATCGATTTTCAATGAATCAGTTGCGGCCTTAATTGCGTGCTCAGGGGCTATCAGGAAAGCGCGTTGGCTGACTTGCTCGTACAAAAGACCGAGCGAGCGCCGTAAATCCGCCGCCACTTCGCGAAGGGCATCGGCCTCCGTTTCTCTCAATTCGAATCCCTGCCTTTGGAGTGAGCTCGACGGTTGCATTTCAGCGAGGGATGGAAGCCCAACTGCGGGAGCTTGGATGGAGGAATGGACATCTGCGCTCAACTCGTGCAACGGTGTCTCACCAATTCGTTTCTGAATCGTGTACAGGTGTTGCTGAAGCGTTCCGTTTATCTGCGCCTTGATACTACTCGATATGCTGCCGGCATGATATTTGGCGCTTCTGTTTAGGTCGTTGACCAGATAGACGCGCTTGCCGGCTACGGACGGGAATCCAGTGTACTGCTGGGGCAGAGCACTAAGCGGCCGCACTACCTCCATGGTTTTTGAGGCCGCACCATTAATTGTCGCGGCGTGCTCCATCCATGTCTTAGTCAGATTGCTATTNGATATTTGGACCAGCTGCTGATATTTCTCTATGTTTTTCTTTGCTGCTTCAACGATTTTCGTGAGTTCAGTTAATTTCTTATCGACAATACCGGAGAAGAAGACCCTCAGAGACTTCGCACCTGAGCGATAGAAATGCAGTTTGTTGAGGTGCATCGATATGTGGGCCTGCGGATTCGACGTGTTGCAATGTGTATTCAAGAAGTCTTTGAGTTGCTGTATGCGAAAGCGGCTTCTGTTGTCGATGAGAGTGAAGCTCGTCGTGAGGTAGACCTGCGGTGCCAACAAAGTGTTGACTCGTGTCACGACCGTATTGAGAAACTGCTCTGTTTTGCGGGCGTCGAGGTTTTCCTCGGTCAGGGGGGCATCTGGGTTTGCCCTGAGCTCATCGGTTCTGGTCACTACGAAATGAATCGGCACGAAGGGCAGCCGTTGGTGTAGTTCCAGTAGTAATGGCACGTCGCTTTTATCGAGTGGACTGGCTGCGGAAAACACGAAGAGTATTAGATCGCAGATGGGAAGGAAGTCGCGCGCAACTTCCTCAATAAATTGCGGATCTCCAGTTCCGGGAGTATCAACGAGGACTAGCTCTTCTAGGAAGGGGCTGTCTACCGGCTCTAGCCGAATCGTTACGTGCCCTTCTCTTATGACACCAACGAGCGAGGACGCATTTTTCTCCTTGGTTATCAGGGTGATGGTGGTGTCTGTTGGATTTAGATCAGTTACGCGCTCGTGCTTGCTATTCCACGTGTCGAGCAGCGAGTTTATGGTGCTCGACTTTCCAGCCGAAAAGTGACCCAGTACTCCAGCGTAGAACAGGGTTGCGTTGCGTTCCACATACTGCAGCAGGCTTTTATGTAGTCGCCTAAGGACGTCGTACTCTCTAGCTGCTGCGGCATTCTTCCCGAGTTCCAAGGCGCCCGTGGCGACCGGTTTTTCTAACAGTTCTTGGAGTTTTGTGAGGCCTGCGCTTATTGATTGCGCCTGAAGGTCAACATCCTGATTCATGCTTTCGAGTCTCTAGCAGAGTAGTTGCCCTGTCAATGAAGGATCCCGTGTCATTACAAAAACAAGACTTTCATTGGTGAGGAGTTCTTTGAAGAGGTCGCGGAACTTGACGGCTTTATCTCTAATTCGAATTTCTTGGCGGCTTCGCGCATGTCCGATTCGAGGTTGGCGATGTAGGCGTCGAGTTCGGCTCGGGTGGTGAAGTCGGGATGCCTTCGGCTTCGTCGGTGATCGGCGTAGTCGGCTTCGAGAATGTCGGCCGGGTGGCCCAATTCATCGCAGTCCACCGCGTTGAGTGGGCATCAAGCAAAGCTCGACCGCACTTCGTCCCCGCTGTAATCCCGTCTAATCACCTCATGGGCCACAGCTAATCACTCGTTGCGGCCCATGTCAGTTTTGTCGTGATGGGCAATCCTCTGCGAGATTACGAAGTGCTCCATCATGTCCATTGCGTGCGGAGTATCGGGC
>DHWW01000354.1 GCA_002413385.1 Granulicella sp. UBA5172
TTCAATCAGACTCGTGCAAAAAGCCGTCCATTTTGCGGCCCATTTAGAACTGCTGCACGTACACGAGATCACTTGTATATTTCTTCGGTAGGTGAATGGTTAAGCCTTCAGTCATGAGTTCTGCTCCGGAATGAACTGCATCCGGAATCGAGTGGTCTTCCGCTCGAAGAGTGAACCGCGCATCGGGATCCAACCCCTTGAGGTAGACCTGCCACTGATCCTTGTCGGTGTCTGGACGAAATATATAGAGCGTGCCGCGTTTCAGGCTTGGACTCCAATAGAACATTCCGTCCCAGTGGTACCCGTCGGGGCGGGGCAAGATGTGATGCACCTCGACGTCCTGAAGAATAGGTCTGATCCAAGATTTGTAGATCTCTGTTGCTCTCCTGACTTTGGCGCGCTGCTGCGGCGTCCAGGCTGCACTGTTGGTAGGATCGATTTGCCACTGACTCATCATTGCCGACCGCCACAGGTAAGGTTCCGGAGCATCTGACATGTTGTCGTAGTAGTTCTCGTATGTGTAGTCCATCAAGGCGGCTGGCGGGAATGCAAAGCTTGAGTCATAGATAGCCTGACGGTCTGGTAAGGATGAAAGCGTATCGTTCATTGCGATCATATGAACTCGGCGGATATTCCCGAAGTCTTTCATATGTCCAGATCCTGAGCATCCCTCAAGGATCAAATCTGGGAACCTTTGTATCAATGCTTCTTGTACTGCATAGTAGCCTAGGGTGGACCAGTAGCTCACATCTACCCCATAGTGATGGCGATGATTGGTCTGCTGGCAGCTCGTAACAATTGGAGTGTAATCAGTCTTGAAATAGTCTAACTTGTATTCCGAGACGACCCGCTGCGTGGCGCGCTCTGCCCAGTTCCGAGCGGGATCGTATCCCAAATCTATCAACGCATTCCAATTGATATGCCCCGTGGGGTCTAGTTTGGGAGGCGCGGCAAACCAATCAGGGTGCTTCACGATGCTCAGCGCCCTGGGGTCATCCGAGTCAGAACCGTGCGTATACGCCATCCATAGCCCCAGCTTCATATTATGACTATGTACATACTCCTCAATGGGTTGAGCACCATGAGGAAAGCGTTTCGGGTCCCAGCGCCAATCCCCCGACTGCGGAAACCACATAGCATCTACCACAAAGGTTTCAAAACCTAATTCCTTGGCAAGAGCTGCGCTGCGGAGAACACTCTTTTCGTCAGCATTTGGACCTCCGGCATCGAGATAAATGTTGTAGGCCAAAGTTGGATGTACATACCCCTCGGGAAATCTCGGCACTAGCTTTTCCAAGCACGAAGCGGTGTAGTGTGTAACTTCCATCGTCGATATCGCCTGTGTAGCAGCCTACGAAGGCAGGTGGAACCAAAAACATTTCGCCTGCCGCAACGTCTGTCTTGAATGCTGAGATATTCCCCACCTCAATCCCCAACTGGGCAGGTCCAGTGGCCGCTGCGCTCCCTTCATCAGAAACGCTATGAAAATGAATTCGCCCGATGCCAGAGAACTCCCATCCCACATAGAGGCCACGTGAGGTGCCAACCTGCATCGCCAACCACGGCACCGGGCTCGCACCATCCGTTGGGTCACTCGTGAGAGTCTCATCCGAGTGTCTACCTACACTTTGAACCAGCGTACCGCCTTCCGTGGTGGCGTTGCTGCCACCTCGCTTGATCCACCACGCGTTCATCGCCTCTTGTTCCGGCACTGCGAGGTGATTTAGAACCAGACTGTCCTGATGACCAATGGTGATGACCGCGCCGGAACGATTCGTGATGGTCAGCCAATGCTCGACCGGTCCATGGCCGGGACGCGCCTGCCAGATCGATTGCAATTCCAGCGCAGGTACTGCATTGGAAAACTGCAAAGTCAGCTTGCCAGAAGCGGAATCAAACAGACCGCCTTCATAGCGCCATTTTGTTGGGAGTGATGAGCCGTTTTGTGTCACAGATGGTAACAGGACTTCTGGGACCGGGGCTAGCAGCCAGTTCGACTTACTCTTCGCCGAACCGAGATTGGTGATAACGGGAGCGTCCGCAACGATGGACACCTGCAGGATCGTATCGTCCGTCTCCAGCCGCCAAGGGCCCGTTGTCTGGGAGCAGAAGCTGCGATTACAGAAGCCTACTGCCAACGTAATCAGAACGAGCAGATATTTCATCCTATTATTCCTCCCAGAAGACACGCGGAGACTGCTGTCTGACGCGATCCCAGTTACCGAGCGGAGATTACATCACGGCACAAAATGATGTCAACATAAATGTCGACATAGCTCGTTAGTTGATGATATGTCCTATGGTTGTACAAGTGAAATGTCCTCCTAGGAGTCGGTCTGGAATAGATTTCCAACTCCTTAGAATCAGCAACTTACAGAATCCATCTCTTTGGGTATATAGTTGATTATAAAGCAGTTAGAGGATTTTAATTCCTTATTCCCGACATGCTCCTGGCAGTCCGTGGTGGAAGTGGCTGAATTCCAGACGGGCTGACATCTTGGGCTGAGGGAGCAGTAGGGGTGGGGAGAGGTGAGGTGAGGTGAGAACCGGAGGGATGCGGGAGTCTACTGCGCCATTGGTCCGATAGCCGAAGGTGAGCCAATCATAAAGGCGAAAAACAAGCCTCGCAGCCCTGTTTTTCAGCCCTCGGGGCGTGCCCGCGCCCAACATTGTCCGCAGCACCAGACTGAGATTGAATGCGCCGACGTGAATCAGCAACCGCTTCAGAATATTCTCTCGTCCGCGCAAGGTGCAGCGTCGCATTCCACCCGTCTCGTAGCAGTGGGCAAAGCTGCGTTCGACGAACTCGCCGCGTCTTCGCAGCAATTGTTTGCCATAGTCTCCAGTGACTCTGTCGTGGTTGGCCTCGACCGCCTGCCGCTCGCGTTGCTTGCCTTTCCAGTTGCGCTTGCCCGCCTGCTTTCTTGCTGGAATATAACTAAG
>DHWW01000288.1 GCA_002413385.1 Granulicella sp. UBA5172
AAGAATCCTCTCGTCTTCGTCCGGCTAGAAATGCGTGATGAGAAGGGCGCACTTGTAGCCGATAACTTCTACTGGATCGCGCGCGATGGTGAGAGCTATCGAGGCTTGAACAACCTTGCGCCAGCCTCCATCGATGCACAGGCCCTGGCAGGTTCATCGGTTCCTAGCGTAAGCGGTGAAGAGAATACATGGAATGTTCGCCTGAAGAATACAGGCACGAGTCCTTCGATGGCGATGAAGCTGACGCTATTCCACTCCGACAATACGCGCGTGCTACCAGTCTATTACAGCGATAACTACATATCTCTCTTACCAGGAGAAGAGCGCACGATTGTCGTTCATGTACCGCCCGCCTCTGCCGGAGCAGGCGCCTTGCATTTTACCTTGAGGGGATGGAACTTGCCGGAGATGGATGTGCTACAGGCCGCTGGGCAAAGGGCAATCAGAGGTCAAAGCGAGTAACTGGATATTGCAAGGTTTGCGCCTAAGTACAGCGCGATGGATTACGTGAGACGGAAGGGTCATCGATTGTTCAAGCTAGAACGCCGGTGGTCGGAATGAAGCAGCAGGAAAGACACATTTAGGAGGACGATACAATGCAGGACGTGAAGCGATATGACTACTTAGCAGCAGCGACGACATCTGTACCAGCCCATTTCCCGTCAAGAATCATAGGCGAAACTTACGGGGCACTTCGCAAGCATCGAAACCGTCTCGGCGTTCGAGGTCATCGCTTTTTGATTCAAATCTCGCACGGGCACCTTGCGACAATCACTTTCGCCATTTTGATCGCTTTGGGCCGGCTTGTGCCGTCCGTTCTGCCGGCCCAGATAGTGGCTACGGCGACGTTGACCGGATTGGTAAGTGATCCGACCGGCGCCGTCGTTCCCTCGGCTGCGGTTCAGATCGTCAATGCTGGCACCCAAGTCACGCAGGAGACTACCTCCGACGCACAGGGGAGATTCCTGTTCAGTTTCTTGCAGCCTGGTTCCTATAAGTTGAATGTTTCTGCCCCAGGGTTCAACAAGTACCAGCAAATCGGAATCACACTTAATGTCAATGCGCCAGCTACTGTGAATGTGCGGCTGGGCGTGCAATCGGCCGTGACCGAAGTGGTCGTCAATTCCAACGCGGAGATGATCGACACCGAATCCAGTACGCTGCACCAGATTGTCGGGAAGGCGTACCTGGAAAATCTCCCACTGAACGGCAGGAACGCGGCCACGCTGGTCACGATGGCGCCTGGCGTGGTGTCCAGCCCCGGTGAATATAACGATAGCTATGCCAACAGCGGCAACGAAGTCGCCTACTCGGTCAACGGCACTTACGGCGACCAGGTAGGCTATAACCTGGACGGTGCACCGCACGAGGACCTCATCTCCAACCTGAATGCCACTTTCCCCAATCCGGACGCGTTGGCTGAGTTCAGCGTCCAGACCAACAACTTCGATGCTCGCTTCGGAGGCGTGGGGGGTGCCGTCGTCAACAGCGTTACGAAATCCGGAACCAACCAGATCCACGGCGCTGCGTTCGAATATGTGCGCAATGGAGACCTGAACGCAATCAATTATTTTGCCACGAAGCAGGATGTGTTGAAGCGCAATCAATTCGGCGGCGTCATCGGCGGTCCCATTCTGAAAGATAAACTCTTTTATTTCGCAAGCTTCCAGGGAACCACCATCAACAACGTCACCGAGGGCAGTCTCGCTATCGTCCCGACGACTGCGGAACGGCAGGGTATCTTCCCATCGAATATCACAATCAAGAACCCCGCTACAGGGCTGCCCTTTCCCTCCAATACTATCTCGCCGACTCTATTCAATCCGCTCAGCGCGGCTATGCTCCCGGACATTCCAACCACCTCCGATCCAAGCGGGAATCTGAGATACTCACGCCCCAGCATTACCCGCAACTACGAAGGGCTGGGCAAGCTTGATTACACCCTGGGCCGCCATCAGATCATGGGAAGCCTTTTCTTTGTGAATTACACTTCCGCGGGGTGGAATGGCGGCGGCACGCTGCTCAACTACGGACTCAATCAGGTTCAGACCACCAGTGAGGGGAAGGTCAGCGATACCTTCAGTATCAACCCGCATCTCGCGAACTCGTTCGTGGTGGACATGCTTGTCCTGAATTCGAACCAGACCACCGCCGCCCCCTTTTCCATCTACGATTTCGGAAGCACGGGCGTTGCCGAGCCAGTAGCGAGATATCGCGAAACGGGAATCACTGTAACCGGATTTTCCGGCTGGGGAACCGGCACATCGTCGCCTCCGGGCAAATGGTATCAGGAGGCTGTCGATGCTTCCGAATTGATGAACTATGTTCACGGCAAGAGTTCACTTTTTGTCGGAGCGGAATACGATCCGTACCTTCGCTTCGATTCCGCCACTGGATACGAGGAGGAACCGAACTACAACTTCAATGGCTATGCCACCGGGAATGCATTGGCCGACTTCCTATTGGGAGACGTCAAAACTCTTACCCAGACAGCGGGCAAGGCGAAGTACACGCGGGGCCACCAGTTTGCCGCATTTGCGCAGGAAGCATGGCGTGTTACCTCGAAGCTGAATCTCAACCTCGGGTTGCGATGGGAGCCGTTTTTTCCATACACCGATCCCGTCAAGGGACAGATCGGCGGTTATGTTGCCGGTGCCCAGTCGACGCGGTTTCCTCTTGCGCCTCCGGGAATGCTTTTCGCGGGTGACGCAGGATTTCCGTCCGGGGGAATGTATCGCAATATAGATAACTTCTCTCCCCGCATCGGGGCGGCATACTCGGTCAGGGCGGGCTCTCACCCGACTGAGGTGCGCGGCGGCATCGGCATGTTCTACATTGAGCCTTTCATGGTGCTGTGGAACAACTTCGTGCAGAACGCACCATTCAGCCCGAGCGCCGTGCTGAACGGAGTTAACTTCTCGGATCCCTACGGAAGCGCCGGACAGACGAATCCCTTCCCGCCGTTTGCACCCATCAACCCTTCCGCGGCCACAACGTTCGTCACGCCGATTACCTACCAATTCTTCAATCCGCACTGGCACCTCGGCTATGTCCAGGCTATGAATCTCACAATCGAGCAGCAACTCGCTGCAAACTTGTTATTACGCGCAGCGTATGTGGGCGATCGCGGGGTCAACCTGCAAGACAATGCTGAGCAGAACCCGGCGATCTACGGACCTGGTGCAACCGTCTCGAATACAAACAATAGGAGAGCCCTCTATCCTAACTACGCGTCCATGGTCGAGATGAATAACGCAGGCTTTTCCCACTACAACGCCCTGCAGATGACCCTGGAAAAGAGAATGAGCCACGGTTTTTCCCTTGTGGCAAACTACACGCGATCGAAGACAACCGACAACCAGTCGACCGATGTGCAGTTGAGCTTGACCAACCCCGATCCATTCGACCCCAACTTCAACAATGGACTTGCCAATGAAGACGTCCCCAACGCTTTTTTCCTTTCTGGCGTAGGCGAACTGCCCACGCTCAAGTCCGCGCCGCGATGGGTGCGCGCGATCGAGGGAGGATGGGGGCTCAGTGGAATCCTCACATGGGCTAACGGTCAGCCGTTCACAGTGACTTCCGGACAGGACAACTCCCGGAGCGGCGTGAATCTCGATCGGGCAGATCTCGCTCCGGGAGTGAGTCCGTTCCTCACGGCCCCTAGCTCGCGGTCACAGGAACTCAGCGAGTATTTCAATACCTCTGCTTTTACCGTGAATGCTTTGGGCACGTTTGGAGACTCGCCTCGGAATGTGTTGCGGAATCCCAATTATCTCAATGTGGATGCCAGTCTCCAACGAATGTTTCCTCTCACTAAGAGGGTTCACCTTAAGTTCCGGGTGGAAGAGTTCAATGCAACAAACCACGTGCATTTCAGCCAGCCCGGAGCCAACGCCAGTGCTCCGACCACCTTTGGTAAGATCACAAGCGCCGGCGATCCTCGAATATTGCAATTGGTTGGTCGATTGGAGTTTTAGATGCGCCGTTTCTTGCTAGTCCTGTTTTTCTTCGCGATCTTGTTTCCAGCCACGGCTGAACGTCAGCAGCCGTGGTTTTTCGCGGTGCTCGCCGATCCACAATTCG
Source organism: Granulicella sp. UBA5172 (assembly GCA_002413385.1). GTDB lineage: Bacteria > Acidobacteriota > Terriglobia > Terriglobales > Acidobacteriaceae > Granulicella. The sequence continues at coordinate 4,087 of DHWW01000288.1, forward strand.
GCATGTACTCCAAAGATCAGAACTTCGCGCACGAAACTGCCAATTTCGAATTTGTAGTAGCAAATCTTAATCGACTCCATCCCCGCTTCGTGATCATTTGCGGCGACCTGGTCAATCGGACGGGAGATCCTGCTGAAATAGCGGAGTATAAACGTATTCTGAAAAAACTGGACCCATCCATTCCGGTCTACAACGTAGCTGGAAACCACGATGTGGGAAATGTTCCGACACCTGGAACGATTGACGCATTCCGTATTGCATTCGGCCCGGACTACTACACGTTTTCGCAGGGCGATCTTTTTGGCATCGTACTCGATTCCAACCTCATTCGCTCGCCTGAAGGCGAGCCGGAAGCGGCGACGCAACAGAAACAGTGGCTCGACAAGGTGCTGGCCAGCGCCAAGTCGAATCCGAACCAGCAGATCGTAGTGTTTCAGCACATCCCATATTTCACGAAGGATCCCAATGAAGCCGAAGGTTACTTCAATATCCCTCAGCCCGCCCGTCAGAAGTACCTCGACTTACTCGAGAAAGCAGGAGTTAACTACGTCTTTGCTGGTCATTATCACAGGAACGCAGGTGGCGTAGATGGACCGCTCACGGAGGTCGTGACAGGCGCTGTAGGCATGCCTCTGGGCGGATCGTTTTCGGGATTCCGGCTCGTAACTGTAGATGGGAAGAACTTCGACTCCACATGGTTCTGCTTCGGAGGAATACCGAATCAATTTGATCCGCAGAAGCCCGCATCAACACCTTGCCTGCAGTAGCTCTGGTTGCGGTGACGATTCCGAATGGTGCTACAAGTCCCGCGACAATGAGCATCAAAGATTATCTAGGCAAATCATGGCCTGTATCGATGCAAGGTATTACAGATACGGACCATTCCAGTGTTCGCTCCACAGTATGGCAACCGAATTCGCAAGAGTTCATGATGAAATTGTCGCATCGGAAGAAAATATTCGTAGCATGTCCAAGTGCTGGTGTATCTCTTCCGCTGATAGAGCGGGCGACGAGAGTTCGCCGGTGTTTGGCTCGACGAGCAAGTGGTGCTGAGTGGCCATAGCCGAATCCTTTGGCCCCTTTTATATCAGAACGAACATACACTGGGCGTGAACGGAAGGTGACATGATGATTGCAGGTGCCTTACGGGTCGCTGGTTTCTGGTCCGAACGGCGTGCGGGGTGGTTTGCGGTGTTTGCCGCTAACAAGGCCACTTTCACCAAATGTGCGGATGAGCCCAAACAACTTGCAAACGCACAAGGTTAGGCCCCGCTGGGAACTGCCCTAACCTGGCATCCAATCCTGCCAAACGTAGATTTCGATCAGAGTGTCTCCTAGGCTTGTCCTGTTTTGAGGGAGCCAGTATTGAAACGCTTAGACCTGACACTTTGTGCCATGACGTGGATTAGTACCCGTTCATTAAGGACCTTCCACTCACGTGCGTTTAGGCGCGCAATACTCGGCATCTCATTAGCATGGCTGTTGCCGTCCTGCTTTGCGGGGCAGGTAGTGGACCAGGCAGGTCCGTATCTTGCCCATCTGATTGGGGGTGGGCCATCGTTGAAGAAGTCCCTCCCAGAGTCTGTCGCCAATGCGCGCAATTGGAGCGAGCAGGTCTGGTTCCGTACGGACAACCCTAGCTCAGATTTTCTGATCGCCGGTACCGGAGATCCTAGCTCCTCATATTCCCGCTACTTTGAAGTGCGGAGCGGTCACCCCGGTATGCGTTTCTCAGCGAGCTCTTCGCTGATGGCGTCCTCCTCTTTGCCGCCCGCCGTGTGGCACTTGATTGCCGTAACGGACGATGGGAAAGATGCCAGCTTGTATGTAGATGGTGTACTGGCCTCGTCGGGATCTTCGGCGCGGGGTGATATCAGCCCCGAACTCCAGTTGGCCCCGGATCCGCCTTCGAGCACGATGGACCGCTTCAGTGGGGAAGTCGGTGGGTTTTCTGTGAGCTCGGGCTCGATGGCTGCCGCGGATGTTGCCCAGATGTTCGCGAACCCTCCAAACTTCAATGCGCAAACACGGGAAGAAAATGCCAAACCGTGGAGCATCCAGGTGAAACAGGGGATCGGTCTCCGTGAGCCACAGGATCCTGACGAGATGCCGCATGGCGCAGCTCCGGAGCAGCCGAGGGCAAAGCCGCTGCCGCCGGCGGGTCCTGCGCTTCGTGAGAATGGCAATGACTCGTGGGATATTGCGGCCAACTGGCGTCTGTTGTCTAACGTAGGATCGGCGGCCATTGCGCCGACGGCCGGTGCGCAGGTCTCGATGCCCGGTTACAACGATTCCGCATGGCTTGTGGCCACGGTTCCGGGCACTGTGTTGACGACGATGATCGATCGGGGCATCTACCCCGATTCGGATTTCGGCTTGAATAACCTGGCCATTCCGGAGTCGCTCAACGAACATGACTATTGGTATCGCGTAGAGTTTCCCACGCCGAAGACTGACGGCATCGGGCGGCGACGGACGCTCCATTTTGCCGGGATAAACTATGCCGCTGAGGTGTGGTTGAACGGCCAGCGACTGGGACAAATCCGCGGGGCTTTTCGGCGCGGGGATTTTGACGTGACGCATGTTCTGCGGCCGAACGTCGTGAACGCGCTTGCTGTTCGTGTTTCGCCACCTCCGCATCCTGGCATACCCCAGGAGCAGTCGATCAAAGGCGGCCCGGGCCCGGACGGTGGGTCCCTGACGATCGATGGCCCAACCTTTGTCTGTACGGAAGGCTGGGACTGGATACCGGCCATTCGTGATCGCGACACTGGTTTGTGGCAAGGCGTAAGCCTGACGGAGTCTGGCGCGGTGACGCTCGGCGACCCGCAAGTCATCACACGGCTGCCGCTGCCAGATAGGTCCTCCGCTGATGTAGAACTGCATCTGCCGGTACATAACTCCTCCACCGCATCGATGCATGTGATCGTTTCTGCCGCATTTGAGGGTGTTCGTATACGAATGCCTGCTACGGTTCCGCCCGGAGATACGGTCCTCAATCTGCTGCCGCGAGACTTTGCGACCCTGCATCTCTCTCATCCGCGTCTTTGGTGGCCGAATGGCTATGGCGCGCCTGAGCTTTACCATTTGAAGCTTCAATTGCTGGCCGCCAGCGGCGCCATCTCCGACGAACGCGAGACCACCTTCGGTGTTCGAGAAGTGACGTATGAACTTTCTCTCTTCGACCATGCAGGACGGGTGCAGCGAGTGGAAGCCGTTCCGGACGAGACCCTCGGTAAAGGCTATGACGCGGTGGACGTCCATCACGCAGACATGCGGCAAACGGCGGATGGATGGGCTTCCACGATCGATCCTCGGGCGGAGGGGACTTCAGCGATTCGTCCTGTGAGCAATGAGAATGGATTAACGGACCTTGTTATTAAGGTGAACGGCGTCCGGATTGCGGTGCGCGGCGGCAACTGGGGAATGGACGACTCGAGGAAGCGAGTCAGCCGAGAACATCTTGAACCGTACTTTCGGCTGCATCGCGAAGCCAACCTTAACATGATCCGCAACTGGGTGGGCCAGAACACGGAGGAGACCTTTTATCAGCTTGCCGACGAGTACGGCATGATGGTCTGGAACGACTTCTGGGCGACTACAGAAAATACCGATGCAGAACCGGACGATCCAACCCTATTTGTCGACAATGCCCGCGACGTCGTTCGTCGCTATCGCAATCATCCTTCCATCGTGGTCTGGTGCGGACGCAACGAAGGCGTTCCCCCGCCTGCGCTCAATGACATGATGATCGATATGTTTCGGAAGGAAGACGGTACACGCTTCTACTCTCCGAGCTCGAATCAGGTTGACCTGCGTCCCAGCGGTCCTTACAAGTGGCGCGAACCTTCGCTCTATTTCAGTAAGTTGAATCGCGGCTTTTCCGTGGAACTCGGGATTTCTTCTTTCCCTACGCGAGAAGCATTCGAACACACGGTCGCGCCAGCGGATCGGTGGCCTTTGAGCGACGCCTGGGCCTACCACGACTGGCACCGGAGCAACGGGGGTGATACCCACGAACTGATGCGTGAAGTTGATCTACAGCTTGGGCCGTCAACCTCTCTGTCTGAATTTGAACGTCGCATTCAGCTATTCAATTATGTCGATTACCAGGCCATCTTTGAAGGCATGTATGCCCACCTATGGTCGCCGAATAGCGGCCGCATGATTTGGATGACTCAGCCTGCATGGCCGAGCACGATGTGGCAGATGTACAGCTCGGACTATGACACGCAGGCGTCCTTCTATGGCATTAAGAAGGCCAACGCTCCGCTTCATGTACAGATGGACCTTTCTGACTATGAGGTTGCGGCTGTCAACACAACGCTGAAGCAACAGAAAGATCTCCGCATCACGGCCAGGATCGTTTCACCAGCCAATGTAACTTTAGATGCCGAGGACGTCACCGTGCCGGCTGACGCGAATGCCGTTACACCCGTGCTGCACCTGCCCATTCCATCCCTCACTCAGAAGAATCCTCTCGTCTTCGTCCGGCTAGAAATGCGTGATGAGAAGGGCGCACTTGTAGCCGATAACTTCTACTGGATCGCGCGCGATGGTGAGAGCTATCG
>DHWW01000069.1 GCA_002413385.1 Granulicella sp. UBA5172
CCGGAACGATCTTGCGCCGTAAGCGAGTCGCTGGGTGTTTCGATGGCTCGTCCATCGGCTATAGAACTGGCAAAGGAGATTTCACAGGCAAAGCAGCCGTCGCCGGAGCATGGCGTTGAGATGATGCCAAAGCAGTCAATCGAGCAGCCTGCGCATACGCGCGAGAGCGGCTTGGAACAGGGCATGGGATTGGGGCTGTGACGGCTACTCTTCCAGTTGTTGGGTCAGGTTTGTTGCAACCGGCGCTCGAACCGGCACTTGCAACGCTTAAAATATCTGCAAATGTATATTTATCAGTATGTTGCGCTTGCAGGCGAACCGGCGGAAGGCATCATCAATGATAATATTACATAAACGGCATTCTTTTACCGTTTATAAGGTAAAATCATCATAAGAGGTATGAATGTGCCGCTATGGTTGATATAACCTTCAACACGCCACTTGAGCTTCAGGTCATACTCGGCGAGCAGATTCAGAGCTTGCGCCTATCTAAGAATCTGGATCAGCGTAGCACGGCTGAAAAGGCTGGCATCTCTGAAAAAGCACTACGAAACTTAGAGGCGGGACGAGGTTCTACGGTGGAAACGCTGTTGCGCGTTCTGAAGGCATTGGACTCTCTCGACGGGATCAAGATGCTTGCACCTGAAGCAACGGTCAGTCCTCTTGCGCTCCTTCGTCATGCCAAAGTGAGACGGCGTGTTCGGCAATCGCGAAAGGCAACTCAATGAAACCGATTCAAGCAATCGAGGTGCTCGTCTGGGGAAAACAGGTCGGGGCAGTCGCGTCTGATTTGCAACTCGGATGTTATGCCTTCCAGTACAGCTCCGCTTGGAAGCGAGCTGGGGTGGAATTGGCTCCGCTCACCTTGGCGCTTGAAGATCAGCGTCCCGTTTTCGTCTTCCCGAGTCTCCCTCAAGCGACGTTTCACGGACTGCCAGCAATGCTCGCGGACGCGTTGCCAGATGACTTCGGCAACGCGCTCATCAATGCCTGGATGGCTCTGCATGGCGTTGAAAAAAGTTCTATCACTATGCTGGATCGCTTGGCCTACATGGGTAAGCGTGGCATGGGTGCGCTGGAGTTTCGACCAGCGCGTGGCTCACGCAATGAGAGCGCTGCACCAATCGCGATGAAGTCACTGGTGGAGGAAGCCCGCAAGCTGGTACACGGGAAGCTCGCAGTGGACCGTGAAGCGGAGGCGGCACTCGCGAACATCATCAAGGTAGGAACGTCGGCAGGAGGAGCGCGCGCTAAAGCTGTAATCGCCTGGAATCCAGCGACTGATGAAGTTCGCAGCGGGCAGTTTGAGGTCGCACCGGGTTTCGAGCACTGGCTTCTCAAATTCGACGGCGTAGGCAAGGACATGGAACTGGGAACGGGTGCCGATTATGGACGGATTGAATTTGCGTACTCGCTGATGGCGGGTGCCGCTGGCATTGAAATGTCTCCATGTCGACTGCTTGAGGAGAACAACCGTGCCCACTTTATGACGAAGCGCTTCGACCGGGATGTGGTCGAGGGCGAGACACGGAAGCATCATCTTCAGACGCTCTGTGCGATGAACCATCTCGATTTCAGGCAGCGTGGAACGAATGCTTACGCTCAGCTATTCATGACGATTGCAAAGCTGGGCCTTGATGATGATGCTCTCAGTCAAGCCTTCCTCCGCATGGCGTTCAATGTCATGGCGCGGAACTGTGACGACCATACAAAAAACTTCAGCTTTCGCCTCAAACAAAACAGTGAGTGGAAGCTCGCTCCCGCCTATGACGTGACCCATGCCTACAATCCGGTGGGTGAATGGACGTATCAGCATTTGATGAGCGTCAACGGAAAGTTCAGCGAGATCACCCGCGACGATCTGCTGGTGGAAGCGAATCGCTTTGGTGTGCGCCGTCCTCAAGACTTGCTCTCCAATGTACGAAATGCGCTGGCGAACTGGGGTGAGTTCGCACGGATGTCAGGCCTTGGAGAGTCATCTTCCGACCGGGTAGCGTTGGATTTTCGGCTACTCTAAATCCCTTAGTCGGAAGCGTAACTCTGCAAGAGGTCTTGCTCCGTAGCTCGTTTTGCCCGCCTTTCCCACCCTGGGCCTCCTGCCTACAGGCATAAGCGCGCACGTCCATCCATGAAAATAGTCATCGTGGCTGGAAACCATGATGCAGCCGGAAGGCTCTGCTATGGAGTTGTCCCGAGAGATAGCGCAGATGGAATGCTCTCCTGAGCGCGATTTTGGTCATTCGCTCACCCAAAACGTACGTCCACCTGAAATGAGGCAGGAGACCGCTCCCGACCAAGGATTCTCATTGGGATTGTGAGCTGCCGTCTGGTCGATGCGGAATCAAGTGTGCGCAAAATTATTTTCATGTGGCGCTGCGCAATGCTGCACATCCATGTGCAAGCCTGTGCAGCGGAGCCGTATGCGATGAGGCTATTGGCCCTCTGGACAGCAGATGTAGTTCGCTGCATTGTGTAAGTAGGAGGCACTTGAGCTATGGCAAATCTCCATCTCTCCGTTGAGCCGTTTTTGAATAGCGACCAAGCTGCGGCGATGCTTGGCATTCATCCGAAGACTTTGCAGCGACTCGCACGTAGAGGTCGTATAACGGCCTATCGTATCGGCAAGCTATGGAGATTCCATGCCTGTGACCTGGAGTCCGATGTAATGGTTCGTGCATTTCCTTTGAATGACCCAAGGCGACATGAACCGGTTGTCCGTGCTTCTTGAAAGCTATGAGTTCCGCGATGCCAAGCCTGTCCGTCAATTAGGAAAAAATGCTCAAGTGCTGTTGGGGAATCTGCAACGGACGGTAGCGAATCACGTCAAACCTGGGGATATAGTCTCGGAAATAGTTCTTCCAAGGCGCTCTCCGGGAAACGAAGTGATACGGGTCCCTTGGGCGTTGTGGATGCAAGCAAGCCTAGCTCTGTCACGTCGGCAAGCACACGACGAGCAGTCCGCTCAGGAAGTCCCGTGATACGGACAATCTCGCCTCTTTCGAACTCGCCGCGCATAAGCGCTTCTTCCAACAGGGTCGCAGCTTGCGGTTTCAGACTGTTGCTTCTCTCCACAAGAGTGCGAAGTCTTTGCTTCAGTTCATTCAGGTCGAATAGTCCCGACATGAATTGAACCTGATCTAAGCAGACTTTCAGGAACCACAGCACATATTCTTTCAGTGCGCGCAGTGAAAGATTTCCTCTTCCATCCAGGTCGCCCTGCCGTGGCATGTCGGCCATATCCATCATGCGCTTGTACTCGCCTCGGCTCTCAAGGCCTCGTGCGAGACCTCGCGAGATCGACCACAGGCCATGCGCTCCGACGCCGGTTTGATGAGCCATAGCATGACTCATCAAACGGCTTACTCTGCCATTTCCATCTGGGAATGGGTGGATGTAGTTCAGCCGATGATGTGCCGCCGGGATCGCCATGATCCGGCTGGCCGTCCCGAGCGCAGACAAATCATAGCGCTGTTCAAAATACCTCATGAAATCCGCCACACGTTCGCTTGATGGCGGGAGGTGACGACCGACAGCGTTATCGTGTTCAGGTCTGAAACGCCACTGGCCGGGTTCCATGATGGTCTCGCGAGATTCATTCTTGAGAAGGAGCATTGCCGGAGGGGCATCTTGATAAAACTCATGATGAATCCACCGGATGAATTCAGAGGATGTCGCGGACGGCAATGTTCCCTGGAGGTACATCTGATCGATCGCGCTCTGGACTCGGACATGCGCCGCTGCTTCAATCTGAAGATTGCGCCGCTCCTCATTTTGGTCCAACTCTCCCGACAGAGCGCGTTCAATGTCCCGGGGCCGGGTATTATGCCCTTCGATCAGGTTGCTGTAATAGGTATTCATGATGCGAACGGCATCAGCCAAGTTCGCAGCTGTGAGCGGATGAAGCAACTTGCCTAATATCGACACGGCCCCGGTTAGGTCTGCAACAACATCCGCGATAGCCGAAGATGGCTCGTCTATCAGCGCGGGTTCAATTCGACTTGGAGACTCGATAGTTGTCATGGGGCATCAAATTGGCCGAAGATCGTATTCGTAAAACCCAATTATTCATTGATTCTACGCTATTGATGGCTTGATACTGGCCGATGTTGTGGCCGATCTTTAAGTGTGTCCGAGTCATCTCTGGAAGGGCGTCTTCTTGAACGAAAGATCTTCTGAGATGGACTCTGGCTTCCTTAAAGCCGTGGACCAATCGGTTCGCTTTCCAAAGCCAGAACACCGAAGACGCATACGTGCGTCAAGCGCACTCTAGCTCGGGGTGGTTGCTCAGACGGTGTCTCAGAGAGGCGAGCTCGAACTATTTTGCTGGTTTTCCACAGGCCAATCGTGTCGCTACAGTTCCCTGGAGTTCCTTAGAAGACACTGTAGCGACAATAAAGACCTCAGAGTCCTTAAGACCTCTGCCGCAACGTGCCTGTAGGCCTATAGACAAATCTGACGCACAGTTTCATTGTGTGTTCAGGAGGCATACGAGTCATGTCCGATCTCAAATTCTTGTCCGAGCCGTTCCTGGATAGCGATCAAGCCGCCGCTATCCTGCGCATCCATCCCAAGACCCTTCAACGCCTCGCCCGCCTGGGAAACGTCACAGGCTATCGAATCGGAAAGCTCTGGCGATTTCATGCCTCTGACCTGGAGGCTGGCATCTCGTTTGTCTCCGCACTCGACTCCAGCCCCGCACAGGGCTACGCTTTAAGTACCACTCGTGCCCGCAACTAACAGGAGGCAATCCATGTTTGTTCGGACACGATTTCAATACGGCAGTCTGCGGCTACGGAAGCGCGAACGGAGTTCCGACGTGTGGGAGTTTCGTTATTACGAGACCAACCCGGAAGGCAAGCGGATGAGGCAGAGCGTGATCCTTGGGGATCGTGACCTGTACCCAATCGAGGCCGATGCACGTCGCGCAACGCAAGCGCTTCTTATGCAGCTCAACGAAGAATCACCACGCGCGGAGGTTGAAGCTCCTACGTTCGGGGCTCTGCTCGATAGGTATATCGAGCATGAGCTTTCAGATCGATATTCCACACGGAAGTCGCACCTGTCGAACATTCGGAAGCATATCCGGCCACGGTGGAGTGAACACCCCGTAGACAAGATGAAGCCGATGGCAATGGAGCAGTGGCTGCGCGATCTGCCGCTCGCTCCAAAGTCGAAGACTCATATACGGGGCCTGATGCACGTCGTCCTGAAGTGCGCGGAACGCTGGGGTGTGATTGAGATCGGCAAGAACCCCGTCGCTCTGGTGCGCGTCAAGGACGCAAGCAAGCGGCTGAAGCGGCCACAGATCCTCGAAGTGGGACAGTTCTTCGAGATGCTCACGCATCTCCAGGAGCCTTACCGCACGATGGTCATGGTGGCGCAATGCACGGGACTTCGCATCAGCGAAATCTTGGGCTTGCAATGGGGTGACTTCGACTTTAGAACTCACACCTTTATGGTTCAGCGCAGCTTTGTTGGCGGAAGGGTCGCTGCGACGAAGACGGAATACTCGAAGGACTTCGTTCCGCTCGACGAACGGCTGGAGGAACTGCTCATCAAGTGGCGGTCCTTCACTTGCTTTCCTCAAGATGAGGATTGGGTATTCGCCAATCCCCAGACAGGGAAGCCCTACCACCAGGAGAGCTTGCAGAAGCGCCAGCTTGTGCGGATCGCTAAGCTCATGGGTTTGGGAGAGGGTATCGGGTGGCATACGTTCCGCCACACCTATCGTTCCTGGCTCGATGAGACCGGCGCTCCGATGAAAGTGCAACAGGAACTGATGCGTCACGCTTCGATCCAGACAACGATGAATGTCTATGGACGCGCGATGACAGATACGAAAAGAAAAGCCAACAGTCAGGTTGTTGGACTGGTCTTTGGCGAAACCATGCAGTCGCAAAGGGAGGTTGCGAACGCAGCAGTCACGCACTAGCGAAACGCTAGATGTGGGTCATTCCTCGAATGGGGGACAATGGGGACTTGCTGAGGGGAACCAATCATCTCTAAGTCGTTGATTTGATTGGTTGCGGGGGAGCGCAACGTCCTGAACGTGCGCTTCGCCATCAAACTCAAGTCGGCTGAGTCGACTTCCACCGTGTGAAGATTTTATTGCTCTTATTTTCAATGACTTACACGTAGCGTTAACACTGCATAAAGCCATCTAGGGAACGGTAGTAAATCGCTATTGCCCCAGATTGGCCCCAGATTCCATGCATCACTAACCAGCGGACGGATTGGCTCCCACCCTGCTGTCATGTGATGGTAGCCCAAAACTGATTGAACAAACTCAAGCCTGGACACGCTCTTCGCATGGATTTACCCTGGAGCTAGTCCACGGCTCCAGGGAGGTGCCTCACGATGCCAAGTCAAGAGCTGTATTTGGAGAAGAAGGCGGGTTTAGACGTTTTTCAGGTGTTGAAGACCTACGATACCGCCTTCGCCAAGGAGACGTTCGCGGGGATGGATGAAGCTGCTATCGAACATCTCAGCAAATCTCTTTCAATTTCGGAGGAATTTCCGTCGGACGAAATGCCAACATCCCCTGCAGACATACCCGCATTGCAGCCTCATCATCACAGTGGCACACAGCATTTGCACCGTGCAGATCCGGCAGTAGATCTCAATACTCGGCAGGGACCAGAGTCCGTCTTCCAAGCCTGAAAAGACTCTCCAGCTCAAGAGCCAACGTCAGGACCCGGCTTGGAACTAGCCGAAAGCCGCGTGGACACTGAATGAAGCAATGTCCGGGGTGGCTATCTCCAGTAGTGAATCTGAACTCGGCGTCTTCGCGCGAGAGGAGAATCACCTAGTAAATAGGTGATGTGAATGTCGAACTGAGTGATGCCGAGCTTGATCTCGATCTGGTGGAGGTCGTTGTTGATCGAGCTGCGGGGAGTGACAATCAGGTCCTTGGGCTGAATGCGGCCGACCTGGGAAGGCAGCGGGTTCTGACGAAGCGGCGTAGTCAGGTTGAGGATGCCGGTCGTGAACTTCCACGTGTAGTTGGTAGATAGGGTCGTGCCGTCGAGGGCCGTCACATCGGTCGAGATCAGGACCGTGTAGGTGACGTTGGGACGAAGTGTCCGGGAAGGCCTGAAGGTCGCGATGGTCGCGCCAGAGCCGTTCTGGGAGAAGCTGAAAGTGCCATCCACGTAGTCTGTGCCGCTCACGGGGCTGACCAGGCCAAGCTGGCCGGTGGGATCAATCGATCCCTGCTCAGGCGGGACGCTCAAGAGGAACGAGGACTCCTGGTAGGTTGCTACGTCGATCGCCTGGTCGAAGGTGACGATGACGGCACCCTGGAGGATGACACCAGAACTGTTTACGTCGGGCAGCACTGAGACGATTTAGGCCTGTAAATAGCCGCGTTTTGGCAGATTACAAGAGTAGTCTAGGCTTGTACTTATACCGACGATATATCGTAGATATAACTGGAGCCTCAATGAAAACTTGCTGTGGTACTCGTCTTCTCCGCCGCTTTCGTCGTCCTGTTCCGCTTCCCGCCAACCGG
>DHWW01000074.1:0-3396 GCA_002413385.1 Granulicella sp. UBA5172
CTCTAGGGTTTTGGGGCGGATTCGTTGAGGAGTTGGATGAGGTAGTTTTGCCAGATGGAGGCGATGGTGTGGGTGCCGTGGCCGTGGGTTTTGTCGGTGATGGGGAGGAGGACGAACTGCGCGTGGGGCATGGTGTGGACCATCTTTTCGGCGATGCCTAGTTCGGGTGGGTTGATGAAGTCATCGGCGGAATTGATCCACATGACGGGAACCTTGATGCGGTCGAGGTGCTGGCTGGGATCGTAGTTGCGCGAAGCGTCGACGTAATAGATGAGGTTATTGGCGTCGGTAGAGGCAGTGGTGTGGGCGAGGTACTTGTCGACGTAGGCTTCGGCGGCGGCGCGGGTGGGTTCTTCCTTCTGCATGACGAGGGGCGCGGAACCCATGATGAGGAGCATTTCGTTGGCGGTGCGGAGGCCTTCCTGAGGCTCGGTGGTGTAGTTGCCATTCTTCCAGGCGGGATCTTTCTCGATGTTCTCGATGGCCATGTAGCGCATCATGCGATTGCGGCCGGCGAGTTGGACGGGGAGACAGGCGAGGGGCATGAGTGCGTCGGCGAAGCCGGGGTAGGTTTCTCCCCAGACGAAGCTCTGCATGCAGCCCATGGAGGTGCCGAGGATGAGGCGGAGGTGGTCAACGTGGAGGCCGTCGAGGAGCATCTGGTGCTGCGAGCGCACCATGTCGTCGTAGTCGTAGTGGGGGAACTTCATGCGGAGGCCGTCGGAGGGTTTGGAGGATGCGCCCTGGCCGATATCGGCGGGGAAGATGAGGAAGTACTTGTGGATGTCGAGGGGCTGCTCAGGGCCGAAGAGGACGGTGGAGAAGAGGGGGTTGAAGAGGGTGTGGGCGTCGCCGCCGGTGCCGTGGAGGAGGAAAACGGCGTTGTCGACGTGGCCGTGGGCGTCGCGGTGGGGGGTGCCGAGGGTGAGGTAGTGGAGCTTGAGGTCGGGGAGGGATTCGCCCGAGCCGAAGTGGAAGTCGTGGGCGATGTAGTCGCCAGGATTGCCGGTGTAGGTGGGTGCGGTCTGGGCGCTGACGCACGAGGCGCACGCAAGGAGAGTGGCTAACCAGAGGGATCGATGCATCGAGGACTCCTGTGCTGAGGTGAGAAGGGCTCGAACGTTGGGGCGTTCGCGCCCTTTGGTGGTGGCTACTTGGTGGTGGCTGGAGTGGGTGGGGTTGGGGGTTTGGTTAGGGGTGTGGTGATCTCGTCGAGGTAGTCCTTGGTGCCTTCGACGCGGACCATCGCGGGGTAGCGCATGCCATCGTGGTAGTCGATGGATAGGGGAGTGATGTATTCCTCGGACTGCATGAGGAAGTGGATGGGTTCCTTGCTGGTCGGGCCGCCGGTCTTGGCGTCGGCGATGGCGTCGGTGAGGTCATCGGCGGAGAAGACCTTGCCGTTGACGGCGATGAGCTTCTGGCCGGGAGCCAGCTTGGCCTTGTTCTGCGGGACTTCCCCAGCGAACGTCGCGGATGCTGCCGTCGGCGCCGAGTTGCAGGCCGAGGGAGTACCAGACGTTGGGGCCACCTCCGCCGCGCCGACCACCTGCCTTCATGAGCATGGAGAGCGAGTCGGAGGGATGGTCTTCGTAGACGAGCTTGTAGCCACCGCGGGTGATGCCGTCGAGGTCGGCGTGGGGGTTGATGCGGTCGATGCGGTCGTGGAGGAACGTTGCCCAGTCGTACTTGACGACGTCGTTGAGGTCGAGGACCAGCTCGTCGCGGTTGTAGGGGACGATGAGCGGGCCAGTGCTGCCTCCCTTGCCGAGGAAGATGTGGAGGAAGTCGGTGAGGGACTTCTGGTCGTTGGTGAGCTCACGGATCCTGGTGTCGGCGTCGAGCCAGAAGAGCTCGCCTTCCTGGTAGTAGTCCTGGCCGCGACGCCAGTTGGACCATGCTGGGCCGTCGCTGCGGAGGATGCTGGCGGCGCTGGCGGTGTCTTCGGTGGGACGCCATTCGCGGCCGGACTTGTAGTCGAGCTGCGCTGCGGAGGCGGCGAGCAGATCGCGATACGCGGCCTGCGACTTGAGGCCGGAGCGCGCGGCGAGGACGTTGCCGAGATACTGCGTCATGCCCTCGTAGACCCAGAGGAGCGAGCCTTGCTGCATGGTGGCGAAGTCGGTCTGGTAGAGGTTGTAGGGGCGACGATACTTGCCGTTCCAGGAGTGGGTGAACTCGTGGGAGAGGAGGTCAGCATCGCCTAGCTGTCTCTTCTGGGTGGCGAAGGACTTCTCGCCAACGCCGTTGTCGGAAGACTGGCCGTGCTCGAGGCCTTCGCCGCCGGTGATGTCGGAGAGGGTGAGGAGGAAGTGGTAGACGTGGTAGTGACGCGAGTCGTAGGCAGCTCCGGTTTCGCGGACGAGGTTGGAGATCTCGTTGAGGAGTTCGGGGCGGAGGTTGGAGTCTTTGGGCTCATCGGAGACGACGTCGATGAAGTGCTGTGGCGTGACTTCGGGAGCGAGGGCGAACTCGTGGAAGTATTCGCCGGCGATGACGGGCGAGTCTTGGAGTTGCTCGACGTTGGTGGGTTCGTATTCGGTGGTTCCTCCAACTTTTGCGTTGGGGTCGTAGGAGCCGACGGGGGTGAGGGCGGTGCCGATGCCCCAGCCGGCGGGAACGGTCAAGCTGGGCTGGATGGCGATGTCGCGGACGGGGATGTTGGCGGGATAGAGCAGGAGCTTCTCCCACTCGAGGACGGCGATCTTGTCGTCGGCGCGGGAGGTGACGATGCAGTCGAGATGGGCGTGGAGGGTGGTGACGCCCTTGGGGACTTCGACGTGGTACTCGTAGAGGTTCTGGTCGTCGCGACGCCAGTAGAGAGGCTTGCCGTTGGCGGTGAAGACGATTCCGGTGATGTCCGCGACAGGACCCGTCGGGCGGTGGTTGCCGGGAATCCACTCCGGGGTGATGAAGGTGGCGGGGCCGGGCTTTACGGGCAGATCGATCTCGGCGTGGTAGAGCTTGCGGGGCGCCTCGGTGAGGTCCGCGGTGATGCGGATGGGGGTCTGGCTGAAGGCGGGGAGCGTGAGGGTGATCGCGGCGGCGAGGAGCAACGGCTTGCGGAGCATCGTGATGAGAGCCTCTCTGGACGGGTGAAATGCAGGTGTATAGAGGATACGTGCATGGGACGCTACAAGACGCATGGGAGAGGAGGGAGGGGCGTACCCCCTCCCTCCCCCCCCATACTTTTCACCCCAAAGTATTCTATTCAGGGGAGTTAGCGGCAGACTTGTGTGCCATTGGCTGTATATTGTTCTATTTAAAGAGCTTACGAGCAAAATATTCAAAACATTGGAGTTAGGTCCTGCGCGGACGGCGAGGGGCTTCGCGAAACCGGCAGAGAGTTGAGATGTTGGATGGTTTTAGGGCTCTACTTCAATTGTAGCTAGTGGG
>DHWW01000074.1:3499-4245 GCA_002413385.1 Granulicella sp. UBA5172
ACGGGATGACAAACAAAAAGGGCCAAAGCAAGGGCAACAGAGAGGCCAGAGCTAAAGCCCGTTTTTTCTTTGGGGGAGGGGTTCAGGGGGCTAAAGCCCCCTGCTAATACGGAAGAGCAACAGCAAGGGCAACTAATTCTGAAGGGCTTGTTCGAGGGCGGCGATGATCTTGGGGTCGTCGGGAGGAGTGTCGGGGGCGAAGCGGGCGAGGACGGTGCCGTCGCGGCCGACGAGGAATTTCTCGAAGTTCCAGAGGAGTTCGGGGAGGGCGCTGGGTGGGGGGAAGCCGTTCTTGGCGGAGTAGCTGGTGAGCTTTTCGCGCCAGAGGCCGTGGGGGATGTGCTCGGGTGCGGCGGCGATGAGGGCGGCGTAGAGGGGGTGCTTGGCGGGGCCGGTGACGGGAATTTTGGAGAAGAGGGGGAAGGTGACGGGGTAGTCGGTGGAGCAGAATTTGGCGATCTCCTGATCGGTGCCGGGCTCCTGTCCGGCGAAGTCGTTGGCGGGGAAGCCGAGGACGATGAGGCCGCGATCCTTGTAGGTCTGGTAGAGGGATTCGAGGGCGGTGTACTGCGGGGTGAGGCCGCACTTGGAGGCGACGTTGACGATGAGGAGGACGTGGCCGGCGTAGTCGGCGAGGGTGGCGGGAGAGCCGGAGATGGTGGTAAGCGGAATGGTTGCGAGGGTAGACATGAGGATAGTTTAGCGCGGTGGGGCGGACTTAGAAGTAGGGGCTGTCCTAGATAACT
>DHWW01000161.1:0-9066 GCA_002413385.1 Granulicella sp. UBA5172
CCTGGTTTTACTCCGCCCTTGTCGCCAGGCTCACCCGCGAGCACGACCTCGACCAGCAAGCCGCCGAGAACGTCCTCCACTATCTCGCCGACCAGGAGCTCGCCACGCACGAGGTTCCCGACGACCGCACCATCGTCATCGAGCGTGTCCGCGACGAGCTCGGTGATTGGCGCGTCTGCGTCCTCACTCACCTCGGTAGCCGCGTCCACGCTCCCTGGGCAATGGCTGCAGCAGCCCGCATCAAGGCTGCTGGTCTCGACGTCGAGACCATGTGGAGTGAAGACGGCTTCGTCCTCCGCTTCCCCGAGGCCGATGCTCCGCCCGACACCGACTTCCTCCTCATGGCACCTGCGCGAGCATCCGAGCTCATCATGCAGCAGCTCGGCTCGGACCGCGCTGTTCGCCGCCAAGTTCCGCGAGGCAGAGCATCCCGCGCGCTCCTCCTTCCGCGTCGCCGAGCCGACGGCAGAACGCCGCTCTGGCAGCAGCGCAAGCGAGCCTCCGATCTGCTCAGCGTTGCCGTGCGCTACGCCAGCTTCCCCATGCTCCTCGAGGCCTATCGCGAGTGCCTTTGCGACGTCTTCGACATGCCCGCGCTGATGGAGACGCTGCGCTCCATCCAGAGCCGCTCCATCCGCGTCCACATCGCCGACTCGCGGACACCCTCTCCCTTCGCCGGAGCTCTCCTCTTCAGCTACGTTGCCAACTACATCTACGATGGCGAAGCGCTGCTCGACACCATCGAGAACCTGCAAGGAGCTCCGTTTCCAGCCAGCATCCTCGAGACCGAGATACTTCCTGCGCGCATCGTTGGCTACAAACCAGCAGATCTCGACACTCTCATTGCCGCAGGAGAAGTCGTCTGGACCGGCTTCGATCCTCTCGGTGAGCATGATGGTCGCATTGGTCTCTACCTCGCCGAGAAGCTCCCTCTACTTTGGCCACCACGAACGTCCTCCGCAAACGGCAATCTTAACAGCAGGCAGCAGGGAATTGTCGACTACCTGCGCAGCAACGGCGCATCGTTCTTCCAGCCGCTGCACGACAGCATTGGCGGAGGATATCCAGGCGAGACGCTCGACGCACTATGGTCACTCGTCTGGCGCGGATGGCTCACCAACGACGCTCTCCACGCTCTCCGAGCCTACTGCGAGAGACCCTCCAGCAGCAGTCGCACCACGAAGCAGACGCGTCGCAGCCACAACCAGACCGGATTCCGCAGTCGCCGAACAACGTCTCCAACCGCACAAGGCAGATGGAGCCTCAACACCACAGCCTTCGAGAGCCTCGATGCAACGCGCAACACGCCAGCGCGCCAGACATCCTGGAGTTACGCAATCGCACAGCAGTTGCTCACGCGTTATGGTCTCGTCTTCCGCGAGACTGCGCACGCAGAGAACCTTCCCGGAGGCTTCTCCTCCATCTACGACGTGATGAAGGTTCTGGAGGAGAGCGGTCGCGTGCGTCGAGGCTACTTCGCCGCCGATCTCGGCGCGACGCAATTCGCCATGCCTGCTGCTGTAGACCTTCTGCGCTCCCTCCGAACCAGCACGCAAACCGACGCGAGCGAGGTCGTGATGCTGGCAGCAACCGACCCGGCGAATCCCTACGGAGCTCTCCTGCGTTGGCCATCGCCGCCCGAAGCAGGCTCATCGCTCACACGCAGCGTTGGTGCGAGTGTCGTGCTCGTCGATGGAGCCCTCACAGCTTATCTCCGACGTGGTAATCCCAACCTTCAGTCATGCTGCCCGAAGCAGAGCCTGCGCTTTCGCGTGTAGCTGGAGCGTTGGCAGAGTTCCTCGTAGCAAGTGTGCAGCGCGAAGCCGGTGATGAGTCACGCGGCCGAGCCGGAATGTTGATTACCACGGTAAACGGATCTCCAGTCGATCAGCACCCAATCGCTCGCTGTCTGCTCGACGCCGGATTCCAGGCGGCTCCGCTCGGCTTCAACATCCGTCGGAGCCTTCTACTGCATCCAGGGCGATCTGCCACGGTTCCACCGGCAAAGGAAGATGGCTATGCGTGGGTGAGAACCGATCTATGCTCTCCGCACGCATGCTGTACGAGGCCATGGAAGGCGAGGTCGTCACGGCCAGGAACATCCTTCCTGGGCAGGGATCGTTGCGATGCACAATCAAGGAGAGTAGACGCGATTCACCCACTGGCGTCGATCCATCCATCCTTATTGTGGCTGATCTTTGGGCTTGTCCTTGCCTGTGCCGAAGAGCTTCTGTAGCAGGTTGCGATGCTTGGCAGGTTCTGTCTGTTGGGAGTCAGTCGGAGCAGTCGTTGGGGTGGAGGTCGGAGCAGACGTTGGAGCGGAGGTCGGAGCAGTTGCCGCTGACTTGTCCGACTTCCCTCCGAAGAACGCGAAGATCTTACTGCCTAGTGACTGAGAGTTCTCTCCCATGTGAGAGCAGGTGCTTTGCGGAGCGGTTCCCACAAGGAAGGCTACCGAGATCGTGTCAGTTGGGCAGGAATCGTCGGCGATCAGGTCTGTCGCCCGATCGATTCGCAGTACTTCAACTCCATCTGACGGAGTGAACGGCTTCATGTCGGAATACTGCGGGATGCGGATCGCGCGGTTCATGAACCCTGCCCAGATCGGAGCGGCCGTGTCTGCTCCCTGCACCTTGCGGGTGAGCCCGGTCGAGATGTCTGTGTAGTCGTCGTTGCCCACCCAGATGATGCAGAGCAGGTTGGAGGAGTAGCCGGCAAACCAGACGTCGTGAGAGGTTCCGGTCTTTCCCGCGGCTGGAGCGGTAAAGCCGTGGGCTCGAACTNNATCGAACGGAGGAAGCAGTGCCTCGGTTCATGACGCCTTCGAGCAGAGACTGAGTAAGGAAGGCGACGCGAGGGTCGAGGACCTGCTTGGCCTCAGGCGCGAAGTCGGCGACGATGTCTCCGTTAGCGTTGCGAACGCTGGCGAGCAGCCAGGGTTTGAGGTGAACCCCACCATTGGCGAAGACCGTATAAGCGCCTGCCATATCCAATGGAGT
The DNA here is from genome assembly GCA_002413385.1 of Granulicella sp. UBA5172. Lineage (GTDB taxonomy): Bacteria > Acidobacteriota > Terriglobia > Terriglobales > Acidobacteriaceae > Granulicella. The sequence continues at coordinate 3,000 of DHWW01000161.1, forward strand.
TGCACTATAGGTACCAATGGCCATCGAAGGGGTGGGACGCGTATTAGGGATACCGGAGGAGTGAGCCAGAGCCGCGACATTGTCATACCCGACCTCCTGCGCCAGCGCGATCGTGGCGATGTTGAGCGAGTGAGCGATAGCGTCGGCGGCCGTGATCATTCCCGGATACTCACCCCTGACAAAGTTCCCGGGAATGTACGACTGTCCGTTGATCCCGAAATCCTGTGGATCGTCATTGAGCTTGGTGAGCGCGGTGAACACGCCACTGCCGCTAAGCGAGGTGCCGTTCAGCGAGGTGTTGAAGGCCGTAGCGTAGACGAAGGGCTTGAAGATGGAGCCTGTGGGACGCTCGGCGACGGCGTGGTCGAGTTGCGAGACGCCATAGTTCCGGCCGCCGACCAGGGCGAGAACCTGTCCCGTATGGGGGTTGAGCGCGATGAGGGCCACCTGGGGATAGGTGATGGCAGTGTCACCCTTCCTGTGCAGTTTGCGGATCAGCTCATCGACGTTCTTCATGCCTGCTTCGACGGCATCTGAGGCGGCCTGCTGCAACTCGGGGTCGAGTGAGGTATAGATGCGGAGAGTACCACGCGAGGTGTCGGAGTCGCCCAGTCGCTGCACAATCTGATCGTGAACGAGGTCGACAAAGTAAGGGGCTTCACTCGCGTCTGCGTTCGGTGGGGCCAAGCGGATCGGCTCAGCCTTTGCCCGTTCGGCTTCGGCCGGCGTAATCGCCTCCGTCTCGACCATTGAATCGAGTACGAGGTTGCGCCGCTCCATAGCGCGTTCTGGATGCCTGTAAGGAGCGAAATAATTTGGGCGCTGAATCATGCCTGCGAGCAGCGCACACTCTGCTAGGTTGAGTTGACGCAGATTCTTTCCGAAGTAGGCCTGTGCAGCTTCGCCAAACCCATTGATCGCAAAGCTGCCGCGCTGCCCAAGATTAATTTGGTTGGCATACATCTCGAAGATCTGTTGCTTATTGAAGCGAGCTTCGAGTTGAAACGTAATCATGACCTCGGCGATCTTCCGCGAGTAGGTNNCCACCGCAGTTCATACGGTGAGCGATGACATCCTCGAAAGCGCATTTGGCTGTGCGCACATAGTTGATCCCGGAGTGTTCAAAAAAACGTCGATCTTCTATGGCAAGCACGGCCTGCACCATGCGTGGCGGAATCTGGTTATAGGTGACAAGTAGCCGCTTCGTCCGGTTTTTGTCCTCGGACAGAGCCGTGATGAGCTGCGGCTCCAGCTTGTAAGCGGATAATGCCGCACCGTTCTCCGCCGTGATGCTTGTCACTTGACCGCCAGTGGTGGTGATCGTGGCGCCATCCATGGCGAGGTAACTCTGTGGGCCGGGTTTGATCAGGATGGAGTTGCCGCGAAGCTCATAACTGCCGAGTTGCGTGTTGCCGTCGTATCCTGCGCGCCGCAGCGCTGCAGCAATGGATGCGGCGGAAAGCTGCTGTCCTGGACGCACCTCCTGCGGAGCAGCATAGACCTGGGATACGGATGCAAACAGTGGACCCTTAGCCAGTTTGTCGTCGACGAGCCCTCGGTACTCGTGGTAGTAGTAGCCAAAGATTGCCGCTCCAATTGCAGCGAATACCACGATCAGCAGAATAGCAGCGCGCACCAGTTTCCAGAGAATGGGATGAGTGGTGTTACCGAGTTTGAGTTTGACTGGCATAAGGGCAGGATCAGGAGAGCCTAATGCTTGGACGCAGCGAGCAGCGATTTGAGATGCGTCGTGATGGAATCTATGGGAAGATCTGTCGTGGTCTGGTTTAGGCGATCCACTAATTCGAGTTGTCCGTCAGCGAGCTTCTTGCCGATGTTGATCCGGTAGGGAACGCCGATGAGTTCAGCATCCTTGAACTTCACTCCCGCGCGCTCGTCGCGGTCATCGAGAAGTACGTCGATACCTGCTGCGTGGAGATCTGTGGCCAGCCTCTCCCCGGCTGCGAGCAGTACCGCTTCGCGTACATTGGTGATGGTAACGACGACCTCGAACGGCGCGATCGCAACCGGGAGAGCGTACTGCTCCGTTGCGGATTCCGTGGCGAACTTCGCAGCGCTCGATTCGATTGCCGCCGTGAGGATGCGCTCGATTCCGATGCCGTAGCAACCCATGATTGGCGTGACCTCTTTGCCATCTTTGTTGAGCACCGTTGCACCCATGGATTGTGAGTACTTGTAGCCGAGCTTGAAGATGTGGCCGATCTCAACAGCCTTGCCAAGACGCAGCGGCTGGCCGCCGACAGGATCGAGTTCGCCCTCGTTGATGTTGCGGATGTCGGCGATGAGGGTTGGGGTGAAGTCGCGACCGGGCGTGACGTTGCGGTAGTGGTAGTCGAGTTTGTTCGCGCCGGCGACGAGATTGGTGCGGCCTTCCAGACCAATGTCCATCACGACGATGGTCTTTAGCCCTTCGCCGGGGTTGTCACGCAGAACACCCTTGAGCTTGTCGAGTGCTTTGCCGCTCTTGAGGCCGTTGAGTGAGCCGCCTGTCATGACCTGCGCGATGCCGACCGGGCCGAGGAATCCTGCCGGACCGCCGATGTGGAGTTGAAGCTCTTCGGGCAACATGGGGCGGAGTTCGGTGGTCCCAGCGACGGTGTTGAGCTTGGTTTCGTTGACCTGGTGGTCGCCACGCAGGAAGGTGACGACGGGGCGGAGTGGGCTATCTTCCGACCGTTTGCCGCCCAATAAACCGCTAACTAGTTCTCCAACTGTTTTTGCTGTAGGAGTCCCCATGAAGGCGACGCACTTGATGTCCTGGGAGGCCTGGATGCCGAAGAAGACGGTTACATCGGCGATGGAGGCTTTGCCGGGAGTAAGCACTAACTCAGGCAGTCCGTCTCCGGTGGGTGCGAGATCGTGGACAGGTGCAAGGTTGCTGGTGGCCTTCTCCAGGTTCGCTGCGTAGCCTGAAGCGGAGCTGGCGATGAGGTCTTCGCCAGCTTCGGTGTAGACCATGAACTCCTGNNAGGCCGCAGCGGGTGAAGATGGCGCGGTAGGCTGCGTCGTGCTTGTTGTAGCTGTCGTCCAGACCTGCAGCGTCGATGTCGAAGGAGTACGCATCCTTCATGAGGAACTGTCGGACGCGAAGGAGACCGGACTTTGGCCGCAGTTCATCGCGGAACTTGGTCTGGATCTGATACCAGATCTGCGGGAGCTGCTTGTAGCTCCGCAACTCGCTGCGTGCGATCGAGGTCATGACCTCTTCATGCGTCATTGCAAGGCAGAGATCGGCGCCCTTGCGGTCCTTGAGGCGGAACATGTTGTCGCCCATTCCTGTCCAGCGTCCTGATTCCTGCCATATTTCCGCCGGGTTCAGCGCGGGAAGAAGGAACTCCTGGCCGATCTTGTCCATCTCCTCGCGNNCCTGCGCCGAGCTGGCGGATATAGCCGGCGCGTAGAAGGAGCTTGTGGCTGGCGACCTCCGCGTCAGACGGGGCCTCGCGGAGAGTGGGAATGAAGAGCTTGGACCAACGATGCATATCCCTCCGATTGTATCGGAGTGGAAAGAACCGCTCTTCGTAGAGGGCTTTAGGCGAGCAAATCGTGCAGGTGCAGTATGCCGAGAACGGCTGAGTCGGCGGTTCCGTCCGCGGTGACGATGAGGGCGGTGATCTTGTGGAGTTCCATCAGTGCGAGTGCATCGCCTGCGAAGGGAGTGGATGCGATCGTTCGCGGTGAGGGGTTGAGGATCTCGGCTGCGGTCTTGTGGAAGGCTTCCGGGCCGCTGCTGGCAAAGAGTCTGCGGAGATCGCCGTCGGAGAGAATGCCGAGCAGTTTGCCTGCGGACTGAACGGTGGTCATGCCGAGGCGCTTGGCCGACATCTCGTGGATGATCTGGGGGAGCGTTGCCTCTGGAGGAACGATGGGCAGATCTTCGCCGGTGTGCATCAGATGATCGATNNCGGCTGACATCGATGGCGAGAGCATCGCCGAGTGCAAGCATTGCGGTGGTCGAGGCTGTTGGTGCGAGCTGGTGGTTGCAGGCCTCGCGGTCAACGCTGACGTCGAGAACATGCGCGCTGGATTTGGCCAGGGTTGAGTTCACGCAGCCGGTGAAGCTCACGAGCGTGATGCCGAGGCGCGGAAGGACAGGCAGCAATCGCAACAACTCCTCGGTCTCGCCGGAGTAGGAAAGGGCGAGCAGGACGTCTCCGCTGCTGAGCAGGCCGAGATCGCCATGGAGTGCTTCTGTCGGGTGCAGAAACTGTGCTGACGTTCCAGTGGAGAGCAGTGTTGCTGCGATCTTGCGGGCGATGAGTCCGCTCTTGCCGATACCTGTGAGCACGACGCGATGACCGCTGAGAGCAGTTGCTGCGAGCAGCGCCGCGACGCTGTCAAATACCTGACGTTGCGGACCTTCGAGGCGCAGAGCGAGATGCTCGAGCGCAGCAGCTTCGATACGGACGAGATCTGCGGGGTTGTTGTCGTCGCCGGTTTGGAGGACTTTGCTCATCTAGGGACAGACAGAATGCTAGCAGACGCAACGAACGGCGATAGAATACAGAGAGCGCAGGAGCAGGTTTGACCCGCGCCGAAGGATGTTCGCGTGGCTCGTCGTTTGGCTGTCCTGGGATTGCTGGTTGTCGGTGTGGCGATGATGGTTGTAGCTGGGATGCATAATCTGCGCGCGCGACGCGATGCGGTGCGGAAGGCGCAGCAGAACGAGGTTGTGCTGACGAATGCGGATTCGCCCGCGAGCAGCGATTCGGATCCGATGGCGCAGACGATGATGGGCAAGGTTGCTCCTAACTTTACGCTGGTCGCATATCAAGGGCAAGAAGGTTTCGCTGTCCGACTTCAAGGGACATGCGATTGTGGTGAACTTCTGGGCTACCTATTGTGGTCCATGCAAGGTCGAGATGCCCTGGTTTCAGGATCTGGGAACGAAGTACCACGAGAAAGGCCTGGTGATATTGGGCCTTGATCAGGACGACGGAATGGCAACTGAGGAAGTTGCAGCGGCGTCGCGACGAGTGGGTGTGAGCTATCCGATCCTGATGCCCGATGACAAGGTGGCGAAGGATTATCAGCTCAGCGACTATCTGCCTGAGACCTATTACATTGGCGAAAATGGCAGGGTTGTGGATCAGACGATCGGTACTCACTCGAAGGATGAGATTGAGGCTGATATCCAGAAGGCGATTGCGGCGGTTGGGCAGTGAAGCAGAGCTTCGGGTTGAAGGTTCAGGGTTCAGGATTGCTGGTCTTGCTGCTGGCGCTGGCTGGCGCGAGTGTGAGCGCGCAGGAGATCCAGTTGGGTGGAACGCGAGCGGCAGCGCAAAAGGGACATGTGGTTCTGGTTTCAGATGCGATTGAGGTTTCGGCTGGCAAGCCGCAGTTGGTGGAGCTTCGGTTCCGTGTGGATCAGGGATTTCATATCAATTCGCATACTCCGAAGGATGGGCTGTTGATTCCTACGGTGCTGAAGCTGGACGCGGGACGTGGTCTGAAGGTCGTCTCGGAGGAGTATCAAAAGGGCTCATCGTTCCGGCTGAGTGTGGGCTCGGGTGGAGGCCAGGGGGAGACGCTGGATGTCTACCAGGGCGATTTCCGGGTGAATGTGCGGCTTGCTGTGCCGAAGGGTGCATCGACGCTGACCGGGACGCTGCATTATCAGGCTTGCGATAATATCGCCTGTTTCCCGCCAAAGACGCTTCCGGTGATGATTGCGGTTACTGGGGAATAACCGGAAAACCAGACATTCGTCAGATAACCACGAGCAACGAGGCCTGCGCCCCAGGGATAGTCGGCGAACTCGGCCGTTCAGATTCTGTGCGCTCAGCGTCGACAACGAGCTGGTGGTGGAGGGCTCCGGCTCCGGGGAGAAGGTGAAGTCCTGAATGGGGTGAATGCGGGTGGGGGAGGGGTACCCCCACCCCCCCTGTTTTTGGGGTGATCTCTGGAATCAACGAGTTACAGACACGTTTTCCCCTAAAATCTAGATTTCAGAGATTTTACGGGTATAATCTTGATTCGATTGGAGTTAGCTGTTTTGGGGTGGTGCGGGCCGCTTTGGGTTTTAGGCTCTAGAGCAAATTTCCAA
>DHWW01000161.1:9133-10473 GCA_002413385.1 Granulicella sp. UBA5172
CGCGCGGGGATTTGGGGGCTGGGTGGAGGTTGGCTAGCGGACGGGGTGGTAGCCGCCGGGTACCCCGCTGGGAGAGAGGACCAACTGCCAGAGTTGGAGGTTGCGTGAGCGGAAGGCTCCTGCACAACTGAGCAGGTAGTACTGCCACATTCGCTGGAAGCGTTCGTCGAATCGGGTGGCGAGCTCGCCTTCATGGATGGAGGACTGGAAGTTCTTCGACCAGGCCATCAGGGTGAAGTCGTAGTCGGGGCCGAAGTTGTGGAGGTCTTCGATGACGAAGCGGCCTTCGACCTCGGTGGCGATCTGGCGGAGTGAGGGGAGTTTGCCGTTGGGGAAGATGTGGGTGCTCATCCAGGGGTCGCCGGCGATGGTGGTGTGCAGGCTTCCGATTGCGTGGAGGAGGAACAGGCCATCGGGGCAGAGGCAGCGGTGGACGGTGTCGAAGTAGGTGGAGTAATTCTTGACGCCGACGTGCTCGAACATGCCGACGGAGACGATGGCGTCGGCGTGTCCGGTGTAGGTGCGGTAGTCCTGGAGAAGGATCTCGACGGGGAGGCCGTGGCAGAGGGTGCGGGCGGCGGCGGCCTGGTGTTCGGAGATGGTGAGGCCGATGACGCGGACGCCGTAGTGCTCGGCGGCGTAATGGGCGAAGCTGCCCCAGCCGCAGCCAATCTCGAGCACGGTGGTGCCGGGAAGGAGATGGAGTTTGCGGCAGATGAGATCGTGCTTGGCGAACTGGGCTTCATCAAGGGTGGTGGCGCCGCTGCCGCGGTAGCCGGAGCTGTAGGTCATGTTGTTGCCGAGCATGCAACGGAAGAGATCTTCGTCGAGATCGTAGTGGCGCTTGCCGACTTCGAAGGCGCGGCCAACGCTTTGTAGATTGGCGAGATAGGCCATGGGGGTGCCGAACAACTGGGGAAGAAAGATGCCGGCTTTGCGGTCGAGATCGGCTTTCAGGACGCGGTAGAAGAAGTCGTCGAGGCTGGCGCAGTCCCACCAACCGTACATGTAGGAGTTGCCAAGGCCGAGCGTACCCTGCCAGCGGATGAGGTTGAACAGGGCTGGGTTGTTGACGCGGATGTCGCAGGGTTGGGTGCCGTTGAGATGGACGCCGGCTGAATCGAGGAGAGATTGAAACCAATGCTCCGCAGTTTGCATGCGCGCTCCTGCAAATAGCTACATTCATTGGATGTAGCGAGGGCCGAGCATACATGATCGCAGTTTTCGATTATCGCACGGAATTCTGATGGGTTTCTGGACGCGCAGTTTTTCGCACTTTTGAGACGACATTTCCACAGCAAATTAACTTGTAGTTTTGAGAGATTTACGTGGCATGATTC
>DHWW01000161.1:10539-21987 GCA_002413385.1 Granulicella sp. UBA5172
CCCAAATACGCCAGCCGTCAATTCGGTTGAATGAAATTACAAGCGGTAGTGATATTAGCCATCCGGGAATAACGAGATAGAGGGCAAATACTGACCCTCCGAAGAAACATTCCCATCGGTCTCCCAGCTGACATTGCCAAATTTGAAAGACACCTATGTACGCGCAATCAGCAGCAATAGCACTCATAAGTGAAAGGCCAACGCGTTTCCAGGCGGTCATTCTNNGAGCATTTTGATACGTGCCGGAGGTATATCGAAGAGAATCCGGTGAGGGCGCGGATGGTGGCGTTGGCAGAGGAGTATGCGCATAGTTCGGGTGGCCGGAACGGGATGGTGGATCCGAAGCCGTCGTGGTTCGGCCAGGGCTAAAGCCCGGTTGGTGGGTGGGGTATTCAGTGGGCTAAAGCCCACTGCTAATCCGGTAGAACGGGCAACGGCAAGAGCGGGCGAGAGACGCGGCTTAAGAGATGAACCGCGCTTAGAGGAGGGGGAGGCCTTCGATGCCGAGGTCGGCGTGGAAGATGGTGGAGTTGGTGGCGAGGGCTGCGCAGCCGTCGTCGAGGAAGCAGAGGCCTACGAGGTCGTTGCCGGCTACGGCGAGTTCGGCGGCGGGGGCGTTGGTTTCCTTGGAGGTCCAGATGCGGACGATGCCGCGGTGGCCGTGGAGAGAGGCGGCGACGTAGAGGTTGCCGTCGAGGTCGAAGGCCATGCCCTGGGGACGGCCGAGGCCGCGGTAGAAGACGGTGGTGTTGCCGTAGGGGTCGATGGCGTAGATGGGCTGGTTGGAGCTGGTGGTGGGGGCGGTGACCATGAGGACGCCGTCGGCGCGGAAGCAGAGGTGGTAGAAGGCGACGGAGGGCTCGAGGGTGGCGAAGACGAAGATTTCGTGGGTGCCTGCGGTGCCGGAGGTGGTGGGGGTCTCGTTGGTGCTGATTTTGAAGATGGTGCCGGAGCGATCGCCGACGAAGAGGTTGCCGTCGCGGTCAAAGGCGATGCCGGTGGCGATGCCCATGCCTTCGGCGAAGGTGGAGATGGCGCCCTCGGGCGTGATGCGGTAGATGGTTCCTTCGGAGCGGGAGCTGGCGTAGAGATTGCCGCCGCGGTCGAAGGCGAGGGCGGAGACGTTCATCAACTCGCGCACGAAGGGTGTGACCTGGAGGTCGCGGGCGATGCGGAAGATGGAGACCGGGACCTGCTCGCCGCGGGGGCCGGAGACCATGGCGAAGAGATTGCCGTCGGCGTCGGCGGCGGGGTTAGAGATCATGTGGAGGTCTTCGACCATGGGGACGCCGATCTTGGCGTGGAGGGGATTGCTGGCGTGGCCGTTGCGGTGGAGGACGAGGTCGGAGGAGATGGCACCGGCGGGGACGCGGACGAGGGCTCGGCTGGGGCGGGCGAGGTCGAGGTTGGCGGGGATTTCGCCGAAGAAGGCTTCGGGATATTGGGGACCGTCGTTGGTGTTGAGGATGTGGGAGCCGATGACTTCGAAGCTGCCGCCGGGGATGGCGGAGCTGGGGAAGAGGCGTTCGAGGTGCGGGGCGTCGGGGCGGGTTGGGTGGAGGAGCGGCATCTCGCTTAGGGTATGCGCGGGGATTTGCGGATGCAAATGGTTGGGGTGGTGGAAATGGGTGAGGAAGGTTGTCCGTAGGGAGCTGTGGTGGGGTGCGAGAGCGCGTTAATCATGTTTGCCGAAGAAGCGCCCGTGTAGACCGGCTCCGAGGAGGATGCCCAGCACGCTCAGGACCAGCGGCCAGTTGCCGACGCCAAGACCGGCGATTGCGGGACCGGGGCAGACGCCGCTGAGTCCCCAGCCAATGCCGAAGATGGCTGCACCGGCGAGCGTGGGCGCGTTGAGACGCGAGGGATGGGTGTGGAAGACCGGGCCAAAGACGGGGCGCTTCATCAGGCGGGGCAGGAGTGCGTAGGCGATGGAAGTGACGCCCGCTGCGCCGCCCAGCACGAGGAGCAGACCCATGTTGTTGAGCAGGAGGAACTGGAGGATGCTCTCGGGCTTGACCATGGTGGAGAGAGCGAGACCGAAGCCGAAGAGTCCGCCGGCAATGAGGGCGGAGAGAAGGATGGTGCGAGAAGAGGTAGGGCGCATGTTAGAAGCCTCCCAGAGCATGCACGAGATGGGCGGTGAGGATGGCCGTGGTGAGGAAGAGAATGACTGCGAGGATGGAGGGGAGCTGGCCGGAGCCGACGCCACAGATGCCGTGACCGGAGGTGCAGCCGCCGCCCATGCGCGCTCCGAAGCCGGCTACGATGCCGCCAGCGAATAACTGCCACAGTGGGACGCGGGTGATGAATCCGTGACCGTGGCCGAGGGTGAAGGTGAAGACTGCGGCGCCGACGATCATGCCGAGCGCGTACATCATCAGCCAGCTGCGCTTGGATACGAAGTTCACATGGCGGAAGAAGGGATGCTGCGACAACAAGGACCAGAGAGCGCTGTAGATCGTGCTGATGCCGCCAATCAAGCCGGTGAGGGCGAAGAGCAGGCTGACGCCTAGCCCGATGGAGGCTCCGCCGAATAAAAAGTGTTTCCATCCAAGCGGAAACCACTGCGCGATGCTGTACATGTACCTCTCCGGGGTGTGATTAGAAGATGCGGGCCAAGTGGGTGAGGAGGGTGGCGGTGAGGAGGGCGAGGAGGCCGGCGGCTACGTCGTCGAGCATGATGCCGGTGCCGTTGGGGAGGGCTTCGAGGCGGCGGATGGGGCCGGGCTTGGTGATGTCGAAGAGGCGGAAGAGNNNGCGACTTCGTCGATGACCACGAAGCCGGGGTCTTCGCGGGCGGCTTCGCGGGCGGTGATGGTGAAGGCGGGGATGCCTACGATGGTGACGGTGATGGCTGCTAGGGTGGTGGCGATCGCGATCGCGATGGTGGTGGGACTGGGTGCGAAGGCGTGGGCGGCGGCGTACCAGAGGAGGACGGCGGCGACGGAGCCGTAGGTGCCGGGGCCGGGCTTGAGGTAGCCTGCGCCGAAGAAGGTCGCGACGGTCCAGGCCCAGCGGGTTTTGGGGCCGCGGAGATCGGAGGGCAAGACGCCTGGCTGATGCGCCACTAGTTCTTCCACTGTTTGGTGGGGTGCTGCTGCTGCTGGGCGTGGTCGAGGTCTTCGAGGAGGTCGGGGTCGAGGAGGGGGGAGGAGATTTTGTAGTCGCCGGAGGCCCACTTGCCGAGGTCGATGGTGCGGCAGCGCTCGGAGCAGAAGGGGACTTCGGGGTGGTCGAGGGGGACTGGCTTGCGGCAGATGGGGCAGTGGAGGATTTTAGTCATGATGTTATACAAGTCAGGCCGATTTGGTTAGATACTCATCGAGCGCATCGTTGATGACGGTGTTGAGTTTGCGGTCGTTCTTTTCGGCGAATAGGGCTGCGCGGGTGTGGAGGTCTTCACGGAGGCGGACGTTGAGACTGCCCTTGAAGGGCTTGTTGGGTGTCTTGCCTCGCGCTTTGCAGAACTCTAGATATTCGTCGATGGCGTCGCGGAAGTTTTTCTCCAACTCACGAACGCTCTTGCCTCCGAAGCTGATCATGTCGCGGATGCCGATGACGCGCCCGTGCAGCATCTTGTCCTCTGCACTGTACTCAACCGAACCATCATAGCCGCGATGCTGGAGTGTTGCGCTCATTTGACGAATCCTTCCCTTTCAAGAAGAGCGATTGTGTCACGCACCTGATATGGCTTTAGTACCTTGGACGGGTGAGGTTCATGGATAAAGAGCACAGCTTGCGTCTCTTCATGAATGAATTTGCGACTCGAACCCGACGACTTTTCTATATCGAATCCGAGCGCGGTCATGAGAGACACTAGCTCAGACCAGGTAAAGTCCTTTGGTTTTGACAGTAGACGATAATAGAGCTTTTCTTGCTTTGACACCGGAGGCCTCCATTGGGATGGTTGTAGTTCATATTGTTGATCTCCCGGTCAAATAAGAAAGGTGTAACTAAAAACAGTTACAGAATACCATGAGGGTTGGAATTAATCCAGGATGCGGGCGACTACGTCGTAGTCGTGGGATTCGGTGATTTGGGCGCGGTAGAAGGTGCCGGGGACGAGGGCTTCGTGGGGGCCGAAATCGTTGATGAGGATCTTGCCGTCGATCTCGGGGGCCTGGTCGAGGGAGCGGCCTTGCCAGAGGAGTTCGGTCTCTTCGGATTCGCCTTCGACGAGGATGTCCAGCTCGCGGCCGATCCATTGCTTGCGGGCCTTCTTGCTGATGCGTTGCTGCAGCTTCATCAGCTTGCGGCGGCGGGATTCGATGGTGCGCTTGGGGACTTTCTGGTCGAGGTCGAAGGCTCCGGCTCCTTCTTCGTCGGAGTAGGAGAAGACGCCTAGCCAGTCGATTTTTGCTGCGGTGATGAAGGCGCAGAGTTCTTCGAAGTCCTGCTCGGTTTCGCCGGGGAAGCCGACGATGAAACTGGTGCGGAGGACCAGGCCGGGGACGGTCTTGCGGGCCTTCGCGATGATTTCGAGGAAGCGGTCGGAGGTTCCTCCGCGCTTCATGCGGCGGAGGACGTTGGCGCTGGCGTGTTGCAGCGGGACGTCTAGATATTTGGCGATGGTGTCGTGCTTTGCGATGGATTCCAAAAGCCGCGTGGTGATCTTGTTGGGGTAGGCGTAGAGGAAGCGGAGCCACTTCAGGCCTTCCAATGGAGCGAGGGCGTCGAGGAGGTCGGCTAGTTCGGGTCTGCGCAACTGCGCGTCGGGCGGGAGGGTTGTGGCGGTGTTGGCACCCTCTATCCCACCCATGTCGCGATGAGACCGCGCCATGAATGGGGCACCCGGGTCCTGCGGTCCTGCGCGGACGGCGGGCGTGGAGGCGTCGGTGGAGGTGGAGGCAGAGGCGAGCTGCTAGTTGTCGGGGGTGTCGTTGTCGTCTTCGATGAGGGAGACGGTGCCGACGATGGCGTAGGTGACGGGTGGGGCTCCGGTGAGTTGGAGGGTGGCTCGCATGGGGGAGCGTTGCCATACGGCGGGGACGCAGACGGGGCGGGCGGGAGCGGGCTGGGGCCAGGGGGCGAGGATTTTCCGGACGATGGGTTTGCGGGCGCCCAGTTCGGCGATGATGGCGACGACTCCTCCCTTGGCGGTGGTAGAGATGCCGCAGTAGGCGGCGTAGTCGCGGAACCAGACGAGGTCGGAGATTTGGGGGTCGTAGTCGGGGAGATGGAGGGCGGTGATGTGGCCGGTGGCGCGGTCGACCATGAGCCAGGAGCCGGGTTGCCAGGTCCAGCGGGGAGGATTCGGGGGGGAGGGAGTCGTTGATGCGGAGGGCTCGGCGGACGACGAAGGTGCGGTCGGTGACGTCGTGGACTTCACCGAGGGTCCACTCTTTTTGGGCTCCGTCGACGACGAGGGGGCGGATGCGGAGGGTGGAGGAGTCCTCGGATTTGCTGTCGGGGGTGGATTCGGGAGGGGTGTAGGGGACCTTGCGGGCGGGGCCGAGAGTGACGCTGTGGACTTTGGGGGGCTTGGCGGAGGCGGGGAGCGCGCAGGCGAGGACGAAGAGCAGTGGCACTAGAGCCGGGCGAAGGGTCTGCATGGGGGAAGGGTAGCAGATAGGGCAGGGATTAGGGATTAGCACTGCCGTTGTGCTTTCCTCGTATCGTGCACAAGCGACAAATGCCCGGGCCTGAAGGCCCTGTAGCTCGGTAGATTCGAGCTCATTCCGGGGGTTGAAGCCTCGGGCTCCCTCCGGGATCGGCCGTCTATAGCTGTAGACGAGGGCGTGTGGCGGTGGGGGACGAGTTCTGTGGAACCCACATCTCAGAGGCGAGATATGGGGCACCCGGCACCCGGGTTAGGGGGGAGGGGATTGTTGATTGGTGGAGTTGGAAGTTTTCCAAAACCGGAAGATTTAGGGTAGACTCGTAGACGGTGCGTGTACCTTCCGCCGTCTTCGCCTGTCTGTCTGGTTGATACTTTGCCGGGTGGAGTGGATGGAGACTATCAGAAGCCCACGAAACAGGTTTGAGGGTAAGCAGATGGGGTTTTGCGTCGAGAGGCGCGGACTCTATCGAAGGAGACTGTTTGTCGAAGGAAGATGCAATTGAAGTGATGGCGGTGGTCGTCGAGACGCTGCCGAATGCGTTGTTCAAGGTAGAGCTCGAAAACAAGCACCAGGTGCTGGCGCACGTTTCGGGCAGAATGCGCAAGAACTTCATCCGCATCCTCCCCGGCGATCGGGTTGCCATCGAGCTTAGCCCGTACGACTTGAACCGCGGTCGTATTGTTTATCGCTACAAGTAGGCGAGAGACGAAAAAGGCAGCCTCTAGCTTTTAGCTTCTAGCTTCCAGCTAAGGACGACAAACGATAGAGAGTTTACGTAGCAGCCTTTGCCTTTAGCTAGAAGCTAAATGCGAAGGACTAGAAGTTGAGGAGTTGTTATGAAGGTTCGTGCATCAGTAAAAGCTATTTGCGACAAGTGCAAGGTGATCCACCGCAAGGGGATCGTTCGCGTGATTTGCGAGAATGCCAAGCACAAGCAGCGCCAGGGTTAAGAGGCTTGGCATTTACGTGGCCCCACCGGGCGAGTTCGCCGAAGTCAAGGCGTGCGATGAACCCGGAGGAGACAGTAGCTGGAAGTTGAACTACCGACTACCAACTGCAAGGTCAGCCGCACAACGTTAACCCCGCTTTCGAGCGACGCTCAAAGCCCAACCGAAAGGCACACCATGGCCCGTATTGCCGGCGTCGACCTGCCAGGAAACAAGCAGGCTCGTATCGCCCTCACGTATATCTATGGCATCGGGGATCCCCGCGCCAAGAAGATTTTAGAGAAGGCTGGGATTGACCCCCTGGCGAAGATGGCTACCCTCGATGAGGACCAGCTTAACAAGATTCGTCAGGTCATCGAAGCAGAAGGCGGTATTGAGGGAGATCTTCGCAAGGAGATTTCGCTCAACATCAAGCGCCTGATCGAGATTCAGTCCTACCGTGGCCTTCGCCACCGCCGCAGCCTTCCGGTTCGCGGACAGCGTACCCACACTAACGCTCGTACTCGTAAAGGTCCTCGTAAGGGAACCGTTGCCGGTAAGAAGAAAGCGACGAAGTAACCCATGGCAAAGTCACAGAATAAGGGTACCGGCGCGAAGGTCGGCAAGAATAAGAAGTTCAAGAAACGCGAACGCAAGAATGTTCCGTTTGGTCTGGTGTTTATCCAGGCTACGTTCAACAACACGATCGTGACGATCACGGACCAGCAGGGCAATACGCTGAGCTGGAAGAGCTCGGGTTCGCTGGGCTTCCGCGGATCGCGCAAGGGTACGCCGTTCGCGGCGCAGCAGGCAGCGGTTGGAGCAGCTACGGCGGCTCGTGACCACGGTTTGCGTGCGGTCGACGTGCGGGTTTCGGGGCCGGGTTCTGGACGTGAGTCCGCGATTCGCGCTCTGGCTGCAGCCGGTATCGATGTGCGGAGCATTCGGGACGTTACGCCGATGCCGCATAACGGCTGCCGTCCGCCGAAGCGCCGTCGCGTATAAGTACGAGTGGTTAGTGATTCGTGGCTCGTGGTTAGTAAAACCGGCTCCGCTCATCACTAACCACTCACCACTATTTTTTGGATCGCGATGAAGCGCAGCGTGCGTGTAAAGCGATCGACAACCGAAGTATCTGGAGATAGAAAATGGCACGTTATACAGGACCCGTCTGCCGCCTTTGCCGCCGCGACGGAACCAAGTTGTTCCTCAAGGGCGCGAAGTGCTTTACCGACAAGTGCCCCGTCGAGAAGCGCAACTTTCCCCCCGGCCAGCATGGTCAGAGCAAGAAGATCAAGAAGGTGGTGGGCTACGGTCTGCAGCTTCGTGAGAAGCAGAAGGCCAAGCGCATCTACTTCACGCTGGAGACACAGTTCCGCGCGTACTACGAGAAGGCTGCGAGCCGCACCGGCGTTACGGGCGAGCTGTTGTTGCAGCAGTTGGAGACGCGGTTGGACAACGTCTGCTACCGGATGGGATTTGCGATGTCGCGCCGGCAGTCACGCCAGGTGGTTCGCCACGGGCATGTGCAGGTAAATGGCCGCAAGGTGAACATCCCGAGCTTCCAGTGCAAGGTTGGCGACGTGATCGAGATTCGCGAGGCTTCGAAGAAGCTGGTGATGCTCGAGACGGCGAAGGACTTTGTTTCGGGTCAGAACCGCGTGCAGTGGATCGAAGTGGCTGCCGACAATCTGTCGGGTAAGGTCATTGCGATGCCGAAGCGCGAGGATGTGAATTTGCCGGTGAATGAGCAGCTGATCGTCGAACTTTATTCGAAGTAAGCATTGATTTTGTGGCGCAGCGGAAGAAGCAGATTCCTCCGCTACCACCCCAACAAGCAAAGACCGCTTGTTGGGGACCCCGGAAGCGCTACGGAATGACAGCCAGAAAAGCAAGAACAACGGCACTATTAACCGCACCACCATCAGCCCCGCAGAATGCCTCGCGTGTGCGATGAAGAAAGGATCACCCCATGCTTTGGAGAGGTTTTCAAAAGCCCAAGCGTCTCGCCGTCGATCAGGAGAGCCTGACCAACCTTTACGGTAAGTTTTCCGCGCAACCTTTCGAGCGCGGATTCGGTACGACCATCGGCAATGCGCTGCGTCGCACGCTGTTGTCGTCTATCGAGGGAGCGGCTGTGACGGCTGTTCGCATCGAGGGCGTACTGCATGAGTTCCAGTCGATCACGGGCGTGGTTGAAGATGCGACCGACATCATTTTGAACCTGAAGCAGATTCCGTTCAAGCTGAATGGCGAGGGGCCGAAGGCTCTTTACCTTCGCGCGGATGCTGCGGGCGTGATTCTTTCGGGCTCGATCGAAGCGGATTCGGATGTTGAGATTCTCGATCCGAATGTGTACATCTGCACGATCTCCGAGGGCGGACGCATTGACATGGAGATGCGTTTGAAGCGCGGCCGTGGCTATGTTTCGGCAGACAAGAATTTTGACAGCGATCTGGGCATTGGGTTCATTCCGGTGGACTCGGTTCACTCTCCGGTGCGGAAGGTGAACTACCTGGTTGAGGCTGCGCGTCTTGGTCAGATTACCGACTACGAGAAGCTGACGCTGGAGATCTGGACGAATGGAACGGTGCTTCCTGCGGATGCACTTGGGCTTTCGGCGAAGCTGCTGAAGGACCACATGACGATTTTCATCAACTTCGAAGAGGAGTTGGAGGCGGGTGCTGAGGGTCTGCACGATGGGCCGGCGATCCGCAATGAGAATCTCAATCGCTCGGTGGAAGAGCTTGAGCTTTCGGTGCGCAGCTACAACTGCTTGAAGAACGCGAACATTGCCACAATCGGCGAGCTGATTCAGAAGACCGAAGCAGAGATGCTGAAGACCAAGAACTTTGGACGCAAGAGCCTGAATGAGATCAAGGAAATCCTTGCTCAGATGGGGCTTTCGCTGGGCATGAAGATTGACGAGCAGGGCAACCCGGTTCCGGGACCGACGTCGGTACTGCCGGCGGCGACCCTGGCGGCGAGCTATGCGAACTTCGACGACGAGGATGAAGACGAGGAAGAAGACGATCTCGATCTCGCCGCAGAGCCGGAGAATTTCTAACTTTCAACACGGCGCAGCGGGGATGATTTTCCGCTGCGCTGCAGTAACCGCAACATCTGTAGTATCCGAGCCGGGCAGACGTCTGGGTCGAAGGAGATTATCATGCGCCACCGTAATGGCGGATTCAAGCTGGGACGCAATACCAGCCATCGCCGCGCTTTGCTTCGCAATCTTGTTACCTCGATTATTTTGAACGATCGCGTTCACACCACCATTACCAAGGCGAAGGCGTCGAAGCCGATCGTCGAGAAGATGATTACGCTGGGCAAGAATGGCAGCGTGCATGCTCGCCGTCAGGCGCTGGCGTACATGATGACTCCGGAGTCTGTGGACCGTTTGTTCAGGACGGTGGCGCCGCGGTATGCGACGCGTCCGGGTGGCTTACTCGCGGATTATTCGCACGGGCACGCGACAGGGTGATGCGTCGGAGATGGCGTACATCGAGCTGCTGGGAGCGGAGTTGGAGCTGAGCGAGAAGGCTGAGAAGCGTTCGGCAGCTCGTGCCAAGCGCAATGAGGAGCTGCAGAAGCAGCTTGCGGAGAGCGGTCAGGGCGACGCTGATTCGGATAAGTAAGTTGAACGAAATTTGATGCGAAAGGCGCACCTTCGGGGTGCGTCTTTTGCGTTTGGCGAAGGGTAGTGGAGCGCCGCGGAATCGGCACTGCGCTAGACTAAGTTTGCAGGCTACGAAAGAAGGCCTACCTACCGCATGGCTATCGTTGAACTGAATAAGATTCGCAAGGTATATGACACGAAGGTTGCCGTGGAGGGACTTTCGCTGACGATTGAACCGGGAACGATGTTTGGGTTGCTGGGGCCGAATGGCTCGGGCAAGACGAGCTCGATTCGGATGATGATCGGGATGACGGTGCCGGACTCGGGGACGGTGAGCCTGTTTGGGAAACCGTTCGAGCGAGCGTCGCTGCATCGGGTGGGGTATCTGCCGGAAGAACGCGGGCTGTATAAAAAGATGAAGGTGCTGGACCAGTTGGTGTTCCTGGGGCAGCTGCATGGGTTGAATGAGGCGACGGCGCGGTCGCGGGCACTGGTGTGGTGCGAGCGGATACAGATCACCGAGGCTATCGAGAAGAAGACGGAAGAGTTGTCGAAGGGCATGCAGCAGAAGATCCAGTTTATTGCGTCACTGCTGCACGAGCCGGAGCTGATTATTATGGACGAGCCGTTCAGTGGGCTTGATCCGGTGAATGCGGAGTTGCTACAGGACACGCTGATCGAGCTGCGTCGCGAGGGGAAGACGGTGTTGTTCTCGACGCACCGGATGGACCAGGTGGAGAAGATGTGCGATTCGATTGCGCTGATCTCGCGGGGGAAGCTGGTGCTGACGGGGTCGATGCGCGAGGTGAAGTCGCGGTATCCGCGGAACAGGGTGCAGGTGGTGTTCTCGGGGGATGAATCGTTTCTTGGCCATGGAGAGGTGGCGGAGGCGAAGAACTACGCAGGGATTGCGGAGATCAAGCTGCACCATGAGGCGGGCGCGCAGCTGGTACTGGCGGAGGCGATGGCGCGGGGCACGGTGATCAGCCGGTTCGAGGTGAAGGAACCGACGCTGGAAGAAATCTTTATTGAACAAGTCCGTGCAAGTTTTGGCGATGAGGAAGCACGAGGGATCGTCGATGCATAATATCTGGTTGATTGCGAAGCGTGAGTATACGGAGCGAATCAAGACAAGGGCGTTCTTGATTGCGACGATTCTGATTCCGACGTTGATGGGCGGCGGGTTCTTCGCGGGTGGCGACTCTGGCCACGAGGACCAAGACGACTTCGCATATTGCGGTGATCGCCGCACAGCAGCAGCTGGCGGCGGATTTGAAGCAGGAGCTCGAGAACGGCAAAAGCGAGACCGTGACGGCTGTCTCTTATACACATCTCCGAT
>DHWW01000224.1 GCA_002413385.1 Granulicella sp. UBA5172
CTCATCGCCGCCCTCGCCGCCGTCAAGGGCCAACAATCCGCCTCCGAGCAGCTCGAGGACTCCACCCTCGCCCTCAACGGCAACACCCTCGAAATCCAGACCACCCTCACGAAGACCATGCTCCCCGTCGTCCTCAATGCCGACGCCGAGCGCATCCTCAAGACCGCCCTCCGCGACGCCAACGCCGGATCTCTCAAGCTCGCCTTCCTCCCCGGAGCCCCCGCCCCCTCCAGTGCTCCGAAGAAAGCACGCAAGGCCACCAGCGGCTCGGCAGCAGAACTGGCCGAGAAGCATCCAATGGTGCAAGAGGCGCGACGGCTGTTTTCTGCAGACATTAGCAACGTGATCGACTTGCGGAACAACGACTGACCCTGCGTCCCGAAACACGCTTAAGTCACGCCATTTGCAGCCCGAAAGTGGGTTGAATGCGCACGAAAGGCAACGGAAACGATATGGATTTAGACATGAACAAGATGCAGGAAATGCTTGCCCAGGCGCAGGAAATGCAGCAGGCAATGGACTTACGGCTCTCCGAGACCATCGTCGAGGCAGCCACCGGAGGCGGAGCCGTGTCGGCCCGCATGAACGGCAAAAAAGAGCTCCTAAGTCTAACCATTGCACCATCTGCAGCCTCAGCCGCCACCAGCGACCTCAGCCTCCTCGAAGACCTCATCGTAGCCGCCGTAAACTCCGCCGCCCGCAAGGCAGACGAAGCCAGCAAGTCCAATGCTGCCAGCATATTAGGAGGCCTAGGCCTCCCCGGATTCTAGCCATGGCGACACGTTTTGCCGAGCCCATGGCCCGGCTCATCGACGAGCTTCGCAAGCTCCCCGGCGTCGGCACCAAGTCCGCGCAACGCTTTGCTTTTCATATACTTAGGTCATCCAACGAAGACGCCAATGCGCTCTCCGCAGCCATCCAACACCTGAAGCAGCAGCTCCGTCTATGCTCTAAGTGCAACAATATCACCGACATAGATCCCTGCACCTACTGCACCAACCCCACCCGAAACGCACGAATCCTCTGCGTCGTCGAAGAGCCCACCAACATCAACTCCATCGAAAAGACCCGCAGTTTCAACGGTTTATACCATGTACTACATGGAACGCTTTCGCCCGTAAACGGCGTAGGCCCAGAGCAATTACGCCTCGAAAACCTCTATCCCCGCCTCAACGACGCCGACGAGCTGATCCTGGCCACCTCCCCCACTGTAGAGGGCGAAGCCACCGCCCGCTACCTCGCGGACGAGCTGCGGAAGCGCTATAAGTCATTGCGAATCAGCCGCATCGCGACAGGCGTCCCAGCCGGCAGCGACATCGAATACGCCGACGAAGTGACCATGACCCGCGCCCTCGAAGGCCGCCGCGAACTGTAATTTCGTGTCGCTTCAGCCCACTTTCGGGCTGCAAATCGCGTGNNGGGCTAAGGATTCACGATCCGCAAATCTCCGCCCGTCATCTGTTTCGGCAGCTCGAGGTTCATCAGGCTGAGGATCGTAGGGGAGATGTCGCGGAGTGACCCACCGTCGCGGACGCCGATCTTCCTGCCCTGGTCGGTGACGAGGATGAAGGGGACGGGGTTGGTGGTGTGGGAGGTGTGGGGGCCGCCGGTTGCGGGATCGATCATGGTTTCGGCGTTGCCGTGGTCAGCAGTGATGATCCAGTTTGCATTGTGCGCGCGTACGGCGGAGTAGATGCGTCCGAGTTGAGCATCCACGGTCTCGACGGCTTTGACCGTGGGCTCGATTTTGCCGGAGTGGCCGACCATGTCGGCGTTAGCGAAGTTGACGATGATGACGTCGAAGGCGGTGTCGGTGATGGATTTGATGACGACGTCGGCGATGCCCTCGGCGGACATCTCGGGTGCGAGGTCGTAGGTTGCGACCCTTTGGGATTGGATCAGTTCGCGGTCTTCGCCGGGAAAGGGCTTTTCGATTCCGCCGTTGAAGAAGTAGGTGACGTGGGCGTATTTTTCGGTCTCGGCAACGCGGAGGTTGCGGAGGTTGGCTACGGCCATCACGTTCGCGAGGAGGTTGTCCATGCTCTCGGGAGGGATGACCATGGGCAGCGAGAACTTGGGATCGTACTGCGTCATCATGACGTAGTGGAGGTTCGACGGGACGGTGTTGAGAGGGATCTCGGCGTTGAGTTCGGCGACCTTGGGCAGGTTCATGCCAGCGTCGGCGTTGAGGCCGCTGTTGCGGGTGAGGACGCGGGTGATCTGGCGGGCTCGGTCGGCGCGGTAGTTGAAGCAGATGACGGCGTCGCCGTCGGCGATGGGGCCGATGGGATTGTCCTGGCCATCGATGCAGACGAAGGGTTCGACGAACTCGTCGGTGACGCCGTTGTTGTAGCTCTCATGGATTCGCTTGACAGCGTCGTGGTATTTCCCTGCGGGCGCGTCGGCGGTGACCATGGCGCGGAAGGCTTTCGCTTCCTTTTCCCAGCGGTAGTCGCGGTCCATGGCGTAGTAGCGTCCGCTGACGCTGGCGAGCCTGCCAACGCCGTACTCGGCGAACTTCTGCTGGAGTTCCTGGATGTAGCCGGAGCCGCTGGTGGGGAGGGTGTCGCGGCCGTCGAGAAAGGCGTGGACGAAGACGCGCTGCAGATTCTGTTGCGCGGCCATGCGCAGGAGAGCGTAGAGGTGACGTTGTTGCGCATGCACTCCGCCATCGGAGACGAGGCCGATCAGATGCAGCGCCTTACCCTGCCCGGCGATGTGCATGGCCTTGAGCAGCGTGGGGTCTTTGAAGAAATCACCGGAGGCGATGGCCGTGTCGATGCGGGTGATGTCCATGTGGACGATGCGGCCGGCACCCATGTTGAGGTGACCGACCTCGCTGTTCCCCATCTGCCCATCGGGCAGGCCGACGAAGTGATTGCTGGCGTGGATGAGAGTGTTGGGGTACTCGCGGAGGAGGCGGTCGTAGTTAGGCTTGCGAGCCAGGGCAATGGCGTTGCCGTGGGTTTCGGGGCGGTAACCCCAGCCGTCGAGGATGGTGAGGATTACCGGGGGCGTGGTTCTCATGGATTCAAGTTTACTTGGTTGGGTGGGGGTGGATGTGTTGGAGGACACAGGGCGGTCATGCTCTCGCTAGTTATCATCCGGTGATACCATGTAGAGGTGGCCAATCGAGATGTAAGCCTGGATGCGCTATTACTGCTGGATGGAGAGAACTTCGTCGTGGATCCGGAAGACGGATGCTGGACGAGATTTACGGTCAACCGGGTTCCGGCCACCGCCGAACGTCCGCATGGCTTGCGGTATTCGCTGACGCTGCATGATGGATATGGAGAGAGACTTCTCTGTTTTGATAATGCGCACCCGATTCAGGAGGGAGGCGGGCCTGGAGCGAAGACACGAATCGAATACGATCACAAGCATCTTGGCGGGAGAGTTAGATTTTACGAATATGCGGATGCGGCCACGCTGTTAGCCGATTTTTGGAGAGAAGTGGATAACATCCTGCGAATGAGGAGTTCAATATGACCACATTGAAGGTTGGGATTGCAACGCTGGAGCAGTACAAGAAACGGACGTTGGCGATTGCTCGCGGAGAGTATTTGCCTGCCCCCGATGAACCAAAGTTGTGGTTTTCGTCGCTGGGAACGCTCTCTCAGGTTCTCTCCGACAAAAACCGCGCGTTGCTGGCGCTCATCATGAAAACACGCCCGCAGTCGCTCACCGAACTGTCGGAGAAGAGCGGGCGCGCGAAATCGAACCTGTCACGGACGCTCAAGACGATGGAGCGCTATGGACTGGTGCATTTTGAGGAGGGCCCGGGGCGGCAGATTGCACCGCGTGTCGATTACTCCGGCGTGGAGTTGGAGATGAAATTCCAGTGAGCGCGCCGGGTCCAGGAGTCTGGACCCGGACACGGCGTTGGTTCCGATTGGGCTAGATGGCGCGATTGATTGCGGCGCGGCCAAGGAAGCGTGCGGTCTGGCCGAGCTCTTCTTCGATGCGCAGCAGCTGGTTGTACTT
>DHWW01000103.1:0-2913 GCA_002413385.1 Granulicella sp. UBA5172
CGGTCCCAACGGCAGCGGCAAGACCACCATCCTTCGCGCCATGTCCGGAGAGCTCGCAGTCACCAAAGGAACCGTCAAGCGCGCCAACGGATTACGCATCGTCTACTTCTCCCAGATGCGCGAGATCGACCCAGCACTAACCCTTCGTCGCGCGCTAGCACCCGATTCCGATTCGGTCATCTATCAGGACCGCATCGTTCACGTAGCGAGTTATGCCAACAAGTTCCTCTTCACTGGAGACCAGCTCAACCAGCCAGTCGATCGCCTCAGCGGCGGCGAGCGAGCCCGCGTCCTCATCGCCCGCCTCATGCTCCAGCCCGCCGATGTCCTCATGCTCGACGAGCCAACCAACGACCTCGACATTCCAACCCTCGAGATCCTGGAAGAGTCCTTGCTGGAGTTCACTGGAGCTCTGGTCCTCGTCACCCACGACCGCTACATGCTCGACCGCGTCTCCAACATCGTCCTCGGCCTCGACGGTCACGCTCACGCCCGCACCTTCGCCGACTACTCGCAATGGGAAGACTGGAAGGGAAGCGAACAAGGCTACGCGACCAACCAGCAAGCCGCCGCGAACAGCAGCCAGAAGGCCTCAGCCAACTCGAACACCGGCAAGAAGAAGCTCTCCTACCTCGAGCAGCGCGAGTTCGACGGCATCGAAGCCCTCGTCGACAAGGCCGACGCCCGCATGGCCGCAGCCCACGACCTCCTGGAAGACCCCAAGGTCGTTACCGACGCAGCAGCCCTCACCGCAGCCTTAGCCGAGATGGAAGCAGCCCAGGCCGAACACGACGCCGTCTACGCCCGCTGGGCCGAACTCACCGAGAAGGCCGGATAACGCATCAGTCCTTGCGAAGAACCTCTCCATTCTTCATCACGAAGACAGGCTTTGTCGTCACGCTGATGTCCTTCAGCGGATCTCCGCTGACTGCGATCACGTCCGCGTAGAAGCCTGGCTTCAGCTGCCCGATCGCGTCTGCCCAGTCCAGCAGCTTCGCCCCGTTGATCAGGTCAGCCCGCAGCACATCGGCTGGTGACATCCCGTACTTCACCATCAACTCCAGCTCCCGCGCCTGCGTCCCATGCGGAAACGGTCCCACATCCGACCCCACCGCAAACGAAACTCCAGCAGCCATCTGCTTCCTGAACTCCGCTGCATGGAACACCATCTGCGCGCGATCCGCATCTCCGTTCCCATGCTGCGGATGCTCTCCGAAGTACTCCATAATCGCGAACGTTGGAACCGTGTAGATCTGCTTCTCGCGCATCATCTTCATCGTAGCGGGCGAGAGCGAATAAGCATGATCGATGCTCGCAACACCAGCCTCCGCAGCATACGATGCTCCGGGTTCGCCCGTGCAGTGCACAGCCACCCGTGAACCCGTGCGATGAGCCTCTGCAACCGCCGCTGCAAGCTGTGCTTCCGTGTACTGATAAGGCGTCGTGAACGTATCGCCGCTGAGGTGATCTCGTCCTGT
This sequence comes from Granulicella sp. UBA5172, assembly GCA_002413385.1. Taxonomy (GTDB): domain Bacteria; phylum Acidobacteriota; class Terriglobia; order Terriglobales; family Acidobacteriaceae; genus Granulicella. Next base: position 1,479 of record DHWW01000103.1, read on the forward strand.
CTCGTAGATCTTGGTGAAGTCCGCTCCGCCCTTGCGCTGCTCGCGCATCACCGCGACAATCTCATCCGCCGTATTCGCATAGTCAGCGTTAGACAGCACGTGTTGCGCAGGGTTGTACCCGATCGCATCCTCATGCCCACCCACAATGTCGATGACATTGCACGACACCCGCATGCGTGGCCCCGGAATACTCCCACTGTTGATAGCATCCCGCACCGCCACGTCGGCGCATCCTGCACCCTCGGTGCCCATGTCCCGCTCGGCGGTAAAGCCGGCCATCACGTCGGCCTGTGCCGCTGCCGCCGCCGTGAGCGTTCGCTGCGGCACAGACTCCTCGACCGTCTGCAAATCCTCAGCGCCAGGATGAAGAAAGAGATGCGTGTGCGCATCAATCAGCCCCGGCATCAGCGTCGTATCGCCGAGGTCAATCACCACCGCCCCAGCAGGCCGTGTGACATGCGTTCCCGCCTCGCGAATCCGTGTGCCTTCAACCAGCACTTCGCCCGGGGATAGAACCTTCCCGTCAGAGACATCGAGGATGCGTGCTGCATGGAGAACGGTGACGCGAGAGGGGGATTGTTGAGCCGCGGAGGTGAGCGAGCAACCCGCAAGGAAAGTGGCTAAAATACGGTGTCTCATCGTGCAAGAAGAATACTGCAAATGGACGAGGATACCGGACTATTTCGGGGACCACTGTTCATCCGCCGAAGGTCCATACAAGGCAGGAACGGGAATCCCATTCAGCCGCAGATAGACGCCGAGCTGCGCCGTATGGTGAATCAAGTGGTTGAAACACATCATCCGAAACGTCATCGACCGCGCAACGTTCGAGATCATGTGCTCCCCAAACGAGAACGGCCACAATTTCTCCAGATGCTCGTCCGACGCCGACGCGATCGCCGCCCTGCACTTCGCCGAAGACTCATCCAGGCACTCCAGGCATAGCTCACGAGATTCGAACACCAGCGAGGTTTGCGGGCGCGTGGAGTTCGCCATATCCATCCCCTCGTCCTCCACGATGTAGACGCCGAAGAGCGGCAGTGAGGCGCAATGCATCGCCAGCTTGCCCAGCTTCATCGACTTCTCGTGCGGTGCCCAATCAGGTTTATCGTCGGGCACCCGCTCGAGCGTGCGAAGGGTGTTCGATATTTCTACGTCAAAATCCTGAAGAAGAATTTCTGCGATCGTCATATCAAACCTCCTCGATTCCTGTGGCCTAAATTCCCGTGATATTGAACCCGCAATCTACGTAAGTCACCTCGCCCGTAATACCGCTGGCGAGATTGCTCGCAAGAAAAAGCGCGGCGTTCCCGACCTCTCCCTGTTCGATGTTCCGATGAAGCGGCGCGCGTGTTGTCACCGTATCGAGAATCGTTGCAAAGTCACTCACGCCGCGCGCGGCGAGCGTCTTGATAGGCCCGGCCGAGATCGCGTT
>DHWW01000103.1:3129-3363 GCA_002413385.1 Granulicella sp. UBA5172
GTCTGCCCAAGCGATTCGAGCAACTCTTCGGCCTCGGCCCTCAATCGCTCGCTCTGGTAGCAGAGGACCAGCGTTGCGCCTGCCGTAGCGAGCTTTTCTGCGATGGCATACGCGATGCTGCGCTTGTTGGCTAGGCCGAAAACTACGGCCACTTTGCCCTTCATATCGATCATGCTGACAACTCCTGCAATGGCTGAATAACGTAAGGAACCGACGCTAAGAATAGCAGTTTGG
>DHWW01000156.1 GCA_002413385.1 Granulicella sp. UBA5172
CCCCGGAGAGCGGCGGTCCTGCTTGCAGGCGCAGGACACGACCCGCGCTACTCTTCGAGCAGGCGTGCTGCGTCAGCAAGAGGACGCTCGTCCGGCTCCGCTCCGCAGCAGCGCCGTAGCGGAACCAGGTCGCCAGCGGTATGCGCGAGACGTGCTCAGGCGCAATGCTTCCCAGGTCCAGCACGATTGCACTGAATCCACCGGCCTGTAGCAACAAATCGGTGACCCGCAATGCCTGCTCGATCCTCGACCAGGGCTTTGCCGTGCGGGTCGAAGGACTGTAGCGTTTGGAGGGCCGGAAGGTATGCGGCTCAACAGTCTCTTGTTCGACCCGAATCCTTCGTTGCGGCTCGGCGCAACGGGGAGCGACGGCATCGCGTCGCAGCAAGTCGCTGACTCCATCGGACAGGCCCTTTGTTTCAGTTCCGAGGATGCGGGCCGAAGCCGCCACCGTGCAGCCCTCTCTTCGCTGTGGGCGGTGCAAGATACTTCTCAGGTAGCGCGAAGTCACCTTGAGAAGAGGACTCAGGTTGGTTGGCAGGCTGTACACCGCAGCGAACCCAGAGAAGCCGTTTCAGGTCTATGCCGGATGCAGCGGCGGACTCGGGGCTGAGCGCGTTCGATACGTCGATCCACGCACAAACTCTCTCCGCCTTCGTGAGCTGCGCTAGGAACGATAGAGCAAGAGCCGTTCTCCCGGAGCATTCCGCCCCAACCATCTCTGTTACCGTACCTACCGGAAGTCCGCCATCCAGGACGGCATCAATCGCGTGCGATCCCCGTTGGCATGACCTCACGAATCGTCTTCGCCGCAGGCGTGAGGGCGGACGGGATTCGGTCCGCTAGGGCAGCTTCGATTTGTGAGCGGAGGGCGGCGGCGGTGTTCATAGTATTCGCCTTATATTCGCCCAATACGCCGCGTTGTACAAATGGAGAATGCAATGAAAATTGTGCAATTGCCTCGCAAGTGATTGAAGATAATCTGTTTAGCGTGCGAAGATTTCAGACAGGGGTAGGGCAACGCCTGATTCGGGAGCGAGTATGTGTGGCAGGTATTTCCGAAAATCGGATAAGCAGAGAATCGCCGAAGCGTTCCACGTTGGAGTCTTCGAGGACCTACCACTTGGAAGTGGCCCCCTCCTACAATATCGCGCCAACTACCATGCAGCCGGTCATCCGCAATAACCGCGACACCGGAGAGCGTGAGATGGTAGCGATGCGATGGGGCATGGTGCCGCACTTCGCCAAGTCTCTTGCCGACTTCAAGGGCTTCTCCACCATCAACGCAAAGGCCGAGACTCTGCTTTCAAAACCACGATGGCGGGTTCCGTTTCATCGTCGGCGCTGCCTAATTCCCGCCGATGGTTTTTACGAATGGAAGCGGTTGGATGAGAAGGTCAAGCAACCCTACGCCTTCGCCATGCGAAGCGGAGAGCCGTTCGCCTTCGGCGGGGTATGGGACGCATGGAAAGACCCCGCGACCGAAGATTGGCTTCAGAGCTTCAGCATCATCACCACTGACCCGAATGAACTCACCGCAACCGTTCACGACCGAATGCCGGTCATCCTGAAGCCCACGGACTATGACCGATGGTTGGACCGAGTGGACGCCGAACGCCCTCCCGTTGACTTGCTACGGCCATACGAGGCTGCCGAGATGGAAGCACACCCGGTAGACCCGCGCGTCGGCAGTGTCCGCAACAGTGAGCCCGGACTCTGCGCTCCGTGGGATTGTCCACCGAACTCCCAATAACCAGCCGCAACTCTTCTATGCCGATTTACCACTACCAATCGCTAACAGCCCGTGGTGGAAGTCTGAAAATCCTAAACCGGTCCTCGCTGTTTACTGTAAGTGACTGAATTAATTAGGCGCGATTTGGATCCAATCCGTCGTTTTCTGACTTGAGTTATTTTCACCACGGGCTGCTAAGCGAGTTGACTCAGATAGCTTCCGGATTGCAGACGACTCGCCGTGCAAAGATGGGTAAAGGTCACAGCTCAAGGTATAGAATCTCAATCGTACAATCCCTCGCAAGCGGTGCGCGTTATGGCTAGAAGGCCGGTAATGAAGTACTGGCTCAATTGGGGTGAAATAAGCGGGAAGGCCGGTACAGCTGAGGACTTCAGGGAAGCCCTCAGCAAATATGCTCGTAAGGGCCTCCTGATTGCGTGCGGGCGACTCACCGTAGAGTTCAACTACGGCCCTGAAGGTAAAACCGTCGCAACGGATGCAATCACAAAGCAATTCATTCCTAAGCTATTTCCTCCAGACCTTGCAGCAAAAGTGCAATGGGCATTCGAGCATGATCGCGTAATTTTCTTTCAAGGACAGCTTAGGTATATCGCCGCAGAGGTGACGCGGCTTCCCGCCGTGGACAATCTTCCTGAGATTGAGAACCACGAAATAGGCGAGCTTCTACTTAGGGCGGCTGAAGTCATGACGTTCCAGCCGCCAAAGCCTGTCGATTCGATGGACGCGCTTGCGAGCAAGATCGCGGAGCTTGTGCCGTTCTACGAAATAGACACTCCGACCGATGCTTTCGACCAGCTAATGCGGATGTACATCATGTTGACGGTCAACATTCCGCGTTTAGCGAGCAAGAGCCCACTGCAATTCGATGTGGCGGCTGAATTCAAAGAGGTATTTGGTTTCTCGCTCGTCGACTACACAAATTTCATGTTCTCTCTGCTACTCCATGCCATGATGGAACGCGATGCACGCCAAGCGAATGCCGACCCTCCAAGCCCTGTCGGCCCCTACTGGCTGAAGATGACGACTCTATCAGAAGAGACGATTCACAAGGTTCTCGCAACCGTATCGTTCTCGCTCGATGCAATGACGCCGCCCAAAGATCCTCATGGGTATGCGGATTTCACATTCCTACGCGATAATCCTTACCTCCGCGACGGTGAACATTATTTTTGCCTGGATTATGAGTTCGCGCTTGGCAAACTGGAAAGCGGGGTCATTTATAGGGTTCTCGACAATCTTGAACCTGATAAGAAAGACCCCTATCTGTCCTTCTGGGGTCCTGTCTTTGAAGATTACCTTGCTTGGCTTTTCGAGTCGTATGTTTCTACCAAACACAACACTTACTATTCATCGCCCAAATACGCAGACGGAACAGAAGTGTGTGATGCCATCGTCATCTGCGGCAGTACAGCGATACTGATTGAAGCGAAGATCGCAACCTGCAACATTGTTACCAAATACTCTGGCGACTACTTGCTTATGAAGAAGTACCTCGAATCGAAGCTAGTCGGAACGTCAACCAAACGGAAGGGCGTTCTCCAACTGACGAAGGCGATTGAGAATCTCAAAACCAAACCAACAACATTTCTGCCCCCATGCCTAGCGAAGGTGAACAAGATCATTCCTCTCATAGTGACAAAGGACGAGATCGGGTCAAGCTTCGTCATCAACACGTATTTGAATGAACGCTTTGAATCGCAGTTCAAAAGAAAAGACTACGTGCCGCTCGTCATTACTCCATTGGTCACAATGAGCGCCGGGTCTGTGGAGCGCGCGATGAGGCCACTAGCGAAGATGGCATTAAGTACGATTCTTGAAAATCGCATCACCACAGATCGCCAGTTGGGAAGGCCCTTTGAAGCGGCCAGTAAGTATGTTTTCAAGGGAACCGCCAGAAGCCTGCCGAAACATTTAGAACTTCTAACGGGTGCTCTGGATGGCCTCATGACGAGCTTTGGGATGAAGGAAGAAGACGGTTCCCCAGCAAAAATCTGACGCGGGCGTTGATTGTGTCCGCGTTCTAAATCTGTCGAGGAACAGTGTCGTAGGTCTGGAAGCAATATATGAGGTCGGCAATCATTGGATCACCCAAGATCGACACTCTGGGGTTAGCCGACGGAAAGAAGGATGCCATTCCTGCAGGCGACGGACTATCGTTGTCGCCGTAGTAATACGCCAAATTTGTAATCAGAACTGCGCTTTCGGGAGTTGGCTCAGTCGCAGCATCCCAAATCTCCATGAGACGGTCGCGAATCTCTTTCATCCAAAGGAAGGTGTCAACTGGAATGTTCGAGTATGACGGAAGTCCTTTCTCTGGGCTGTCCGGTACATTGGGGTCGATAAAAATGAGGAAGGGTATCTCACCCGCGGGCGCTTGCTGAATCGCTTTATTGTAGAGGTCCCAAACATCGCCCTTGCGATGCGTTTCAGGTGTGAATGTGCCGGGGAAATTCATCGCACCCGATCTCTGTCGGCTTTTGGTCTCTACACCGACCTTCTTACCTGTGCGCTTGTGGGTTGCGATGAACTCCGGGTGTTTACCGACTGCTTTGGTGTCGTCAATCCATTCAATCTCGAAGCCTGCCCGCGCAAAAACGGCCGCTACCAGTAACTCGTATCGCGCCCCTTGGAACGCGCGAAAATCTTTCAGCCTCGCAATGAGCGATTCGGGTAGCCGATGGACTAATTGCAGCCAATATAGGTCGTAGCCAAAGCACTGATAGGCTTTTGCCGGGCCAGTAAGAGTATGACCAGTGCTAACGCCGTCGTTTGCGTCTCCTGGCCTGCGAAGCACCTCAACCATCGCCGTGCGCCATTTGACAATCGCGTTTTGATTCTTAAGTGACAGGAGTAGTTGTTGTTCAAACCATTCCTGGCCGAACGTCCCAATTACGAGAGCATCGAGGAACTGATGGAACGTCTCTTGTTGTGGGTAGTGCCAGACTTTGTTCCAGACGATGCGAAACCGGGTATCACCCTGGATCATGCTGGACTGGATCTGCGAGAGCGACCCCGGCACTAGCCTTGGCTCCGTCCCCCGCAACATCTGGTTCCCAAGGGCGTGTCTACCTTTCTCCTTGCAGCAGTCACCGTATGTTTTACCGTGGAGACCGCATGGACAAGATTTTGCCGGGTCGAATGGTGGTATCGGTGGCATAGCAAAAGGCCCTACGGCGACCCGATGTACACGGAGGAGAAATGCGAGGTCGCAGCCAAACCTTTCTCGCACCGCGAATCCCTGAAGGATCTCTTCAACAACAGCCTCAGTCTCCGTGTTCCCATCTCTTCCGGGCATCACGTCTCCCGTTTCCCAGACCGTATCGCGCGGGCCATTGTCTTCGCCTGAGAGCGTGAGATCTCCGTCAGCACCAATGACAAAATAGCGATTCTTGACGAGCCTCTGCTCCGCGTCAATTAATGACGCGCCGGAAAACCGGTAGCCTTCGGACTGCGAGTCCTTCAGGAACTTCAATGCTTCTGCTCGGTCGCCGAATGTCACGGGTTCAGGAGTCCGCTCTTTCGCTCGATCAGTCAAGGCAGTTGCCGTCCAGTTCCGACCGGCGCGTCCGGCCTCGAGTCCAAGAGTGTAGTCCATCTTCTTCATAGAGTCCTCTATACGCGGTCAAGTATAGGACGGGTGAGGTCGGCAGTCTTGCACGATCTCCGTTTTGCACGTTCATTCGGCCACCGCTTCGGTGCAGGAGCTGCGCCCTTCGGCTCTGCGTTCAGAACTCGCGTACCGCGCCCTGCGGGTTTCGGACTCCTCCCCCCTCGCAGGCTCCGGGTCCCTTTCCAAAAACTTCTTCTCTTGGCAACGCGGCCACGCCGCGACTTGGGAGCAGCGCACCTTTGCGCCCTTTGGGATGTGTCCCGATTGACCGGGCAAAAAGGAGAAACACCATGCAGACTCAACAGACCATCACCCTCTTCGGCACCGTCAGCAACTCAGCCACCAGCCGCATCTCCAAGAACGGCCGCAAGTACACCGCCTTCGGAGTCGCCATCATCTCCGACCGCAACCTCCAGGCCTTTCACTACAACGTCGTNNCGTGCGACCGGTTCGTCCGGTCGCGCCGAAGACCACTACAGAGGTACTGGCGGCATGAGGCTCCGCAAACACTGAAGCCAGCCCTTGCGGGCTGGCTTCGCTTCATCGCGTATTGAAGATGAGGGGCCATCGAGATTGAAAAGGTACCGTGGACGTCTATATCGACGGCTTCCACCTCATGGCGAAGCTGTGTGTCTGCAACTTGCGACTGGCGACGGCTTTGGTACCGGGCTCGTTTAAAGCGACTATTGCAACTAGACTTAAGGGATACGAATGACTGAGCAAGCCACCACTCCACAAGTGCCGAACAGCGAGGAAACCAAGCTCCTGATAAAGTTCCCTGCGTTCCGTCATGCAGGGACGGTTTACGACCTGTCGCACCTAGACCCCAGCGTTGTGCAGTACATCCAGCCTGGCACCGATACGGTCGCGGCCAAGGTCTACAACGTGAACGTCATCTACACCCAGCACTGCTTCACCCGCGATATTCCGCGCTCTGGAGCCTACGACCAAACGCTGGCCCATAAGGATGGCAAGGAAGTTCGGCTGTTCGATGGGGGCCGTTGGGAGTTGTCCAAGCGTCAGCCGGGGATAGTGCGTGCGCTCACGGAGCGTACCTGCCGGCACGCTAAGGAAAACAACTTCGTCACGGTGGAAGCCGCCACTGAGGACGGCGACGTGCTGGAATACGACATCTTCTTCGTGGCGTCCAAGGCGATGCGGCCCGGCTTCATCAATCTCATCATCCAAAGCGCTTACCTCAGAGAGCAGAAGCAAACGGGCAAGCGAGTGAGCTTTTTGACGATCCTTTTCAGCGCTCTCAGTGGGAAGAAACTTAGGTCTTAAACCAAGAAAGAAACCCGCTAGGGGTTTCTTCTTGGTGGTTCTTACTTCATCGGGCCTCTATCAAATCCCTACGCATGGGTGGGGACCAAGGAAACCTTGGCGGGATCAACGCACAGCCGAAGCCGTCCCGTTCAAACGTTGACATTTTCTATGATACACCACGGTGTCAAGCAGTTGTATCGGACATTGCGCCCACTTCCATTAGAAGCCACACTGTAGGCCCGCGACGGCGTCTCTGGTTCCTATCGGGCGCTAGGCGCGGCTCAATCCCACGGCCGAACCGACGCAAGCATGACCTCGCGGATAGGTGAACTAAAGCGGTCCTGGGAAGTGCGACGAAGTGTGCAGCAAATCGGGATACACATCCTTATTTCGCGTGTGGGGAACGGTTTGGGGAAAACTGTGGAAAAGACCATATCCCCTTTATTTTCAGAGCCGGTGAATCCCTGGGGGGCAACCAAGGCCGCTTCTTCTGTAGAAGCGTCCGCTAACAGGGTGTAGATCGAACGGGTTGGGGTGTTCCAAACCCATTTCCATCCCACATGACTCCAGCAGGGAAGATGAGTTTTTGGAGGCGTTGTTTGCCCGCTAAGCCCTCGGCTTGCCACATGTGAGTGGTATTCCAAAAGCAGCTCTCAAGGTAGGACAGGGACGCATCGACATCTAGCTCGTCATATGCCAATGCTGACAGCCTCTCCTCTACCGCTGCAATCTCAATCTTGAGCGGATCGTAGACTTCGCTGAAGTCATCTCCAGATATCCTTCCCGCAGCCATTTGAGCGAGCACTCTTGCCTTCGTCGATTGCAGCCTTTTCATTTCATGCGTAGCCGTACAACAACACCCGCACCATCATCTCCGGCGCATACGCTGCTTGGCCGCGCCCATCTACAACAAGTTCCCTCATCACACCTCGCACCACACCTATTAGTTCGTGACCAAAATTCCGCGTCACTCCCTCGCACCCAGGGAGACTCTGCACAAGTTCTGCATCCTCTGTTTGATTGATTAATCAGATAGGAGTGAGGTGGGAGCGATGAAGCAGCAGAGTNNACTCCGATCGCCCCAGCCGATTGTCTCTGGCGTGAAGCCAAGACTCGTATCTGCGACAAGTGGATTGATGGCCGTGCCGCCGGAGGGATCTGCCGCGAAGATGTGGTTGTAACCGAAACGCAGAGAGTTCACCAGGCTCGAACTAAATACATGGTTCTCCTCCACTGTCACCAGCTGCCTGAAGGTCTTGCTTAAGATCAGCTTGTTGTTGAATTCGTCGTTTTGGGACGACGGCGTGTTGTCGAACATATAGGTAGCTGCCAGACTATCGGCGTTGCTGAACTTCTGATCTACCCGGATCGTGAAGTAATTTTCATCCGTAATCTGGGACCCGTTGAAGTTGTAGTTCCCCGTATCGCCAGCTCCCGGAACGCAGCCTGTGCAGTTGAGCCCCGCATTGGGCAACGGGTAAAACGCGAGGTACGGAACGACCTGGGGATCTACGACGACCTGAATCGTGTTGGAGCAATCCGGGCTGGAAGGATCGCATAGAAGCCCTTGCCGGGCGCGAGCAGAAGGAACCTGGTCCAGCATGCTCAGACCAAGGGCCTGACGCAGGCTTTCATAATCGCCAAAAATAAACGTCCTGTTCTTGCGGATCGGACCACCTATCGAAGCTCCAAACTGATTGCGCCGGAACTCCGGAATCATTGTTCCATCAAAATAATTTCTCGCATCGAGAGCACTATTGCGGAGAAATTCATACGCGCTGCCGTGAACCTGATTCGCTCCCGACCTCGTCGCGGCACTGATCACACCTCCCGACGTGCGCCCGTACTCGGCACCATAGTTGCTGGTCAGGACGGTAAACTCTCCCACAGCGTCAGCGCCTAGTACAGTGACCTTCTAGAGTCGTACTCAAGGATGATACTGGTGTTCGGGGCCATGGGTGAGGATTATCCGAGAACATTGCTGGAGTTGGAGCAGAGATTTAGCACCGAAGAGGCGTGTGCGGAATACCTCGCGGCTCTGCGTTGGCCGGACCGGCACCTATGAGATCGACTTCAGCATGTGGATAAGGGAGCAGGGTCTGGCAGGACCATGGAAAAAGTTGTTCCCTGCGGTTCGCGTGTGCGCGATCGAACCATAATGGAGCCGCCGTGCTTTTCGATGATCTGTCTGCAGACCCAGAGGCCGAGGCCATTTCCAGTCGAACCTTTGGTCGTGAAAAACGGCTCAAATATCGTCGGCAGCGCCACCGGGCTTATCCCCTGGCCATTATCGGCGATTGTAATCCGAGTGCGTGAGCTTCCATCTAAAGGGTTTCGCGACTTGGAAGCCCGCAGCGTGACCCTGCCGTCCGTCGCCAAGTGCATCCAGGCTGTTGAGCACCAAGTTCGAGATCACTTGTCGCAGTTCACGGAAAGATCGCCGTGATTTGCAACTGATCATCGCACTGCTTCTCCATGATGACCTGTGTAGATATCAACTTCGCTTGGAGTAGGTCGGTGACTGAATTGAGCAGAGTGACAGCGAGAAAAGTCGTCGGCACGGAGGACTCGCGATAGAACCCCAGCGTCTGACGGGTGATGTGGGCGATACGTTTCAGCTCATCGTCAGCCATCTTCAGATACCCATGGATCAGTGCTGGGATGTCGCCTGTGGTTTGTGCAAGGAACAACAGGTTCATCACGGCTTCCAGAGGGTTGTTGATCTCATGTGCGAGAACCGCAGCCATGCGTCCGGCAGAGGCCAGCTTCTCGCTGCCGATCAGCGCCTCTTCTGACTTCTTTCCCATGAGGATCGCTGCCTTCAGTTGCACGTTCAGCAGTTCCGCCGCTTCAGTCAATTCATGTTGGCGTACTGAGCCCAGAAGCAAAGCCTGATTCATGGCGACCGTATCATCGTGAAACTGGGTCGCTTCGGTTATCTGGACCATAATGCCGAGATGGCTCTGGTTCGCCCCGAACAAGGGCCACATCGCGAACGACCAATAGAGCGGATGGATATGCTCCTGCCCGGTATGGCTATCGGCCAGTCCTGTCTTGGCGACCCGGTCAAGCAGTACCATGCATTCGTTCGCGCAGGGAGCAATGCCGGAGAAAGGCGTGCCGATCAATTCATCTTTTGATTTGCCGGTGAGCAAGCAAAAGGCCAGGTTGACGTAGCGGAGTGTGTGTAGGGGACCGCACAATCCAGCCATGGGCACGGGCGAAGCGTCGGCAACGGCGCTGCAGAGAGCCGGTAGGTCCATTTGCTGCTCGACGTTGTAAACCTGTTCGGTTGCCATCTCACCTCTGTGTCAAGCCTTTCGGTTGAGTCACAACTCTTCCGAGCGCAAGACCGACAGCGGTTGTGGGATTCCGGTGATGAGGTCTACGTAGCCCTTCAAGCGCTCCCCGATGACGATGCCGTCGGTGGTAATTTTATACTGCCGGATCTCCCGGCTGTGCGCACCCCGGCGCATCTTCACCACCATCATGATCTGGCTGAGTTGGCCATCGATCTCGACATAACGCATGCGGATGATGTCGTCCGTAAGAAACGAGATGGAATAGCTGCTGAACGACAGTTCGGTGAAGGACTCCGGCATCTCCAGGGTGCTGAGGATGGTGATGCCGATAGCGGTCAGGGCGAAGATCATGCGATAGAGCGATTCGCGAAAGTCGGCGCGGAAGGCGGGTGCCAACGCCATCTCGAAGCCGGCCAGGGAATCGATCACCAACCGCTTCGCCCCCGTCCTTTTCACGGCGTCGAGAATCTCCTGCATCATCTCGTCCACCGACAGATCCAGCGGCCGCAGGTAGATCACTTCGAGGCTTCCTTCGGCCAGCGGCGTCTGGAGATCGAGTCCGAATTCCGTGGCGCGCGCGGTGTATTCGTTGGGCCGCTCTTCAAAGACCGCCGCAATGCCTGGTTCGCCCGCGCGTATGCCCGCGGCGAGGAATTGCGTCGCCATCAGTGATTTGCCAGTACCCGAGGAACCGGCGATCAGCAGGCTGTCCCCCTCAGGAACGCCTCCGCCCATCATCTTGTCCAACGCCGGAATTCCCATGGAAAGGCGCTTGACACGGGTAAATGTCTTCCTCTGGCCCAGCAGGCCGAGTGTGCGCGAGAAGGCCTGCAGACCGGCTTCGGTGATGCGGAAGGTGTGCAGGCCCGGCACCGAAGCCTGTCCGCGCAGCTTCATGACCTGCATCTTGCGCACGACGGAGTTCCGGTCCACTTGCTGAAAGAGCCAGAACAGACCGTCGGCAACGGTAAAGACAGGATTGTCGCGCACCTCCGACTCGGAATACTCGCCAATCAGGAACGTGGTCGCCTCCCAACTGGTGAGCAGCAGCGCCAACTGCTGCACGAACGTTTGTACAGCCATATCCTTGCCGTTGTGCATCTCGCTGCGTAGCACAGTGCGGAAGGAGTCCACCACCACAATGCTCGGGTTGGCGGCTTCCACCTGTTTGGAAATCTCTTCCAGGACTCCCTGCAGCCCGTGCTCGATGAGATTCTGGCTCAGGTTGACGAAGCGCACGGCATTGTTCAGCTTCGACGCATCGAAGAACGTGAATTGCTGCTGGTAGCGCAGCATCTTCATCGCCGGTTCGCCCAGCACGGTGAAGTACAGGGCAGGCCGCTCCACCGTGGCATTGGCGAAGATGAACTGGTGCGCCAGGGTGGTCTTGCCACATCCGGGCGAACCGGCAATGATGTTGAACGAAAACTCGGGGAGACCGCCGCCGAGGATCTCATCAAGTCCAGGTACTCCGGTCGGCAACTGGTTTATCTTGACCTTGCTCTGCTCGTTCATTTTGATTGGTTCCTTCCAAAGTTAATTTCGGAGCTGGGCAGATCTAGCCATACATCATGCAGGAGTCGGAGCGTGAGAGCCTCGCCGATAAATGTGATCATCAGCCCGATTAAATGCGCAATGAGCACGGCACCCGACTGCGCCGCTTCGCCATTCAGACCCCGCAGCGAGCCATCCGACTTGACTTCCCATGCGCCGAGAACCGGAGACTCCTGCTTCGCCAAGGTCAAGGCGCGCGCCAGGAGTGAGCGAAATCCCGCTGCCCCGGCCAGCGTGGTTAAAGGACGGCGCAGCTTGTCGCACACGCGAGACACCGCATGCGCATCAGTCGTGGCAGGAGTTGTCTCAACCTCTTCGTAAGCAAGAAGTCGTTGGGCGAGCTCGCGTGTCGTCGGATTGTCTGCGCTTCGCATCATTTGTTCTCGAACGGTTGCACGAATGTTTCGCAAACCGAGTCTACTCCGTCGTGAATCCGCTGAATGAGCAAAGCAGACCATCTTTCTCTGCTCAGCAATGACTGGTGTACATCCCTCAGCCCGACCGAGGCGCAGTGGAAGGGCCTGTTTCTCAGCGATGAGTCTGCCCAGCAAACGGGCGGAGGGAGGGATGGTGTACCGTCGGGGATAGGTTGTGCCCGTGATTTAGATGGAAGGCCCTTCGAGCAAGCATCCGCTGTAGCCTGCCAGGCCGCGCACGTTAGTACCGGATTGCACTGACGGCGAGTTCATCTTGGTCAATAGTGCTCGCCTTCCTGGAAATATTTCAAATAGGTTGGTATGTGTGACGCCAAGATAGAGTCGGATGAAGCTGGTCAGGAATTCCGTCAACAAAGCAACTAGCAAGAAAGCATCATCGCGATAAAATCCTCAGATTCAAAGCGAGGCGTAGCGTGCAAGGACAGAACCGATGCTTCCTCAACCGATGATTCGCGATTGGGCCCGCAGGCTCATTGCTTCCGAAGTTGATGCTGATCCGCATTCCGCACGGACCGAGCTTGCAACCCTTCGCGTCTATGAGAAGCTTCGCCGGCAGCTCTGCGCCCCGGTCGGAGTTGACGGCTTTCAGGCTCTCGCTTCTCGTGCTTTGTCTCTGGCCAAGTCGCAATCTCCGAGCCTAAGTGCAGTGCAGCTAACCGCGAAAGGTAGCTTGGACGGCTTTGGCGAGGTTCCATTCAAAATGGACACAGATGAAGATGGAGAGGTCGGGGTCATTCTGATTGCGCAGCTGCTCAAACTGTGTCTTACCCTCCTTGGCATGGCGACAACGGTGCGTCTAATAGGAGTCATACCCATGCAGATTGATATCGAAACGAAGTCGAACACGACTGGAACGGGGAACTTCGGCACAGACACGAACTACTTCGGACCTTTCGAGGGCATTTTGTTGGAAGCTGACCAACTGAGGCATGTGAGCGAACGCCTTGAGACCCTTGCGGACACACATGTTGGTATCGAAGAGATTGCGAGCGTTGCGGGGAACATCCGCAAGATTGCTGCGGTTTTGGACGTTTTCACCGTCATCCGAAACAAGACTGGCGTCTCACAAGATAATGTACTTCTCCCACCTGTGAATGGCTTTCTGAATTGACTTCCGCCAGCGCGACAACCAGTACGGCTCAGGACGTCGAACAACTCAACTCGGGAATCGCTTAAGAAAAGGTCGAATCGTTGCGCTAATTGCCCCGAGACGCATACGTTCGCGCCCCGGACGGCTAAGGACTGAGGAGATCGAATGAAGTTGCAGAAGCTTTTTGGGGTGCTACTCCTTCTGGCGGGAGTCAGCGGAGCGGTTGGGCAGACTGGAAAAGTTACGACACATCCAGGGACGTTGGTGCGTAGCCTGACGGTGGGCAAGGACGGTCAGTTCCTGCTCGACGGCAAGGCGTTCGAGATTCGAGCAGGTTCAATGCATTACCCACCTACTACCTGAAGCGCGAGAAGCAGTTCGTCGTCGAGAAGTACGACCTGGTGGAGTGGGAGGGAGAGGTTTGCCGTACCCTCGAACCCATCAAGCTGGAAAAGATCCTCAAGACGATCAGGCGAAGTACTTGGGACGTCCCCCTAAAATTCTGGCACAATTTTGACACAGTTAGTCAAAAGAAAGAGCCAACCTTTCGGGTTGACTCTAGCGTAAGTCTTTTACTTTCAGATTGGTGCGG
>DHWW01000083.1 GCA_002413385.1 Granulicella sp. UBA5172
GCAAACGGCGTGACTTAAGCTGGTTTCGGGACGCGGGCGGAACGGTAGGATGGAGCTGTGGCAGGATGGAGCATGGCTAGAAAACCCATCCTCCTGAGTTGGTCCGGCGGCAAGGACAGCGCCTGGGCACTTCATCTTCTGCGCGACAGTCCGGAGTACGAGGTCGTCGGTCTGCTGACGACGGTGAACCAGCACTTCGGGCGGGTGGCGATGCATGGGTTCCGGGAGGAGCTGCTGGACCTGCAGGGCGAGGCGGCGGGGTTGCCGCTGTGGAAGGTTCCGTTACCGTGGCCGTGCACGAATGAGGTGTACGAGGGGCTGATGGCCGAGGTGTGTACGAGGGCGGTGGCCGAGGGGCTGCATGGGATTGCGTTTGGCGATTTATTTCTGGAAGACATTCGAGCGTACCGGGTGGAGAAGATGGCGGGAACGGGGTTGGAGCCGATCTTCCCCTGCTGGCTGATTCCGACCGACGAGCTGGCGCGGTCGATGATTGCGGCGGGGATTCGGGCGCACCTGGTGTGCGTTGATCCGCGGAAGCTGGAGCGGAGTTTTGCGGGGCGCGTGCTGGATGAGGGGTTGCTGGCGGAGTTGCCGGCTGCGGTGGATCCTTGCGGGGAGCGAGGGGAGTTCCACACGTTCGTGAGCGCTGGGCCGATGTTCTCGCGTAGCATTGACGTGTCGGCTGGCGAGATCGTCGAGCGCGACAATTTTGTCTATGCGGACTTACTCCCAGCCTCAAACGCGACACATTCTTAGCGCAGGACTGCTCCTGGTAGGCCTGGGGCTGCTTTGCCTGACAGGGCGGACGCCGGCGCGCGCGCAGGTGCTGGCGCAGCGCAACTGGGCGGGGTCGGGTGTTTCGGTGGAGCCGTGGTGGCGGCGAGGGGTGTTTTACAGGATCGATCCGGAGATGTTTCAGGACTCGGATGGAGATGGGAAGGGTGATGTTGCCGGGGTGACGCAGCGGCTGGATTATCTGCAGTCGCTGGGGGTGGATGCTCTGATTCTGAGGTCGACGCGGGAGACAGATCCGGCGACGGCAACGCTCACGGTGGAGGGGTTCGATGACCTGGCGCGGGCCGCGGTGGGGAGACATCTGCGGGTGCTGGTGGAGCTGGGTGCTCCGGCGTCGCAGAGCGCCGATGCGGCGTATGTTGCGCTGGCACGGCAGTGGTTGAACCAGGGCGCGGCGGGGATTTATGTTCCGACGCAAGCACTGGAGAAGATGGACGGCGCAGCGCATATTGCGCTGCTGCTGCACCAGCTGCGGGTGCTGACGAACAGCTTTCCGGGAGGTCGCGTGCTGCTGGCCGATGCTCCTGCGACGGCGGATCAGGATCTGGTGAGCGCGCTGTCCACGGAGACGAATCTGACGGCAAGCGCGGCGATTGGGAGGCCGGCGGGTGGGAGTGCAGCTGGTGGGAGTGCGGCGGTGACGGCAGCGAGTCTGCGGGCGCAGTGGACGGCTGCGCTGGGCGGTTCGACGGGCAGTGCGCAGACGGCTCTGGCTCAGACGGTTCTGGCGGCGACAGCTGCTGTGAAGGCTCAGGTGAAGGTTCCGGTAACGCGCAGACGGCATGTGGTGGCGGCGGGGGAGAACGATCCGCTGCTGGTGGCGGTGCGGGTTCCGGCAGAGATGAGTGATGCGGCGAAGGCAGGGCTGGAGCGCGCGCTGGCGGTGATGCTGCTGGGGTCTCGGGCGGCGGTGATGCTGGAGTACGGGCAGGAGCTGGGGCTGGACGCAGGGGAAGCCGGTGAGCCGAGGATGCAGTGGACTCCGACCAATATGACGCGGAAGCCGGAGCCCGTGGCGGCTCCGAAGGAGACGGGGCCGACCTATCAGGCGTTTCGTGCGTATATTCCTCCTCCGCCGAGGAATTTATTGCCACCACCGAGGATGCCGGTGGTGATCGAGTCGGATGAGGCTGTGCCGGTGGTGATCGATCCGAATACGCTGCCGGGGTTTACGGCGGGGACGCTGGATGCAGCGCTCACGAGTGCGCATGGCGCGACGGCGAACGTGGCGGTGGAACAGGCCAATCCGAAGTCGCTGCTGAATCTTTACCGGCAGATGATTGAACTTCACCATGACAACGCGACGGTGCGGAATGGCGCGGAGACGGTGCTGGATTACGATGCGGTGGGTGCGGTGGTGTGGGTGCGGCAGGCTCCAGCGAGCTCGCGGACTTCAGCGAATGTGGTGGCGGCGTGCAATCTTTCCGACCGGCCGGTGGTGCTGGGTGATTTTGGGGGATTGCGTCTGCGGGGGCTGCGGTCGTTGTTGAGTCCGGAGCCGGAGGGGGCGTTGCTGACCGTTGCGCCGGGGGCGGTGATGGTGGGCGAGGCGCGGTGATGGTGGCGGGCTGCCTGGGTCGGGCCTTCAGCCCTCGGGTGTTTGATGGGGCCGTTGGCCCTTGGTGTGATGGCTGTGGTGGATGCGCCTAAGAACTTGTCTACAAACTGCAAGCCATGCCTCATCACGGGAAAACAAGCAACAGCAAAGGCGAAATACGGGGGTCCTTCGCTTCGCTCAGGATGACGGCGAAAAACAGGCAACGACAAAAGCAACGGCAACTGCAACGGCAACAGCAACAGCAACAGCCGATACAGGGGGCTCTCCACTCCACCGCGCAAAAAGCCGTGCGGCTCCGGTCGAGATGACGCTTTGGGTGGGGTTTTAGACAGGTTCTAAGGGTTGAGGGCTTTGCTGAGGATGCCGTGCGTGGCGGCTAGCCGTTGTTCGGCTTCGGCGCGGGTGAGGTTGAGGGTGGCCATGACGATGGCGGTTTTGACGTTGGTGCCGGAGTCGAGGAGCAGGCGCTCGGCGGTGGCGGGATCGCAGCCAACAGCGGCGGCGATGATGCGCTGAGCGCGGTCGACGAGTTTGGCGTTGGAGGGGCGTACGTTGACCATGAGATTGCCGAAGGTCGCGCCGGTGCGCACCATGATGCCGGTGGAGAGCATGTTGAGGACGAGCTTGGTGGCGGTGCCAGCCTTCATGCGGGTGCTGCCGGTGAGGACTTCCGCGCCGGTGGCGGGGGTGATGGCGATGTCTGCAGCGAGAGCCAGGGCGGAGTGGGGAACGCAGCTGAGGCCGATGGTGAGAGCGCCGAGAGTTTGGGCGCAGTCGATGGCTCCGAGGACGTAGGGAGTGCGGCCGCTGGCGGCGATTCCTACGAGGGTGTCGGGTCGAGCGTCAGCGGCAAAGCCTGCGGTGGAGAGGTCGCGCGCGCCTTCTTCGCGGGAGTCTTCGGAGTGCTCGCTGGAGAGGCGGAGGGCGCAATCACCTCCGGCGATGAGGCCCTGGACGAGATCGGGGGGGACGGAAAAAGTGGGGGGGCACTCGCTGGCGTCGAGGACGCCGAGGCGGCCGCTGGTGCCGGCGCCGATGTAGAAGAGGCGGCCACCGCGGTTGAAGCGTTCGGCGATGGCGTCGACGGCGCGGGCGATGCTGGGGAGTTCGGAGCGGACGGCTGCGGCGACGGTGGCGTCTTCCGCGTTGATGAGGGTGAGCATGTCGAGGGTGGAGAGCTGATCGAGATGCTCGGTGGCAGGATTGCGGGCCTCGGTGAGGAGCGAGGCGAGCGCGTCTCGATCGGGTGCTGGCATGGTGTCTCCGTTGATCTATATGATAGCGGCTCAAGGCTGCATGATAGCGGGACAAAGCTGCATGATGGCGAGAGAAGACTGGCAGCACTCCAACTGTGTCAGCATAGAAGGAACATGGACGAAGCGGACCAGCAGGAAACAAGGGCCACGATAGCATGGCAGTCGCGGGATTTTCGCTTCTATTCGGCGGCACGGCTGGTGGGGATCGTGGGTGCGGAGGCGCAGGCCGTCGGGGTGGCGTGGCAGGTGTACCAGATTACGCACTCGGCGCTGGCGCTGGGGTATACGGGACTGGCGCTGTTTCTTCCGGGGATCTTCTTTGTGCTTCCGGCTGGACATGTTGCGGACCGGTATGACCGGCGGACGATTATTCTGATCTGCTACGCGGTGCAGGCGCTGGCGACGGTGGCGCTGCTGCGGCTGGCGCTGGATGGGACGCAAAATATCTGGTTGATCTATGCGATCTTATTTTTGATTGGCATGGGACGATGCTTCAGCGGGCCGGCGTCCAGTGCGCTGGTGCCGACGCTGGTGCCGAAAGGGCACTTCGTTAACGCGGTGACGTGGGGCGCGACCATCTTCCAGATTGCGAATGCGACGGGGCCGATGATTGGAGGACTGCTGTTTACGGTCTCGCTGACACACTTGTTTGGAGGACGGTTCGCGAGGTTCAATGGAGCTCCGCTGGTGTACTGCTTCACGCTGGTTGGGCTGCTTCTGTTTCTGTTGTTCCTCAGCGCCGTGAAGCCGCGTGGTGGTGGAGAGAAGAAGGACATCACGGTGGAGACGATGCTGGCTGGCCTGCGGTATGTTCTGGGGACGCGGCTGCTGCTGGGGTCGATCTCGCTGGACCTGTTCGCGGTGCTGCTGGGGGGCGCGGCGTCGCTGATGCCGATCTTCGCGGTGGATATTCTGCACTCGGGGGCGAATGGGTTGGGGCTGCTGCGTGCGATGCCGTCGCTGGGGGCGCTGGCGGTGTCGTTGACACTGCTGGTGATGCCGATCAAGCGGCGCGCGGGAAAGACGATGCTGACGTGCGTGGGGATGTTCGGCGCGGCGACCGTGGTGTTCGGGCTGAGCCGGAATATCCTGCTGAGCTGCGCTGCGCTGGTGGTGATCGGAGCGACGGATATGATCTCGGTGGTGGTGCGGTCGAGCATTCTGCAGCTGGCAACGCCGCCGGAGATGCGGGGACGCGTGTCGAGCATCAGCTGGCTGTTTGTGGGTGCGTCGAATGAGCTGGGAGAGTATGAGAGCGGTCTGACGGCGCACTGGTGGGGAGCGGTTCGCGCGGTCGTGATCGGGGGGGTTGCGAGCCTCGCGGTCACCGGCGTGTGGAGCGTCTTCTTCCCTGCACTGCGGCATGCAGATAGGTTGACGGCAGACAGCCTGACCGCGGTGGAACAGCAATTCAGCGGCATGGAACCGATCGACTAGCTAGTACTGGCCGTAGCGGCCGAGGGCGGAGTCGCATGACGGGAGGCCCTGGCGCAAAGGGATTCACGGATGATAGCGCACTGCTGATTTTTCGCAGCAACCGCTCGCAACCTTTTCGCGATCCAGCTACTCTCTTTGAACGGAGGTTTTTATGCAGAAGGGACCAAAGGTAGCACTGGCGTCAGCAGGTTTGTTTGTTCTCGTCGTGGCTGCGCTGCTTGGCAATCAGTACAGAAAGAATCATGAGCAGGGACCGGCCCGCAAGGATCCCTATGCGGACGTGAAGATTGACCGGGACGACATGGTCTTTCTGAAGAAGGAACGGCCTGACTCGCTCGCCGATGAGCGCACCCTGATCGGGAAGACGGTGTGGGTGAGTGCTGGCGGGCAGATGGACTACTACCTGGACAAGGGCAAGCATGTGGACTATGCGCAACCCGTGGGCACGCTGCTGGGGGCTACGCCGCTGGTCATCAAGGATGCTTTTGAGCAGAAGGCTCCGTCGACCGGGCGTGCGGTGCAGCGCATTCCAGGGGGAGAGCGGCAGGTGCTGCTGGGGTTCACGATGCCGAATTCGAGCGATCCCAAGAAGGAATATGCAACTCCTGTGGGCAACTACGCCAACGGTCTCTACACGCTGGTGAACGATGAGGTTTTCTTTTACGACGATCCGCACCAGCTCTACAAACATTGGGGAGCGGAGACGTGGGCGCACATCGACAAGCACGAAGTGGTGCCGGGCATGAGTGAGAATCAGGCGATGATGGCGCTCGGCCAGGTGATGACACCGAACTCTGACGCGACGGGCGACCGCTTCGTGACGTACGACAATAACGGGCACCCGATCGTGATCCAGTTCGTAAAAAATAAAGCTG
>DHWW01000267.1:0-168 GCA_002413385.1 Granulicella sp. UBA5172
CGGTCGAGATGACAAGGTTTGGGTGAGAACAGGGATGCTGGGAGGGAGGTCTTCGCCGTAGCAGGTGGTGTCCTGGCCGATGAGGGTGATCTCGCGGACGCCCTGGGCGATGAGGGATTTGGCTTCGGCTACGATGCTGGCCAGGGGGCGCGAACGGAACTTGCCGCG
>DHWW01000267.1:221-4073 GCA_002413385.1 Granulicella sp. UBA5172
CAGGTCTCTCCACTGCGCTGCGCTCCGGTCGAGATGACAAATTTGATGCTTCGTGGCGGAGTTGGGGGCTGTCGCTCTCCGGGCGGGAGTGCTGGTTGACGGAGCTGGCGTGACGCTCGATTTGGGCGGTGGTGAGGATCGCGAAGGGGGAGCTGGTTGCGGGCTGATGGAGACCTGCCGCTTCGAGGATGGCTTCGAGCTCGCCGGTGCCTACGACGGCGTCGACTTCGGGGATGTTCTTGCGGATTTCGTCGCGGTAGCGCTCGACGAGGCAGCCGGCTACGATGAGGCGCTGGGCGCGGCCTCCGTTGGCGATCTTGTGCTGGACCATCTCGAGGATGGTGTCGACGGATTCCTGCTTGGCGGAGTCGATGAAGCTGCAGGTGTTGACGACGAGGATGTCGGCGTCTTCGGCGCGGGGGGTGAGCTGGGCTCCTCCGCGATGGAGCAGGCCCATCATGACCTCGGAGTCGACGAGGTTCTTGGGGCAGCCGAGCGAGACGAAGCCTACCGTGGGGCTTTTTGCCCGGTGGGGTTCTGGAGATTGGGTCTCGGGGGCGGCGCCGTCTTCGAGAGTGGAGGACAGGCTCACAGGTGTTAGTTTATCAGGTCCTGCGCGGACGGCGAGAGTTGGATTGGGCCGCGGAGATGGGCGGGAGCGGTCGCGCGTTGCGCGATGCCCACCTTAGCGACGATGAAGCCGTCGCGAAGATGGGGCACCCGAAGTGGGGTTACAGGCCTTACTGGAGGCGGTTGGTGAGGGGGGTGGCGGTGAGGGTGGGGGCGGTTTGGGGGGTGGTGTGGGGGGTGACGACGACGCCGTTGGTTTCGAAGTGGGTGATGTGGTGGTTGGTGGCGTGGCCGAGCATGACGGCCTTGCGGAGCATCTGGAGGTGGCGGCGGGATTCGTTGGAGAAGTGGCGGCTGATGGCGTGGTCGTAGTCGAGGACGAGCATGTAGGTGGCCTCGCATTTGGGGCAGTAGATCGGGTCCT
Organism: Granulicella sp. UBA5172; assembly: GCA_002413385.1. Classification (GTDB taxonomy): domain Bacteria; phylum Acidobacteriota; class Terriglobia; order Terriglobales; family Acidobacteriaceae; genus Granulicella. The sequence continues at coordinate 1,216 of DHWW01000267.1, forward strand.
CGAGCCAGCGGTGGAAGGCTGCGGGAGGGAGCGGGGCGGCGGGGTCGGTGCCGGAACGGATGGCGGCGATGATCATAAAAGCAGTGGTTAGTGGTTNNGGCTAGTGGTTAGTGGTTAGGGATTAGGGACTTGGCAAAGAAGGAGCCAGGGTCAGGGACACTCCGGCGGCGATGGCGTTTGTGGGAGATTACCAGATATGGACGCGGTCGGCTGGGGCTAGGTAGAGCTTGTCGCCGGGCTTGATGGAGTGATCGATGCCCGAGAGAGCGACGCCGTGGGTGGCGGGAGCCTGCGCGAAAGCGAATGAGGCGGTGAGGCAGAGGGCGGCGAGCAGGGCGATGCGGGCGTGCTTCATGGATGCAAGGGTCGCGGCGGCGAGAGCATACCTCAGGGCTAAAGCCCAATCTTGTGGTGGCTGATGAAACCCGAGGCTGAAGCCTCGGGGTACCGCGTGTCGCTGCTGCGAGTTTGTTGCTGGTGCGAGCGGGTTGATGGAATGGCGGGTTAGAACTCCCAGCGGAGGAGGGTGGCGGCTGCGGTGAAGCCGGCGCCTACGCTGGCGAGGAGGACCAGGTCGCCCTTCTTCAGGTGGTTCTCTTCAATCGCGGTGTTCATGGCGATGGGAATGGTACCGGCGGTGGTGTTGCCGAAGCGGTCGATGTTGATGACGACGCGGTCGAGGGGGAGGCCGAGGCGCTCGGCGGTGGAGAGGATGATGCGCTTGTTGGCCTGGTGGGGGATGAAGCAGCCGAGGTCGGCACCGGTGAGGCCGTTGCGGGTGAGGATTGTTTCGGCGATCTCGGACATCTTGCGGACGGCGAACTTGTAGACGGTCTGACCGTCCTGGTGGACGAAGTGCTGCTTGGCGTCGACGGTGGCGTGGCTGGGGGGAAGGAGGCTGCCGCCGGCGGGCATGTTGAGAGCGGGAGCGCCGGAGCCGTCGATTTCGTGGAAGTAGTCGATGAGGCCGATTTCGCCGGGTTCGCAGGGTTCGAGGAGGACGGCACCGGCGCCGTCGCCGAAGATGATGCAGGTGGAGCGGTCGGTGTAGTCGATGATGGAGCTCATGACGTCGGCGCCGATGACCATGACCTTCTTGTGGGCGCCGGATTCGACGAGTTTTGCGCCGACCTGGAGAGCAAAGGGGAAGCCTGAGCAGGCGGCGGAGAGGTCAAAACCCCAGGCGTGGGGGGCGCCGAGCTTGTGCTGGACGAGGCAGGCGGTGGCGGGGAAGGACATGTCGGGGGTGACGGTGGCGACGATGATGACTTCGAGTTCGGAGGCGTCGATGCCGCGGCGGGAGAGGCAGATTTTGGCTGCTTCAAAGGCCAAATCGCTGGTGGCTACGCCCTTGTCGACGATGTGGCGCTCGCGAATGCCGGTGCGCTCGGTGATCCACTGGTCGTTGGTGGCGACCATCTTTTCGAGGTCTGCGTTGGTGAGCAGATGGGGCGGAACGAAGGATCCTACAGAAGAAATCTTGGCGCGGACGGGGATCCGCGGCTTCAACGTCAGACTCAAACTACAACCTCCCAGAGCAAAAGAGCAGCAGACAGCATCTTATCGCGTACTGACCGCGAGGTGGGGTACATGGGGTTACCCGCGGAGGTAGACGGAAGGGGAAATGTACCGGGTTTCCCTACTGCGCCCGTATTGGCCCGTTACCGTTGCTTCCTTCCGGACCTGGCGGGGTTGGCGGGAATACGTCGCGTAGGACCCGGCACTGGGGTAGTTTATCACTGCGCACTCAGACGGGTTTGGGGCTGCAAAAGGCGTGACTTAATAGAGTTCCGGGACACAGATTCTGGTTGCGGAGCAATATATCTTTGGGATATATATCTTACAGGGACACTATGAAATCAGAAAAGACGACGACGGTTGAGTCACTGCTTGGGGTGCTGAGCCTGGGGCCGAAGTCGGGCTACGAGATGCGGCAGATGATGGAGCGGTCGACGGCGAATTTCTGGAGCGAGAGTTTTGGACAGATCTATCCGGCGCTGAAGTCGATGGTGAGGGATGGGCTGGTGACGGTGGAGGACAAGGGGGTGGAGGCGCGGGCCAAGAAGGTGTACCGGCTGACGGCGCTGGGAGAGCGGCGGCTGAGGCTTTGGCTGGGGGTGGAGGCGAAGCCGCAGGTATTTCGGAATGAGTTGCTGCTGAAGGTTTATTTTGGCGACAAGGCGGACCGGGGGGTGATTGCTGCGCATGTGGTGGCAGAGCGGGAGCGTTGCGAGGAAAAGCTGGAGAGGTATGAGGGCTGCGCTGGTAAGGATGGTGACGCAGTATGCTCTGCATCCGGCGATGCCGTACTGGAGGATGACGGCGCGGTGCGGGATTCTACAGGCGAAGGCAACGATCGCGTGGTGCGATGAGACGCTTGCGGAGTTGGAGAAGCGAGGGCTGGTGAGCAAGGCGAAGTTTTATTAGCGGCGGTGTGCGGCGGGTAGAGGCAGGGGTGAGCGGAGATCCGGTTTGGATGAAGGCGTTGCTTGCGGTGTATGTGACGTGCGGGTTTGGAGCGTTTCTGCTGGCTCCGGTGGCTTTGGCTATGGCCAAGGGCTGTGGTGGCGTGAGAATTCGCACCCCACCCATGACGATGAGACTGTCATGAATGGGGCACCCGGAAGGTGCGGGCAAACTGCGGGTCTCTCCGCTGCGCCAAACGATAGAGCCGTTTGTCTCCGGTCGAGATGACAGCNNGTTAGCGGGTGGTGGCGGCGGTGTGGGAGCGCTTGCGGGGAGTGAGGTTGAATTCGCGGGAGGTGCGGTAGAGCTTCCAGATGGCGATGGCGGTGAAGATGAGGATGACCGACCAGAGGGCGATGAGGATGGTGGTGGCCCATTTGGCGTTGAAGCTG
>DHWW01000267.1:4079-4266 GCA_002413385.1 Granulicella sp. UBA5172
GCGGGACATCTTGACGGCTCCGGCGGCGAGGACGAAGGGGGAGAGGGGCATGGGCGGGGGAAGGATGGCGGGGAGCGAGACGGAGAGGATGGCGTGGTGCTCCATCCAGTGGGTGACGCGAGAGAGGATGTAGGCGGGGACGTGTTTTTCCAGGAACTTCATGCCTCCGGCCTGACCGGCGGGGGGG
>DHWW01000300.1 GCA_002413385.1 Granulicella sp. UBA5172
GGGCTCGGAGATGTGTATAAGAGATAGGTTCCTTACTAATCAATTACTTATGCGGCGTCTTCGGTTGTGCTCAGCCCACCGAATCCATCACGCAAGAGTACCTCGCGTGATACGAGGCCCGCGCTCAACATCGGCTTACAATCATTCCAGACGTAGTCAGGGTGATGGAGTTCACCCTAACCGCTGTGTCCTCTTCGGATGCAGATGATGACTCCTCACAGGGGATTACCCTGCTGAGGATGTGTCTCGTCTCGGCGATCCTCTAAGTAATCAGAAGCGCATTGGCGCACCTTTGCCATTGCTCCGGGAGAGTTGCATGAAAACCGCAATCATTTCGCTCCATACCTTTGTAAGTGGCTGGAATCCACCGTTGGATCTTTCAGATCACAGAGACGAGATGCCAATCCTGCACTCTGGGGTTGCTGCATCCCTCGCCGGCACAAACGGCGACATGAAAGGAGCGTGAGCGTGCGACGATATCTACTCATTGCGATTGGTGGAGCGCTGGGGGCCATGCTGCGCTACTTCGTCGGCGTGGTCGCAGCCGAGCGCTTCGGCCAGAGATTTCCGGTTGGCACGCTTTCGATCAACATCAGCGCGTGCTTCATGATCGGGTTCATCCTGGAGTACATCAATCGTCACACCGGCGTGAGCCCTGTCTGGAGATATACCTTCGCCATCGGTTTCATTGGCGCTTTCTCCACATTTTCTTCCTTCGAATTTGAGACCTGGTCGGAACTGACAAGTGGCGCATTCTGGATTGCAATTCTTTATGTTGCGATCAGTTTGATTGTCGGTCTCATCGCCGTGGGTCTCGGATCGGCAACCTCGCGGTCACTCGCGTAAGATTCTGGCCGCATCAGACATAAGAAGAGCAACACTGCAGTCGCAGGGAGGGGAAATGCCGCAGTCAGGAAAAGCACTCAAGGTATCCATCTACATCGCGGATGGGGAGACTTACCACGGTGTGGGAAGAGCGTCAGCGCTGCTCGACTTTTTGTTCTATCGCGGAGTCTCTGGAGCGACCGTTCTCAAAGGTGTCGCCGGCTTTGGTGCAGATCATCACTTGCATACGGCGTCCCTGGTCGACGTCTCGGATCGGCTCCCCATAAAAGTTGAGTTCATCGAGACGCTCGTCAAGGTAGAAGAACTGCTTCCCACACTCAAGGAACTTTGCGGCACCGGCTTGATCGAAGTGCAGGAGACCACCATCGTCAAGGCCGCCAATTCTACCTCCGACCCTGCCGAGCAGTCGGCCGTTCATCATAAGGTAGAGGGCAAGGCAAAGCTGCTTCGTATCTATATCGATGAAACCGACAAGTGGAACGGCAAGTCGCTGCATGAGGCTCTTGTAGAAGCGCTCCGGGCGAGCGAAATCGCGGGGATCACGGTCTACAAGGCGATCCTCGGCTATGGTTCCGGAAAGCACGTCCATCAACGCCACGTCTTTTCCGCCGGCGCATCCCTCATGCTCGCCGTCATCGATGTCGAGCCGAAAATCCGAAGCTTTCTCCCGATCCTCGACAAGATGATGCCCAACGGTCTCGTCGTCCTCTCTGATGTCGACATCATCACCTATCGCCGCGGCAGCGCTACGCCGTCGGGGTCTGCAGAGGAGGCACCCCATGCGTAAAGAAGAGTTCAACGCAAAGATGGTGCGCATACACTTCAGCCATAATGATAAGTGGAACGGCAAGCCACTCCACGGTGCGATTTTGTCCGTCTGCATGGATCTGGGACTCGCAGGCGCTACTGTCTATGGGGGAGTGGAGGGCTTTGGCCTAAGCGCCCACATCCATCATTCCAGCCTGTGGCCGGGCTCCAGCGATCCTCCCATCATGATCAGCATCATCGATCGCGAGGCTCAGATCGCGCTGCTTCTGCCCTATTTGGACAGGATGGTCTCCGAGGGCATCGTCGCTATCTCAGACGTGGAAGTAATTCGCTATACCAACGACCTATCAGTAGCTTCGTAATTGAATCATCGGGTGGAACCTACGGACCTACTGGCAATTCCGGTAAGTACAGTGACCAGGCTCTGCCTCGTTCTATCGCAGAATCTAGGATCCATTTCCTCCATGAATCCAGTGTGAATGTGGTTGTTCCCGATACATGCGTGACACAAAAAGCGGGCATAACACGAAGAGCAATGAATATTCGTCATCTTTGTATTAGCCTTAACATTCGACAGGGCAGTACTCCCCAGAATTAGTTCAAGACTGTCATTCACGATGTTTCCCATCCTGAATTCCGGTTTGCCCGCGAACATCCAGCACGGATAAACATCAGCATGTGAGTCGACGACCAACTGCGTGGTTCCAGCCGAACACATCGCCGCGGTCGCTGACTTCCTCGCAAGCGCGCGCATTACATCCGCCACATAGCTGAGCCTGGGGCCAGTGCTGGATACATCTCCGCTCGTCGTGTCATCCAGAATGCGTGTCACGCTAAGCTCAACTGCATCCAGATAATCTTTATCGAGCGCGGCTGCGCCTGCATCTGCGGGCATTAATGAATGTCCATCCGGCAAGCACGCAAGAGTGATATGAGGTGCCACAATACCGAACTCATCCGCAATAAAATCCAATAGTCGTGAAACCGACAATCCGCTATTAGATTGTGCCCTCGTTACAGTGCTCTCGATAGAAATTGTGTCAGCATGTAACTCCGCATAGTGTTTGATGTTTAGGGAAACAGCATCGTATGATCCCGACCCGTCCTTCCGTATTCTAACAAGATCATTCATGGCCTTCGGTCCATCCACGCTAAAGGTCAACTGAATCCCATATCTCTCGATAACCTCGTGCAGGTGTTCTGAGATGCGGACTCCATTGGTGATCATTCCAAAGCCTGGCTTCTCGCGCGCAAGGCGCGATGCCTCGGCGATTGAATACTCACAAGCCTCTTCTATGGCCTCTTCGCTGAGAGTAGGTTCACCGCCAATAAACATAATGGTTTTGATCGCTTCGAAGAGCTCATAGCATTTATCGATGGTCGTCCTGACAGCACTTCGGCTGATGCATTGCGCAGGAAGTTTGAAGGCTGTCTCATGTTCATAGCAATAGCGACACTGCAGATTGCAGAGATTATTCACCATCAAAACCAGCTTTGGAAGAATCCTCTTTTCCCCCGTCGATCCAATGAGCGCTGTATCGAAAATCTTCAGTTTCGGAGATCTCGAGACGTAGTCCACAGCGATCCGGAGAAAGCCGGCGATCTTCGGGCTTTCCATCAAAGCATCCGTGCAATCCGGCGATAGCGCTAGCTCAGCGGCTCCCAGACCCTCATCGCTTAGTCTCATCAGCACGAAGCGTTCGGGGCAGAACAAAAGTGAAGCTGTTTGACTCCGGAGCACCACCAGATCGAGAGCCAAAAACTTCTCAAGCAGAGACTTCATATATTCCTTTGTTTTGGTTCGAGCTAGCATTAGATGGGCAGCACTCCGCCGATTCGCCTTATGGTGCCCATCCTCATGCTAGGCCGCGGGCGTCTGCGCCGGCGGTGTACAGCCGCATCCCTTACATGGTGAGACGCATCGTGCCATGACTTGAAGGTCCCCCAAATCAACCAATTCGATCAATGGTTTGTGCTCAGTGAGCTCCTTTTCGTTCGTCATCATTTCCATTCTCCTTCTCACGTTGGGGCTTCCAACTGACTCAAGGATTGCGTCGCATCTCGCTCTAGTCTGTGACGTTCATCACGGATTCTTGGAGGTGTTTCTGCCAATACGGTCGAAGCATCAGAGCGAGCATCCGCGGAATTGGCACGGCACCCCGGGAGCCGATGAATCCATCTTGCGCGAGGGGCGGATGTTATGGTCGACCTGCCAATTCTCGGTCGTGTTTCGCGAACACCACATCGAACTCTAATATGCAATCAGGCAAGCAATTGTCGATACGATGGCGACCACGTCCGAAGCGGTCATCTCTTCTTTTTGAAAGATCCTAGTATCACGACCGCATNNTCGCCGAACCAGTCCGTCGCCGCCTTGCGGGTGTGGGTCGAGAGGTTGTCGAGCACCAGGTGGATGGTACGCGGAGAACAATGTTCGGTTCGGCGCAATTCAAGTCTGACGTCTGGGTAGGAAATCAACTTGCCGCCGTTGGAGAGGCTGTGCGGATGCGTTCGTATTCCCTTCAAGGCAAAGAGTCCCGGTTCGAGCCCCGGTAACGCTACCAAACTATCTAGAATCAATACTCTCAATATCTAGAACCAGTACTCTTCTGGAGATATCGAGACAGATGATCTGTGCTGGGACTGACTGCCTTGTCGCCAAGCGGTCAGTCCCAGTACGGAACTACTGCGGGGGCCTCTGGGGATTATGCATATCCCGAAGCCGCTGCAAATTCTGCTGTACCCGATCCTGAGGATTGTCGGGTCCGGCCGGCGGAACATGAAGGATAGCGCCTGGTCCAGGGGCATCCTCGTCGGGCATGGTTACGACGGGGTTTTGTTGGGGCTGTGAGGCTATCGACGTTGGTGGAGGGGAGGGGATCAGAGCAGAACCTCCACTTTGAAGCATGAGATCCAACTCCCTCGGTGTGCCGTCGTGCGTGACCCCAACCATCATGAAGTTGTAGCCCAATCCTCGGAGCAGGTCGGTGAGCACATCACGCGAATCGCCCGGTCCATAGTTGCCAAAGACGCGAACGCTACGGATGGAGCCTTCGACTGTCATGCCGCTGATCGCTGCTATTTCCTTGAGGATTTGGCCAAGATCGGAGTTGTTCGACTCTACCGTCAGGAGTCCATTCTTTAGAATTACTTTGGCCGGTCCTTCGCTCGTCTTAGAGGATGAATTTGGAGCCTGAGCTTTCACCACTGACGGATCCGCCCGTTGAGTGACTGCGACTGCTGGAGCTCTGACAACGGGCAGCGTGGAGCCATGATGCGATGTGGGGGGCAAGGTACTATCGGCCTGCATCGCACCTGCGGAACAAACGGTGCAGGTGCAAGCTACCCAAACTGCACTGCGGAACCAATAGGTCATCCTGTACTTTGCAAGAGCCTCTAATAAAAAAATCATCGAGGATCCTCAGTTTTCCACCGCCGATTGGTGAAAGCTCTGGCGACATCTCTAATGTTCTCACCAATATGGAGAGCATGGCGCAATAAGGGGGGGACCAACTGAGTTACTGGGCTGATTGAACATATCCGCACTATGATGTAGGATGTTTCCCAGAGCCGGAATAGTTGCCTTTGCTTTGAATGTTTAGATATTTTTCCATACCGCCCAGCGGGGTAGTTTTGCGCAAAAAGTCTGAATACTCATGGCACCTGAGAGCTTTTATCAGGTGCAGTATGAATCTTTGACCACTGCTCACGTAGTGGTGTTAGCAGATGGTTGCCGAATGCCTGCCTGTAAAGGAGGCACTCAGAGCAACCCGATGAGACAAGAGAAGCTTTGCCCCTTCTCCCAGGATAAGCCGATTCTAAGACCTGTATTGCGCAGAACTCTATAACTTAAGGCATACTCCATGAGAATGTTCACGAATGCTGTAATGCTACTCATTTTGGCGGCTTCGTTACCAGCATTTGCAACCGTTGTTGTGAGCAGTCCTGCAAATGGAAGTACGGTGGGTACAAGTGTCCAATTTGTCGCTTCGGCCAACACAACCACCTGTTCCAAGGGTGTCGCTGCTATGGGCATCTATGTGGATAATAGCCTTGATTACGTGGTGAATGGGATCAGTCTCAACACCACGTTGAGCCTCGCGACAGGCAAACACTTGGCAGTTGTGCAGGAATGGGATTATTGCGGCGGTGCAACCTCAGCACCACTGACATTAACGGTCAGTACTCAGTCGGGTGTTTCGGTGGTATCGCCGGCAAACGGCAGCACGGTGTCTTCTCCCGCGGCGTATGTCGCTACAGCAACCACGGCTTGTGCCAAGGGTGTGGCGGCGACTGGAATCTACGTGGATGACCAACTGACGTACGTAGCGCAGGGATCAAGCGTGAATACACAGCTGACTTTGCCCGGTGGAAGCCACAAGACGGTTGTTCAGGATTGGGACAACTGTGGCGGTAGCGCAACCGCAATTGTCAACGTCAACGTGGCTGGAACGACTCTTTCTAACCTTCAGGCCCTGGGCGGCTGGAACCAGTGGGGTGAACTTGCTCCGGTCTACAATATCTGTACCTCTTCGTGCCCGGGAATCACGTGGTCGATGTACCAGCACGTGAGTTCACCTTCGCTCAGTGGAAATGCGACGCAGTTCAATATGGGAGGAACGACTCCGTACTCTGACGTCCTGTGGTCCAATCCACTCATTGGTGACGGCACCACAGAAGGGCTTCCAGACAAGGCTCACACCCTGCTTCCATCCATCCATAATATGACCGTCGATACCGATATCTACGTGACGAACCTCGCGATTACGCAGGACCTCGAATTCGACATCAACCTGTATATGAATGGCATCGGAATGGAGTGGGGAACCGAGTGCAATCATCTCGCAGATGGAGTCTGGGACATCTGGAACAATGTCAATGCCGCCTGGGTGCCGACGACGATTCCATGCAGCCTTAACAATGCAGCCTGGAACCACGTGACCCTTCAAGTGCAGCGCGAATCGAATAATGATCTGCTCTATCAGTCGATCACGGTCAACGGCGTTACGCACACCATCAATCAGACTGTGGCTCCGTTCCCGGTTCCTTCGGGTTGGTGGGGTATGACCGTCAATTACCAGATGGATGGCAATTACAACCAGTCCCCGAACACCACGTACCTGGACAAGACAAGCGTCACGTACTGGTAGATCGTGCCGGTCTTGTCAGGTCGGGCTGGACGCCAGCCAACGACCCGCTAGCGATGCACTGGGCAACCTCGGCTTTGACCTCGGAGATCGTGTTGGGGGGAATGATAGTGATTCCACCCACAAATTGGCTTAATTTCAGGTACGCATTGCGGTTGGAGTGGAGGAACTCGATGGGATATTCCGGCTTACGCGCGCAGGCCTTCACTGGATCGGCGTCCAGCAGGAAGCCGATCTCTGGCTTTGGCACAATCTTCATGATGCTTTGGACATAAAGTTGTGTCGAGGCTTTCGCCAGATTGAGATTCGCTAACTCGTCATAGATATATCGGTCGAATATGACAACGTCAGCCTCAGAGTGTGCGGCCTTCTTAGCAATCCTTCGGAGAGAGATGGCATCAATGAAATAGAACGCGACGCGGAATAGAGTCATCACCGGGGAACGGACATCTTTATCCCGGCGTCGAATAGGAGATGCCGTCGTTCCAACGCCCTGGTCGCCATGAAATAGCTTGTGTGTGGCGCCTTCGCGAATGTACTTCAGTAGCACAACGTCATCCCAGAACGTTATCAACTTCACCTTAAGTCCGGACTCGCGCAGACTCGCGCATAGGTTCGCAATCTGGGTACTCTTTCCTGCACCATCGATTCCAGAAAAACTTACAAGCATGGCCCGACGGGGCTTTGACGTATCAATCATGGGTGTGCCCCAAACAATAGAACGGTTATGTTTCTATGGTCGACCTGGACTACTAAGTGTGGCCGCCGTCACGACTCCTATCGCAATGCCAGCGCCAACCAGAAGCCCTACTCTGATAGCGAAGGAACGAATGCGCCTCTGTTTTCCGGGTGCAATCGCCGCTCCTCCTGGCTTAGATGCAGAAATCCCCTCTTGCTTCTGATAGGGAGCTGCCGCCGTACCAACCGGCGCAGTCGTCTGGGTATCCTGTTTATTTTGTGTGGTTTGTGGGGCGTTGTTCTGCGGGGCCTGATTTACAGTTAGCGTCTGCAGCGCGCTGGGGCTCTCGGGGTAAACTGTCGGCGGGGCGGCTTCTGCAATCGCTGCAGTGCCGACGCCCGCGTGATCAGCAGACGGAGCCTCGGTCGATGCAACGTTGGCTGATGCGCGACGTGTCTTAAGACCTGGATTCGTCTCGGCTGCGCCGAGCGGCACAACCAGAGAGGCCGCCAGACAGAAGATGATTTGTCGCACCAGCCAAGACTTCAAGTCTCTCATCGGTTGCTCCGGAACCCGTTTCTTACTGAAACTCGTTGATAAGGGTGTCACCCGGCGCCTACGCTGCAAGTCCGGAATTGAGACCCAGAACTTCGACTTCGAAATCAAGAGGCGCCATGCTGGTAGGATGTTTTTGGAAGCTCTGAACCGCTGCGTCAACCGTTGCGTACATTTCAAACAGACGGCTTACTCCTGAACGTCGAAGCGTATCTTCCACCTCAGAACGCAGGGCCGCCAGTCGTACATCCCCGTTACACTTCATCACCTCTTCTAGGCAGGAAAGCAAAAGTTGGATGGTGCTGGTATCCATATTCCGGACAAGGGAGCAATCGAGGACAAATCGAGGACGTTCTGTCTCCGCACACTTTCTTTCAAGAGATTGCAGAATGACCGTCTGCACAGACGCAGTTACTTCCTCCGGCACCTGCTGTAAACTTACGGTTCGTTTGCTATCTGTCATTGTGTTTTCCTTTCACCCTGGGGTCCGGCCATAGTTTCAACGTTCAAAATTACAAAGAGTTGCGGGGTACTACCTCTGTCCATGATCCATTGGATGCATTACAGAGGCGTTCTAACTCGTCTTCTCGACGAAAAACTAGATGCTGCCGGATAAGATTGTTGCCGTAGTGGATGAGGTTGCGTAGGTTCGTCCTGTACCAGCAACAACGATTCATCCGGGGCGACAGTCCACACACAAACCGAAGCCGGTCGACTCTGCCTTCCAGCACGGCGGCGACAAATCGATGGTTCCCGTCGAGGATCGTCATTGGTTCGCTTTCATTCAATCCGATCAGGACAATAGAGCCCATGGTCGATTCGTTTTGCGATAGTCCGGTGCGGATATCGGAGATCTTCTCTACGAAGGGGTCCTCGCGATCACGCTGCTGACTACGTAAACGTTCGACAACTGTCGTGATCTCAAAATTTCCTCGCGCTAACTTTCTCCAATGGGCTCGTGGAAAGACTCGTATTTGATGCAGGTCTTCTGCACTCACCTCTGCTTCGTACCATTCGGTATCCAGTGGGAGTTCCTTCCACAGGGATCGGTGGCGGAGAAAGAGAAGTGCTCGTCGCTTCGCGCTTTCGCTGTGGTCCTCCAGGTCCGGCGCGAACACCATTGTTCGGAGCGCATCATGGTACCGCTGATAGGCAATATTTTCAAAGTCGCTCTTGATAAATTCTGCAATGACCACATCCTCTGAGATGCGCCGCGTCAAGTGGATGGCGCGCGAGCCGACATTAATAAGCATCGTTGCGTTCCGGAGCGCCCCCATCAGGAACTGAATGCCAACCACGCACAGCATGACGGTCATGAGCACCAGTTGCACCATGATGACCTGCAGCAGGGAATCATGGAATCGGCAGATGCTTGCGATCAGCACACCGCTGAATACCAACTGAAACCAACTCGTATTCGCAATCTTGTAGGCCATCTCGTAGGTGATGATGACGACGCTGAGCGAGTAGATGACGGTTGTAATCGCATACAACGCCAAGAGGTAGGGAAAGCCGTGCGGCCCGGCGATCTCGAAACTCGCTCCGAAAACCTTTGTCCAGATCCAGGCGGGGGTGAAGCGCAAGGCGAGTGCGAATACGCTTCCAACCGTCAGCACCAGTAGAAGCGAGATTGCTATCAGCGACAGGCTTTTTCTCTCTTCTGCGCCCGTGCCTGCAACTACGGGGAACATACTGTTGACGACTGCGGATGAGAAGGAGAACGTGACTCTCCCGACCAACGCAACGGCTGCGTAGAGCCCTGCTTGTTCGGCAGCAAAAAAGTGTTTTACCAGCACAATATCGCAGTTATTGATCAGCACCTGTCCCGAAAAAAATACGAGGGCCTGGGTGATCTCCCTGAATCCATGCCTGAACCGAAGAGGGTTGGGTATCCGTACCGCGAGTTTGGGCGCAATAGCAAAGTAAGCCGCGGCCATCGCACCTGCATTGGCCGCAATGACACCAATCACTCCGAATCCGAGAAGAATCATGAGCAGTGATCCGCCCAGTCGAACCGCTCCCTCGAGTACGAGATTCTTCGCAAGCTTGCGGAATCCGTACACGCCCTGAATGTAACCGCGACGACTGCCTAGGGGAACGTAGAATGCCGCCCCGATCCCAAGAAACACCACCAGCATCGTGCTCGGTAGATTGAGGTAATCCGTAATGTCCTGGCGGAACAGGATGAGAAGAAGTCCCACAAGCAGGCCGCATCCCCATGCTGCTCGCTGAAGATCGCGATAGACGGCGTCTCTTCCTTCCGCTGAATTCTGCTGGGCTACGACCTTCGCCGAGGTGATCTGGAACGACAACGTTACCGCAGACGTAATGGTCAACAACGTGTAAACGGCCGTCGCATGTCCAAAGCCTTCGGCCCCGAGAAAACGAGCCACGGCCATGTTGTAGGCGAGGTTAATCGCCGTTGCCAAGCCCGATCCCGAGAGCAAAACAACGCTCCCAGAGATAATTCGAGCCTTCAACTCTCGCGACTTTTCCGTCGGTCTAGTCAACACGTTTCAATGTACCAACGATCATAAGGCCTTCTAAAATGATGCCAAATCGCCTGTTAGAGATGCTCGGGAAGGCTTAGTGGTCCTAAGCGTATCCTCCATCTAAGTCAGCTGTTATTAAGAGGATCAGGCCCATTTTAGAGTGTGTATGTTGGATAATGCTTACATGTCCGCTGGTTTGAGCGCTACAATATTTTCCTTTCTTTTCTTGTTTCATGGATGCTTTGGTCAGGCTCCATCCGTGCAGCTGAAGTACAAAGCTACAGGTGCATCCCCCGAGATACTTGCCGTTTATGAGGCGTGGTTTGGCACGCCCAAGCATATTTCTGTGGGCTATACGTCGCATGATCCCGAGGTAATCCTCAATCAGATTCGCAAGGCGAAGGAGATGGGTATCTCCGGTCTCGTCGTGGACTGGTATGGAGATCGCGAGCCATTTATCGATCAGAGCTATGCGCTGGTCCAGGGTCTGGCGGCGAAAAACAAATTTAAGGTCGCGATGATGTACGAAGAGGCCAATACAGAAGAAGGCGCGACAGACGAAGCGATCGCGGACTTCACCATGTTCCACGATACCTATCTGTCGCCCAATGCCCCAGGGCGCCAGGCATACCTCACCTACGAGGGAAGGCCTGTGATTTTTGTGTTTCCTAATGGAAATCACACGGATTGGGCGAAGCTGCGGAGCGTGGTGAACAAATGGAATCCTGCGCCGCTGCTCATTCAGGAGAACCTTCCCGGACCACACCCGGATGCCTTTGACGGCTTCTATCCGTGGATCAATCCGGGGCCGCTGGGCTGGGCTGCTGATGGCAGCAACTGGGGAGATCGGTATCTTGCAGACTTCTATAAGAATATGGCGGAGAAATATTCAGACAAGTTGATCGTCGGCGGAGCGTGGCCAAAATTAGACGATCACAAAGCATCCTGGAGCCTGAACCGGCACATCTCGGCCCGCTGCGGTCAGACCTATACGGACACACTCAACATGTGGCGGAAGTTCTTTCCTGCGGGCCAGACGATCCCCTTTGTGATGATTGAAACCTGGAATGACTACGAAGAGGGTTCGGAGATCGAACCCGGAGTCCCTACATGTACCGAGCCGTCACCCAAGACAGCGCTGAACAATCAAGCGAAGAGCGCCCCAGCACCGTCGGCACAACAGTAAGCAAATTGAACACGTTGCACCGGGACGCCTGAGGGTTTGGTGCAGAGCCCTCGCTCTCTGGGTGCGCTATTCTGGCTCGCCCTGGTCGGCCTGCTCAACGCTTTTTGCTCCTTTCCAGGGTGCGCCGGAAGCGGAAGGGCTCGGTTCCGGTTTCGATGATGTGAGCACGATCCGTGATCCGGTCCAGCAGCAGCTTGCAGAGCCGAGGGTTCGGAAACACTGTCGTTCACTCTGAAAACGGCAAGTTCGTGGTGACGATGATGGCCATGACCGGCATGGGGCGCTCGAACTGGAGCAGTTCTTCGGCAAGGGCAACGGCGTACTGGTGGCGCTGTTCCGGATCGGGCATACGCAGCAGATGCAGCACCGCCGCTGAATCGCTGATGCCCAGACGCAACGCATCTTTTACAGCAGCGATCAGCTTCTCCCATCCATCGATGGAACCGGCGCGGACCAGCGCGATCATCTCGCGAGTTCCCTTGCTCTTGCCATGACGCTGCTCAAGCTCGCGCCAGATCGCATCCAGGCAAGCGGGCCAGCGTCCAGCCTGACGCCACTGCTGCAAGGGCGTGCAACCCTTCATGGCGCCCGGCTTCCGTTCCAGCACATCCAGATAGTGTTCGAGATCGAGGATCTCATGGCCGCGTCCGTAACAACGTGAGTGCCGCGCAGCCAGCTTGTTGTCGTGCATGATCTCTACGGTTCCGTTCGACAGCCGGATCAACGGTACCGGGATCTCATGACCGAGTAGGGGCAGGAAAATCGAACCCTGCAGCGTTTCCGGGAACCTATTCTGCTACCACCGCGCAAATCCTTGCCGGCGAGTGCGTTGGCCTTATCTATTAGGTGGAAAACGGTCTCACTGTCTCCCCTGCGCCGAGAGGCATAATATGTGCGGAGCGACATGAAGACGGACAACTACAAGATCCGCAGTCACCCTGCCCTGGGATTCTCGGGCGGAGCCGTCTCTATGTTATGGTCCTTCTTCCATCTGAGGAAGGACTCCCTCGCATCCATCAGCCACTTATCATGGAGCAGATCTGACTCGGTTTCCTCAAGTATGTATTGGCCCAAGGCTACGTACCTACCGAATCCACTAGTCCATCCGTACCAGGCCCCATACTCGGCACCAAGCTGATTGACTATTGAAGTCACCTTTTTCCCTGTGTTGTTTCTCTTCTTGCGAAGTCTTCTTCATCTGCAACATCATAGCTCCCCAAACACGCAGGCAGGGTATGATTTTTGACGTTTGGTGTTGTGACTCATTTGACGGTATGCTGCCGCGTTTCTCGTTACCAACACGTATTTGTTGGGCCAAGCGAATGACGACCTCGTCTGGTCGCAATACGGCTTTCTTGAGTATGATGAATCGAATTAGCCTAGCAAGCAGCGCTACTCCGACATCAAAGGCTATCTTTGGATCACGGAAGCCCCCACCACGTACCAAGTCCGGCCGGCATACACAGGCCGTCTTATGGAGTTCCCCACCGGCGAGGTCGTGCACGAGGGAGCCCGCCTGGCAGAGCCAATGCGTTCGCCAGATTCGTAACGAGGGGTTCCGGCCTCGGCACAGACCTTTCGAAAGGCCACTTCGGCCCATTCGTGAATCCCGCAAACCGCCTAAGTGCGATAACCTAAGGGCACGATTGCGGCCACAGGCGTCGGCGCTGAGAATATCGTCTTGCTGTCCGATCGCTCTATCGATAAAGGAAGAACATTATGAAGCACTTAGTGATCGCGGGACTATTCCTGGCCATGGCATCGAGCGGCGTATCCGCGCAGGTTAACGCAGGCGAGCAGAAGTCAGACTTGAACCTGCCCTTCACCGTGACGCAGATCACGACGTTGAGTCTGCCATGGAAGATTGCTTTCCTGCCCGACGGGCGGATGCTCATCACCGAGAAGGTTGGCGGTCTGTGGCTGGTCACCCAGCAGGGAACAAAGACGCCCGTTGCGAACGTTCCGGCCGTTCTCTGGAACGGTCAGGGTGGGATGCTGGGCGTCTACCTCTCGCCGCACTATGCCAAAGACCACAATGTCTACCTGACCTATTCCGAGCCGGGCGACGGCGGTTCGAGCCTCGCGCTCGCGCGGGCCCAGTTAAAGATCGGCAACGATTCGGCGAGCCTCGAAGGGCTCCAAGTCATCTGGCGCGACGGCGAGCGGGGTGATGGCGGACAGTTCGGCGCGGAGGTCGCCTTCTCTCCGGCACAGCAAATATCTCTTCCTCTCGGTTGGCGACAGGCAACGCATGACGCCGGCTCAGGATCCCAACCAGCCGCTCGGCAAGCTCCTGCGACTGACACTGGATGCGTNNGTCTCTCTTCCTCTCTTCTGGAGATCGGCAGCGCATGACGCCAGCCCAGGACCCTAACTCGCCACTTGGTAAGATCCTGCGCTTGACGCTGGATGGCAAACCGGCCCCGGGCAATCCGATGGCTGGCAAGAATGGCGCGGCAAGTATTCCCGTCATTGAACCACCTTCGGATACGGAGGCCGCAAAGACGGCCCCGGTCGTACGGACGTACACCTTTCCCGGCCCNNGGCAACCTCATGTTCTACAAAGGCGCTATGTTCCCACAGTGGAACGGGTCGGCTTTTGCCAGCGGCCTGGCAGCGAAGGCACTCATCCGCATCACCTTCGACGGCAAGGGAGGAGCGCAGGCAGTCGAGCGTTGGGACATGGGCCGCAGAGTCCGCGACGTAGAGGTCGCACCCGATGGAGCGTTATGGATGATCGAGGACGCGAAGCCGGGTGGTCTCTTCCGCCTGACGCCATTGGGCATGGCTGTTTCGGTTCCGGCGGCACAGTCGGCAACGCCGGTCCCGGCTCCGAGCCGCTCCGCGACGCCGAATGACTCGAGTATCGAACACGTGAAGAGCGTCATCGCGGACAACAACTGTCTCGTATGCCATCGCATCGGACGGGAGGGAGGGGACATTGGGCCGTCGTTGAACGGAGTGGGAACGCGGCGCACGGCGGACCAGATACGAGCGGCGATTGTCAGTCCCCCTGCAAAAACCAGCGCTGGCACTCCCAACCCTATGCCTTCTTACGACAAGAAATTCACGGAAGAAGACCTGAAGAACCTGATCCACTACCTCAGCACACGTCCCCTTTTACCCTGAGAGGGTTGGGAAGCGAACGAATTGCCGAGGCACTGATCGGTACTCGGAGATTCGTACCGACAAGTTGGCTTGTGTTCAGGTTTCCTGAAGCTGTGCCCTCGTTTAGGGGCGGATCACGGGTCCTCCAGGAACGAACCCGTTACTGAAAGTCCAATCAATTGATGAACCATGGCAAGCTGCCCCTAACTATGCGGCGGACGGCACAGCTTGCTTATTGCGATTCAGCAGCGACATGGCATCGTGAAGCGTTTTGTTGCTACCCAAGGCGACGGTCAACTCAATTGGATGGCAGCGCAGGAAGAGGCGTGTGAGCCGGTGATGCTCCGGGCAATCCGCCGAGTCATCGAAGTCGATTACGCATGGAATCAAGTCTACAGCGCGTTCCAATCACGCCAATGCTTAGCCGCAAACGTCGTTCAGCGTGGTCGGGATTTGGCCTGGAGCGTTTGGTTTAGGATGAAGAGGCGAAACGCTCCTGTGTTTCCGCGCGGTTCCGGGCCGGAGGGGTAGGCAAACGAGAACTTCCGTGAGAGCTTCAGGCCCTTCACCTGTGCTATGCCCAGCGTGTGAAGGGCAAGTTGGTTGCGTACGGTCCAGCGAGACACGAATGTGGCTCCCAGACCTGCTTCCACGGCGCTCAACAGGCCTTCGGTTGAATCAAGCTCCATCACGGTCCTAAGATCTTTCTTCCGGAGCCCTATCTTAGTCAGCGCACGTTCGACGACCCTACGGGAGCCTGAGCCGAACTCGCGCATGAGAAGCGGCGCTTGTCTCAGGTCTTCAGCGTCAATCTCTTGCCCTGACCATTCGTGGCTGGCGGGGACGACGAGCACCATCTGGTCTTCCATGAAGGGTTCAATATGCAAATCCTTGCGTAAACCCGGCCCTTCAATGAGCGCGAGTTGAATGCGGTGGTCCGCAACCGCTTCCAGCATTTCGTCCGTATTCCCGCTGATTGCAGTCACGGCTACGCGCGGATATTCGCGCAGAAATGCGGCAACGAAGTTCGGAAGAAGATATTGCCCGATGGTTTGCGATGCACCCAGGGCCAGCGCTCCCGCATGACTTCCCGAGGTGCTGGTGACCGCCTCGAAGGCCTCGTCGGAGAGGGTCTTGAGTTGCTCGGCGTAGGGAAGCAGGGCCGTCCCTGCAGCGGTGAGTGTGATGCGTCCTCCGCTCCGATCGAACAGTGGGACACCGTACTCGTCCTCCAGCGCCTTGATCTGCTGCGTGACGGCCGGCTGAGTGAGAAGCAACTCCTCTGCGGCCCGGGTGAAGTTCATGTGTCGAGCCACCACTCGAAAGACTTTGAGCCGGAAGTTTTCCATTGTTAGTATCGCCTCGTTGCATTTGCTCGCCAAAGCATGGATTGCATCGCGTGATTCATTGTCGCAGACCAACGAGGCGGCTATCGACGGTAGGCACCAGAAGAAGGACCGATAAGCAAACACAATCCGCAATAAGAACTTCCGCTTGGACTCGCGCTCGGCGGCTGGAGAGACTGCAACAAGAGGAAACTATGAATCTCTTGTCCAAGATCAATTCGAAGACGGTGTTCTTCGTTGCGCTGATCCTGACTGCGTCCGGGATCGTATCGCCTCCCCTGGCATTGATTGTCGGGCTCTGTTACGGCTTCAGTTTCGCGCATCCGTATCACGTCGAAAGCCAGAACCTCTCCAAACTTTTGTTGAAGCTGGCCGTTATTGGTCTCGGGTTTGGAATGAATCTGCGTCAGGTGATCCACGCGGGCAAAGCGGGGTTCGTTTACACGGCAATCAGCATTTCAGGAGTGATGCTGCTGGGATGGCTGTTCGGCCGCCTGCTTCATGTGAGCAAGAAGGCTTCCTATCTCATTACCGTGGGAACCGCTATCTGCGGCGGTAGCGCCATCGCCGCGATCGCGCCCATCACAAATCCGAATGATGAAGAGATGGCCATGTCGCTCGGAACGGTGTTCGTACTGAATTCCGTTGCGCTGCTGCTGTTCCCGCTCATCGGGTTCGCGTTGCATCTCACACAGACACAGTTCGGACTGTGGGCAGCGCTCGCCATTCATGACACGAGTTCTGTTGTAGGGGCGGCAGCCAAATACGGACCTCAGTCTTTGCAGATCGCTACCACCGTGAAGTTGACGAGGGCTCTCTGGATCATTCCGCTGGCCATAGCCACCGCCTATTTCACCAAGAGCAAGGCAAAGATTCAGTTGCCCTGGTTCATCCTGTTCTTTTGCCTCGCGGCAGTGGCGTACACCTACATTCCTGCCGGGAAAGCGCTGTACCCGGTGCTGAGCAGGCTTGGGCGGGTTGGGCTGACGGTCGTCCTCTTCCTGATTGGGACGGGGCTTTCAAAGGAGACGGTGAGGCGGGTGGGTGCTCGTCCTTTCATTCAGGGCATATCCTTGTGGGCGGTGATTGCCGTACTCTCGCTGATGGCAATTCGCGCGGGTTGGATCACGCTGTAGGGAGAGCGATCAGCAGGGGAGAGTCCGACGCGGCTATCTGTCCGATGCTCGGCAACCGAAAGCCCGCTCTAGCGAGCGCCGCTGCTCAAGCTAGGCCACGGCTGCGCCCGAGGATGTTGCTATCACGGAGACCAGCGAAGCTCCAATCGCGTAGCGGATATCCACGCCGAAGAGCAGGACCAGCACGGGCACGATGACTACGCCTCCGCCTAATCCGGTAAGAGCGCCTAGCAGTCCTGCTGCGATCGACGTGGCAAAGAGCGCGTAGCTGAAGAAGATTACGCTCACGTGGCCGCCTTGATGGAGGGAGCGTCGTGACGGCGAACAGAGAGTATGGGGCAAGTTGCGCGCGCGAGGAGGTGGTACGCAAAGCTGGTGTGAAGATGGCGGTGGAGTTGAGACTCCGTGTGGACTCCAAGGACAATCAAGCTGGCATGCTGGCGCTGGGCGCGTTCAATGAGCTGGTCAACCGCCATCCCGCGCTCCAGATGAAACACAGCCTCGCACCAATCGGGGCTGGCGTCACCCAATGCGGCCTTCATGCTTTTGCAGCACTCATCAGCCAACGCCAACTGTAAGCGTTGATTGTCTTCCGCGATGGCCGGCATTAGTTGGTAGACCTCAATCGGAGCATCGAACGCATCACCGAGAAAAATAGCATATGGAGCAGCGGCAGTCGCCTCTTGGGTAAAGTCGGAAAGGTAAAGGATCTTATCAAAGTGTAACTGTAGGTCGACTCCAGATAATACATGAGCTCCCACAGTGAGAGTAGGACACCGTGCCGAGAGCAGGATCTTCTCCGTGTTGGAGCCGATAAGAAGGTGCTCCAGGCCGCGATGAACACCATGCACGCCGAGGACAAGAAGATTGGCATGAAATCTATCGACGGCACTTAGTATGACGTCTGAGGGGATTCCGTCGTCGATGTGAGTCTCGACCGCCAGACCGAGCCGCCTGACTCCGGTGGCGAGGACGTCCAAGCGTTCCTGAGCGGCTCGTCGCATGAGGCTTGGCCCGGCGGTTTCTGCCTCAACCTCCCGGGCCGCTTGCGTGAGCTCGACGACGTGGAGCATAACGATCGTCGCATGAAAGTGCTCTGCGAAGGCCACCGCGTAGTCGAGGGCGACGCGTGAACTCTCGAGAAAGTCAGTGGCGAACAGAATTCTACTGAGCTTGATTTCCGCAATCATGCCATTCTCCGTTGCAGACTATGGTTGTGAACCGCTTTGAAATCTGAGGGTCGACAGGTCGGCTTCGTATTCGAAACGGGCGTTTGCGTCTTCGATTTGAGCCTGTGTCTGCTGAAGCTGAGCCTGGCTGAATTCGACGATGGAGCTAAGCCCGAGTCTATATCGGGTCTGCGCGAGATCAAGAGCAGTATTCGCTTCCTTGAGCAACTCAGCGGTAACACTCATTCGCTGCTGCGCCGTCATCGTACTGAGCCACGCAGTCCTTACGTCGCGGACGATGCGATCGGTC
The DNA here is from genome assembly GCA_002413385.1 of Granulicella sp. UBA5172. Lineage (GTDB taxonomy): Bacteria > Acidobacteriota > Terriglobia > Terriglobales > Acidobacteriaceae > Granulicella. The sequence continues at coordinate 18,743 of DHWW01000300.1, forward strand.
AGTTGACGGCTCTGCTCATCGGATGCCTTTGCTCTGAGGTCCGCTTCCGCTGCCTCGGCGTGAAACTTGAAGCCATTGAAGATGGGAATCCTCACGTTGACGCCCGCAGCTCCATACCAATTCTGAAGGAAATAGGTCGACGAGCCTACAGGTGCAGCTCCGACGACTCCCTGGGCGGAGACCATCGGTAGCAACTGCTCGTGCTGTGCGTGGCTGAATCGCACATCCGCATCGTGAGTCAGTCGGAGAGCCTTCAGATCCGGCCTTTGTTGCAGAGCGAGCGCGATGACTGCTTCTACCGAGTCGGCGATCGGTGCAGATACGACGGGGTCATCGACTAGATGATAGCTATGGTTTGTGGTCATACCAAGGATGTCGTTCAAGCTGGCCATGGCAGCGTCGGCCTGGTTCTGTGAGTCAAGGACCAACAGTTTTGCTTGAGAGAGATTCACTTCCGCGAAGCTCTGATCCAGGGTTGACTTGAGCTTGCTCTTGGTCAAGGCCGTAACCTGATCGCCGACGTTCTGTCGCTCCTGGACGGTACTGTTTGCTACCTGGAACGTTGCCTGAGCTTCCAAAGCGTTGTAGAACGCGAGATCGGTCGCAAACACGATGTCCTCTCGCGTTGCCTCAGCATTCTGCTCTGCGGCTTTGGCTTGTAGAGACGAAGACGCAACAAGATTGTGGGTGCGCCCAAAGTCGGTAATCAGCTGGCTGAGCTCGACACCTGCACCTACATGGTTGAGCAGGCGGGAAGCTGAGAGAGCTCCAGAGGACAAGCGGCTGGCCTCCTCAGCACCGACGCCTGTGGCGTTGCCGTAGAGGCTTGGGAGCTCGTACGAGCGTGTCTCCCGAACGACCTGCTTTTGTGCGAGGGCGATGAGAGCTGCAACGCTGATGCGCGGGTTATTTTTCAGCGCAATTTGCTCGGCCTGCTGTCTGGTGAGAGGCTCGTCGGCGGATGGAGTTGCTGGCGATGAGGCCGTTGCCTGCGTCTGCATTGGCGAGGCGGGCAGTGTTGCCTGGACTTGTCCCAGGAGGACGGGTGCGCAGATCGAACAAAGGAGGATCCCTAGAAGACTGTGTTTAGACATGAGCCACCTCCGCGGTCGATTCGGCGTCTGCTTCCTTGTGATGGATGAGCAGGTACACGGCTGGTACTAGAAAGACCGTAATAATGCCGGACGAAATAAGTCCCCCGAGAATCGCTCGTGCCAGAGAGGCATACTGCTCGCTCCCCGGCTCTAAAGCCAGGGCCATGGGAATGATTCCCAGGACCGTGGCCAGAGAGGTCATCAAAATCGGACGCAAACGCATGGAGCATGCATCCACGATCGCCTTGCGGATGGGGACACCTGTGGCTCTTAGCGATCCTACGAATTCGACGATGAGGATGCTGTTCGACACGGCGATGCCGGCCATCATGATGACTCCCATGAGGGACATTACGTTCATGGTTGTTCCTGTAATCAGGAGAAAGAGAAGGACGCCAGCAACGCCGGGTGGCACCGCAAGCAGGATGATGAACGGATCAGAGAACGATGCGAACTGAGCCATCAGGATGAGATAGACCAGCACTACGGCGAGGATAAATCCAATGCCGAAGCTCTTGAAGGACTCGTGCATATCGTCTACTGAGCCACCTACATGTACCGTCAGATTATGTGGCACAGGAAGCCCGGCTAGCACCTTATTCACGTCACTGCTTACATGGCTCAAATCTTCCGCCTTCGGCATCACGTACACGTCGAAGCTGCGACGAAGCTGGTAATGGTCTACTTCTGTCGGAGTCTTGATCTGTGTGATCGAAGCAAGAGACTCCAAGGGAGTCGTCTGCTTGCCGACGTCGGATCGAAGAGGAATCTGCTCGAAATCGGTGAGGGTCTTGATCTGATTGTCGGGATACTGCACCGTTAGCATGTAGTTGTTGCCAGACTTTGGATCTACCCAGTAGCTAGGCGAAATGACTGAGTCCGAAGTGAGTGCTGTGATAACGTTCTGGATCGCAAGTTGCGGAGAGATACCCAGCAGCGCAGCGTGCTCACGATTGATGTTCAACTCAAGGCCAGGGTAGTCAAGATCCTGCGGTATAAGCACATCGCTCACCGAGGGCAACGGTCGTATCTTTTCGGCGACCTTCTGGGCATACGCATAAGCAGAGGCCATGTCGCTGCCTCCGATACGGATGTCGATGGGCGCTGGCTTGCCCTGATTCACGACGGAATCGACGAGACCACCCGTCTGGAAGTAGGTCCCCACTTCGGGAAAGTCGGTCGCGAACTTGCTCCGCAGACGCTGCATATAAATGAAGCTGCTTGTCTTATGGTCCGGCTTGAGACTGACCTGGATAAATCCAGTGTTCATCCCGGAGTTGCTGGTGTAGATCGCCTGCATGCCCGACGTGATTCCGATGTTGGAGACGATCATGTTCATATCGTCCTTTGAGACCACCTGGCGGATCTCGTTCTCCATCATCGCTACATACTCGTCCGTCACTTCGATTCGAGTTCCCGGTGGTACCTTCACGTCCACTACAAACTGTCCTGGATCTGTCCGAGGAAAGAATGACTTACCCAATAGTGGATAAAATGCCAGCCCTACGAGCACGAAGATCGAGACGGCTACCACTGTGGCGACAGGACGGTCGAGGCACAGCTCGACTCCGCGGTCATAGGATTTCTGCAGGCGTTGGTACTGATGATTGAAGCGGTCGGTCACGCGACGGAAAAGACTTGCCTTTGAAAGAGTCCTTTCAGTTTCCGCGAGATCTGCCTCCACAGCTTCGACTCCATGGTGAATGTGCGATGGATCAATGCGAATAAACCTTGCACAGAACAAAGGCACCACTGTCATCGCGACGATGTAGGAGGCGAAGAGCGCAAAGACGACTGCCAGTGCCATAGCTGTAAATAAATACTTACTAACTCCAACAAGCAGAATCACCGGAAAGAAGACGATACATGTTGCGCAAGTAGCAGCGAGGACAGCGAGTTGCACCTCCTTGCCACCTTTTTCCGCAGCCTCCACTGGAGGTTCACCCATCTCCATGTGCCTGAATATGTTCTCCAGTACCACTACAGAGTTGTCGATCAAGCGCGACAGCGCGAGCGCCAGACCGGCTAGCACCATCGTGTTGATCGTGCTGCCACCCAAGTCGAGCGCAATGAAGCAGGCCAGACAGGAAATGGGAATGGATAACAGCACACTGATGGTGGCCCTCATGTTTCCCAGAAACAAGAGGATCATCAGTGCCGTGAGTACGAGCCCCATGGTCCCCTCGTTGATCACGTTCTTGACCGCCGTCTTCACAAAGACTGACTGGTCGAAGACGACATTTGTCTTTAGAGCTGCAGGGACGTCCAGCAGGTGATGAACTGCGTCGCGCACACCATTGACGATACTGATGGTGTTCGATCCGCCCCCCTGCTTGAACACCGGGATATACACCGAGTTTTGTCCGTCGATGCGTACGACATTGGTTTGGAGTTGGCTCGAATCTTCTGCTTTGCCGATGTCGCCCACGAAGACGGACGCACCGCTCGCTGTCTTGATTGGCATGTCGTTGATCTGATCAACGACTGGCACCTGGCTGTTCGCGTAGATATTATAGTCCTTCGGGCCAATGCGAACGTCACCGGCGGGAAGAATAAGGTTCGACGCGTTGACGGCTTTCACCACGTCCATCACTGATAGCTCATGAGCTTCCAGCTTTACCGGGTCGACATACACCTGAATCTGCCGATACTTGCCTCCATACGGTGGAGGAACTGAGGCTCCCGGCACGTTGGCTACCTGGTCACGGACAGAAAACTGTGCAAGATCCTTGAGTTGCGTCTGATTCAAGCCCTGGCCCTTGAGCGTGATGAGACACACCGGTATATTGGAGGCATCGAATTTCAGCACCACGGGCGGTAGGGTGCCAGGAGGTAGTCGCCTCATGTTCGCCATCGCAAGGTTTGAGATATTGCTGACAGCTGCATTTGCATCCGTACCCGGCTGGAAATAAATCTTGATAAGGCTGACGCCCGGCAGCGAGCGCGACTCAATATGCTCGATGTTGCTTCCGAGAGTAAAGAAACGTTCATAACTATTGGTGATGTGGGCTTCAATCTGCTGTGGCGGCATGCCCGCGTAGAAAGTCGCAACGACCACCACGGGGATATTGATCTCGGGGAATAGGTCCACCGGCATGCGGGTTACGGAGGTGATGCCGACCACGATCACCATCAGACAGAACATAAGAATGAAGAAGGGATATTTGATTGCGAAGGAGGACATTACTCGCTCACCTCCTGCACTGTGGTCGGGATGAATGCTGCATGAGGCGTAACGACCTCGCCCGACTGATACTCAGCCTGACCTGCGGCTATCACTCGTTCTCCATCTCGTAGCCCACTCAGGATTTCCGTCTGATTTGCCGTCTCAATGCCGAGGGTCACAGTGTGCTTTTCAACATGATTCATTGAGTCCACCACAAGCACATACGCGTGATCGCCATTCTGAACCACGGCCTCTGCAGGCAGCACGAGCGTGTCATCCTTCTGCTGCAGTTGGATCTTGGTTTCAGCGTACATCCCAGGACTGAGTACCAGGTCAGGATTTGGGACGTCGACTTCCGTCAGCATGGTCCGCGTATTGGTATCCATGGCTCGCGAGAAGCGCACAATCTTTCCGGTAAACGTGCGGCCCGTTGCATTCACCGTGATTTGAACTTCGCCACCCACGTGAATGTAAGGCACGTCATTCTCGGGTACAGGCATACGCAACCGCAGCAGATCGCTCTGAGCGACCCGAACCACAGGCATGGACTGCGTGTCCGAGGATGTTCCCGCCTGGATGAGCGATCCGGTATCGGCGTAACGCATCGTTACGACCCCGGTAAAGGGCGAGATGATCTGCTCATAGTTGGCGAGCGTCTGAACCCGATGGCTATCGGCTCCCCCCAANNAGTACTATCGGCTCGCGAAATCCCGAGTTGCTGCTCCATCGCGTTCAGCGACGACTTCGCAACCTCGATCTGCGCCTTTGATTCCTGATCCTTTGAGTAGGCATCATCCAACTCTTGCTCGGCGATCAGTCCTGGCCGCTGCTGTGAAGCCTGCAGAAGCCGCGTGTAGGCCGCATGGAGCGCGGTATAGTTTGCTTCTGCACTGACGACCTCGCTCTGAGCACGTCCAATCTCGGATTGCGAATGCCGCACCTCGGCCTGCGCCCCCTCAAGCTGATCCTGCAATTCGGGGACTTCAAGATCGGCCAGGACTTCACCCTGCCGAACACGATCACCAATATCGACCTTGATCCAGCGTATGTATCCCGAGATCTTGGCGTGGAGAGCAACCTCCTGGTACGCCTCAAACTGACCTGCAACCGTGAGAGTGCTGTCGAGGTTTCCCCGTGTGACTGCTACAACTGCTGCTGATCTTGGGGCCGCAGCGGGAGACTTCGCGGGACGCAGGGAGATAAATAAAACGTATGCAACGATGCAAAGAACGGCGACGACGAAATACAGGATTCGCTTGCGTGACATGAAACCACCTATTCGGGCTGTGTAGAACCAAAGTCATTCCAACAACAGAAGTGTTGCCGCTTTGTCACGGCGGGGCTTCTCTTCAAGGAAGGCTGGCGTTCTTGTCAGGCAGCGAGGGGAGGAGGGCGAGCACCTTTGCAGGTGATTCGCCAGAGCTGCCGCGCTTGGTTGGGTGGCAGCTCGAACAGGCTCTGATATCTAGAAGGGACTTCAAAGTGAGTAGGAGCCAGTAACGCCCAAGGTGGATGTGAGGGGGAAGCGTGGGGAACTCCGCGCACGGGTCGCCCCCTGCCCCAGCAGCTTTCGATCTTCAGATTGGAAGCGGGTCGCTCCCGCTGCGAGAGGAGCTTCGCGGCTTGCGCGGCCCCTTGATTTTTCGCCGTATGGTAAAGAGAGAGCTTGTAGTTAAGTCCCCAGCAGAAGACAGCGAGGGCCAGCAGCACTGCGAACGTCAGTGCTGGATTCGTGCTCCGAGTTTTGCTGTCGACGGTCAGCAAGATGGTGCCCCTACTATCTCAGATTCTGCTTCCAGGAAGAACTGCAAGGTAGTGCCAATGTATTTTGTTGGATTCGTTCTGCGTCCGGTCATTCGCCTTGAAGCTCCAGAAAGTTCTTTGTTTACGGCACTTATGAGAGCAAAGCTCTGTTCAAGGTTATCAATCTCACACGGAATCACGCCGAAGGGAAAGACTCAGAGATTGCACCCATCAAACAAAGGGCCGGGGATGTTGCAGGGTGGGGTATCACCGTAGCCGGGACCCGTTCGGGAAAGTCCGCAGGCATCATGCGCTCCGGCAGCTTGCTGAACCTGCTTAGCAATTTCTCAAACAGGAGCGGATTGATCCAGAATTGGATCTCAAGCCGGCAAGACTCCCCGTCAGGGAAGTGCTAGCAGAAAGCCGGTGGGGGTCGGCGTTTCAGGTCGGGACCATGTAAAAAATATTGACCGGGACCCCTGAGTCCCGGTTCGAGTTCCGCCAACTTCGCCGACGATACCTGCAGCATGTGGAGAGAGAAGGCGAACGCTGCCAAATGATTTATCTCAGGCACCGCAGGCGGCAGACCCTGGTCCCGAATTTGAACTGTCGCCAGAGCAGAGCGATTCTCGGCCGCTAGCTTGGCCATGGAGTTCGTCGTACAGATTGCGCCGTTGTCCACGTGATACAGCGCAATCTTCGCCTGGAGACCCCAGGTGAAAACAAGCATTGCCAGGAAGACGAGAGAACATTCAACAAGAAACGAAGCGGACGGTTTGCGTTTCTGGACCATGATGTTCTCCTCCTTCCATCAAACTCGATGCCCTCAGGATAGCAAATCGCAGTAGTCCGTATATTTCTTTTACTTCGTTTGTAACGGAATCTTCATTCCGTGGCTTTATTCCTATGAATGAAGAAGCCAACGAACCTTCGACCCGTGATTCTCCGCTGTTGTCGAGTTTTAAGCCTCGCCCTCCTCGTCTGTATGTGGGGATTGCCCACTGACGCGCAGGAACCGCTGACGCTGCGGGAAGCAGTTGACGCGGCACTGAGGCAAAGCCCGGAGACTGCGATTGCCCGTGCCGATAACCAAGAGGCCAAGTCGGCCAGCACCCTGGCGCGCACGCAACTCCTGCCGCAACTGGTCTTTACTGAAGACCTTTCACGAGGCAATGATCCCGTGTATGCATTCGGCACACGACTGCGGCAGCGCCGGTTTACGCAGGCTGATTTCGCGCTGAGCGCGCTGAACTCGCCGCAGCCTATTGGGAACTTTTCCACGCGTTTCGCGGGACAGTGGTTGGCCTTCGATTCCTTCAAAACGCAACGAAAGATTCACCGCTCCGACTTGCTCAGGGAAAGCGCCTCCTCTTCCGCGACCGCAGTGGATCAGCAGATCGTATTCCGCGTTGTCGCCGCATACCAGCAAGTGTTGTATGCACAGCGGGAGGTCGATGTTACCCAGCACGAACGGGAGACCGCGGCGGCGCTACAGTCATCCGTGGACCAGCACGTGAAGGCTGGGCTAGCGGTGGAGTCGGATCGGATGTCGGCGCAGGTGAATGTCGCCGTGCGCAACGAGGAGTTGATCGCGGCGCAGGGGGATCTGGAACTGGCATGGGCTACATTGCGCGATGCGATGGGCTCCCTCAATCTGAAAGAAACGGGGCTGAAGCCGATTCAGCCGCATACCTTTTCACAAGGCAAACTCGAAGAGGAGATGGGGACGGCCGCAAAGATGCGTCCAGACCTGACCGCCTTGGGAAAGGCGCAATTGGCACAGGCGTCTGCTGTCGGAGCGGCGAAGTCTGATTTCGGTCCGCGGGTGAGTGCTTACGGGAACTGGGAAGAAGACCGGACATCGTTTGATGGTGCGGGCGGTAACAACTGGGTGGCCGGGGTCCAGATCAGCGTGGACCTTCTTCCAATGGGCAAGCACGCGCAGGTGGAGCGGGAGATCGCGGCGAAACGGAAGATCGACGCGCAAGTGGCGCTTGCGCAGCAGCATCTGCGGCTCGAAGTGAGCAAGGCTCACATCCACCTGCGGACAGCGGCGATGCAGGTGGAAGCCGCGCAGGCCGCACTGGATCAATCGGCGGAGAGTCTGCGCATTCTGAGGAACCGCTACGACGCGGGTCTTGCCACCATCACCGATCTGTTGCGGGCGGAGGATGCTGAGCGGCAGAGTCAATCCAATTACTGGCATGCCGTGTATAGCAACGCTGTTGCCTATAGCGAACTTTTATATGCGACCGGCACGCTGACCCCAGATGCCGCGGAGGAACTGCAATGAAGAACGTTTTGTGGGCAAGTCTGCTTGCCGCGTCCATGGTCATGATCGCCGGCTGCCATCGCGGCGAATCGGATGCAACGGCAGGCACAGTGCAAGCCGTGCAGGCGCGAGTGGTTCAAAGTCAGCAAGAACAGGTTCCAGCGAGCCTGCGATCCACGGGGACGGTTCATGCCAGCGAAACCGCGGTGATTTCGGGTCGGATGATGGCCCAGATTCGGCAGGTGCTGGTGCGTGTGGGAGACTCCGTGCGCGCAGGCCAACCTCTAGTGGTGCTCGACGATGCGGCATTGCGCGCGCAATTGGAACAGGCTGAGGCAGGTGTGAAGGTTGCCCACAACTCGGAAGCTGCCGCTCAGACGAACGCTGCTCTTGCATCCAGCACGCTAGGCCGTTACAAGCAGCTTCAATCCGAGAAGAGTGTGAGCCCGCAGGAGATGGATGAAGTCTCGCGTCGCTCCGAAGCGGCGGCGGCGAACCTTGAGGCTTCGCGGGCGCAGACCGTTGCGGCGCAGGCACAGGAGAAGGGCGTACGTACCATGATGAGCTACTCGCGTCTGGTTGCTCCCTTTGCGGGCGTCATCACGATGAGGATGGCTGATCCGGGGACGATGGCCTTAGCCGGTGTGCCGTTACTTCAAGTGGATAAGGCTGGAGCGTTGGAGTTGGACGCTTCGGTGGATGAGTCGGCAATCGGCGGGATATATAAGGGGATGAAGGTTCCGGTCGTGATCAATGGCGAATCATCGGTCAACTCTACGGGCACAGTGGCCGAAATCGATCCGGCTGCCGATCCATCGAGTCATAGCTTTCTGGTCAAGATTGACTTGCCATCGTCAACTCAGACGCGCGCGGGTATGTACGGTGCCACCGAGTTTGCGCATGGCACCCGTGAGGCAATACTCATTCCGCGCTCCGCCGTGGTCTCACGCGGCTCGCTATCCTGTGTCTACGCTCTCGATGGCCAGAGCTTTGCGCAACTTCGCACCCTCACGCTGGGCGCTTCCCACGGCAACCTTGTGGAAGTGCTATCAGGTGTTTCCGCCGGCGAAATGCTGGTTGACCAACCTGCAGACCGCGACCTCGCAGGCAAGCGCATCGAGGTCCAGCCATGACGCAAGACCTTGGAATCGCCGGACGGCTGGCAAAGTCATTTCTCAATTCAAAGCTGACGCCGCTGTTCATTGCCGCCTCGCTGGCGATCGGAATCTTTGCAATCGCGATCATCCCGCGCGAAGAAGAGCCGCAGATTATTGTTCCGATGCTGGACATCACCACCTCCATGCCGGGCGCGTCGCCGGCCGAAGTGGAGGAGCGCGTCACGCTGCCGATCGAGAACCTGGTCCACCAGATCTCAGGTGTGGAGTATGTGTACTCGACCTCCTCGCCAGGGCAGAGCCTGGTGATTGTGCGCTTTCTTGTTGGCACGCCACAGGAAGATGCTCTGGTCAAGGTCTATAGCAAGCTTTACGCGAACGTTGATCGCATGCCCCCTGGAGTCTCGCAGCCGATCATTAAAGCCCGCTCCATCGACGATGTTCCGATCCTGGCCATGACGCTCTGGGGCGCGCACTACAACGGATATCAACTCCGCGCCATCGCGGACGAGATGCAGCACAACATCGCACAGGTCTCCGATGTATCTCAAACGGCTATCATCGGCGGACTTCCACGCACCATGCGCGTCGTGTTGAGTACGGCAAAGCTCAGCGCCTACGGTCTGTCCCCCATGGTAATCGTCGGACATTTGCAAGCCGCAAATGCAAGCGTGCAGGCTGGACAATTCTCGGAGAACAACCGCGAGGTCCGCGTTGACGTCGGCAATATCTTCGCTCGGCGCGAGGATCTTGAGGCCGTCATCGTGGGCGTCGTTCGCGGACGGCCGGTGTACCTGCGAGACGTGGCCGACAAGATCGTGGATGGAGCCGCGGACCCGAGCGATTACGTGGTCTATGGCACGGCGACTGCCAACCATGAAGGGGCGCGACAGTATCCCGCAGTCACGATTACCGTAGCCAAGCGCAAGGGAACCAATGCCACCGATATCTCAAATGCTGTGCTCAAGCGCGTGCATGAGATGCAAGGCGTAACTATTCCCAGTGACGTGACGGTTACCACCACGCGGAATTACGGAGAGACGGCCAAGGACAAGTCAGACGAACTACTGGAGCATCTGCTGCTGGCCACGTTGTCCGTTACCTTGCTGGTCGCGCTTTTTCTGGGATGGCGCGAGTCGGGGGTTGTCCTGTTGGCCATCCCGGTGACCCTCGCTCTAACCATGTCCGTGTTCTACTTCCTGGGCTACACGATCAATCGCGTTACTCTGTTCGCATTGATCTTCTCGATAGGCATTCTTGTCGATGATGCCATTGTCGTGGTTGAAAATATGGTTCGTCACTTCCGCCTGCCAGAGAATCATGGGCGGCCGATGAGCGAGATTGCGGTCGAAGCTGTCGCGGAGGTGGGCAATCCAACGATCCTGGCTACCTTTGCCGTCATCGCGGCGGTGTTGCCCATGGCCTTTGTTCGCGGCCTGATGGGGCCGTACATGCGGCCAATTCCCGTCGGCGCATCAGCGGCGATGCTCTTCTCGCTACTGGTTGCCTTTGTGGTTTCGCCCTGGGCAGCTCTCCGTCTGGTTGGCCGTCATCTGCAAGGGGCCAAAGTGCTGGAGCCCGAGACCGAGAACTGGCGCACCCGGCTCTATCGCCGCATCATGACGCCTCTGATCCAGTCCTCGCGCAATCGCACGCTGTTCTTCATCGCCGTGTTCGTGCTGCTGCTGATTTCCGTGGCGTTGGTGCCGCTTGGACTGGTGCGCGTAAAGCTCTTGCCGTTCGATAACAAGAGCGAGCTGCAGGTCATCATCAACATGCCCGATGGCACGCCCCTCGAACAAACGGCGCGGGTGACCCAGGCGCTGGGCGAAGAACTCGCGCGACAGCCGGACGTGCTGAACTACCAGACCTACACGGGAACGTCCGGCCCCTATAACTTCAATGGTCTGGTCCGCCACTACTACCTGCGCCGCCAGCCGAACCAGGCCGATATTCAGGTGAACCTGCTCCCTGCAAGTCAGCGCAAGGAGCAGAGCCATGCAATCGCCAAGCGTCTTCGCCCCTTGCTCGACGCGGTCGGCAACGCCTACGGCGCACGCATCCAGGTGAGTGAGGTTCCACCGGGCCCTCCGGTTATCCAGACGCTGGTCGCGGAGGTTTACGGTCCTAACCTGGCGGGTCAGACCCAGGTCGCTCAACAGATCAAGTCGATCTTTCAGCACACTCCGGGTGTCGTGGATACCGACTGGTACGTCGAAGACCCGGAGCCAAGACTCGTGATGCACGTGGACGATGTCAAGGCTGCCGAACACGGCATCGCGGTCTCGGATGTAACCCATGCCCTGGCGCTTGCTCTCTCAGGAACCGAGGTCGGGCTGATCCACGATCCAATATCGCGAGAACCCGTTCCAGCCATTGTTGAACTTGACCGAGCAGATCGCTCCTCCGAGCAGGGGTTGGAGAACATCCGTCTGCCTGGCTCCGATGGCAGCATGGTCTCGCTTCGCGAGTTGGTGACGGTTGAGCACGAGACAATCGAGCCGAGCATTTATCACAAGAATCTGCGCCGCGTGGTGTATGTCACAGGAGACGTCGCGGGGGCCGAGGAGAGTCCGGTCTACGCCATCCTGAAGATGAATAAGAAACTCGACCGCCTCATCCTCCCATCTGGATACGTGCTCGCCCGATACAACGCATCGATGCCGGAGTCGACCGACCACTATTCGATGAAGTGGGACGGTGAGTGGCATATCACCATCGAGGTCTTCCGCGACATGGGGATCGCCTTCGCAGCCGTCCTGGTGCTTATCTACGTGCTTGTGGTGGGATGGTTCCGCTCCTTCCTTGTGCCGCTCATCATTATGGCCCCCATTCCGCTGACCCTGATCGGCATCCTGCCTGCCCATGCGCTCCTGGGCGCATTCTTCACGGCCACGTCGATGATTGGCTTCATCGCAGGTGGCCGGCATCATCGTGCGCAACTCGATCATCCTCGTCGACTTCATCGAGCTTCGTATCCGCGAGGGAATGCCGTTAGCGGAAGCGGTGATCGATGCTGGTGCCACGCGCTTCCGTCCCATGCTGTTGACTGCGGCAGCCGTTGTCGTAGGCGCAAGCGTGATTCTTAGCGACCCGATCTTTCAGGGTCTCGCAGTATCTCTGATCGCTGGAGCGGTTGCTTCGACCTTTCTCTCGTGGCCCACCATCCCAGTGCTTTATTACATGGCTCACTCTGGGCATCCATCCAGACCTGAACCCAAAACCGAACAAGGAGATTCTCTATGACCGTCGAACGCGGTGTGCGCCTGATGGCGGGCATCATGGTGTTATTGTCGCTTGCTCTTGCGCACTTCTTTTCCCTCTACTGGCTCTGGCTGACAGCGTTCGTCGGGGTCAATATGTTGCAGTCGGCGTTCACAAACTGGTGTCCTGCCATGAACATCCTGCGCGCCATGGGCCTCAAGGATGCTGGCTGCGCCATTGCCAAATGAGAAGAAGCAGGCAGCTATGACGCAGCGGAAATCAGGAGCGAAGCCGAACACGCCTTCCCGAAAACAAGCAGTACACCTGAAAGATGAGGTCTACCGCCAGATGATGCGGTTGGAGGTAGGTCGTCCTGGCGCAGAGATGGGGCTCGCCATCTCCTTGGTGCGCGCCTGGCAGGCCGCTGGCTCGCAAGCTGAAAGTAGCGAAGAGCGAGATTGGCTAAAGAAGATATCTCCTATCTGCCTTCAGATGATCGAGACGGCTTTGAACGCCTACAACATCGCGTGTCCCGGTGCGCAGTAACGGCGCAGCAGCACGGTATCCACGCCGGATCGAAGCCCCTCCCGGAGAACCAGACGCTTTGCATGCACGGCAGAGAATATACTGACCTTGCACGTTGCGACCCCATTCAATGCGACCTGATCTGATTCGAGCCACCGAACTCTTGCAACGCAACACCCCAGAAGCTGTCGAAGAGGCGATCGGTCTGCTTCAGCATACGGTCTATTCCTTCAGTATGAAGGTGTGCGGGCATCCGGAAGATGCGGAAGACACGATGCAGGAGGTGCTTTCCCGCTCTCTCGGGCACCTGGCCAAGATCCAGACCCCGCAGCAGATGGCGGTGTGGCTCTTCACGGTTACCAGAAACCGTTGCTGGCGCATGCGAAGGAAGCCTGCAAACGCTCCGTCCAGCATGCTCTCGCTGGATGAATTGATGCCGGACGAGGGAGAATTGTCGAGGTTGCTCGGAGATGCCGCAAAGGGGCCGGAGAGCACCCTCGTGGCTGCCGAGCAGCACAAGCTTCTGCATCAGGCCATCCTGCGCGTTCCGCCAAAGTTGCGGATTGTCCTTGTCCTCCACGATATGGAAGAGTTAACGACCGAGCAGGTTGCGCAGATCCTCGAACTACGGCAGGGAACCGTGCGGATTCGACTTCATCGGGCGCGTCTCTGCGTGCGCAAGGAGATGAACCAATTCCTAAGCGGGTCTGCTCAGAGTCCGGATCAAGCAAAGCCCTCATCGAAGAGACGGACAGTCGCCAAAGCCAAGATCAGCCAACGCCCCGTGGAATGCCGTGACCTCTTCACCAACCTCTCAGAATATCTGGATGGCAGGGTTGAACCTGTTGCGTACGACCAGATGCGGGTTCACATCGAGGCATGCCCATCGTGCGTTGCNNGCTATCCTCACCAGGGAATACCTGCGCCTGTTGGCTTGCCCCATACCGGGTGCGCAGGCTGAGGGATAAGTATCGCGCCTGGCCGATTGTATCGCTGGCACCGACACTACTCCGGTAAGATCCAACGACGAACCACCCAAACTTTCAACTCCTGGGCAAGTTCAAGTTCACAGCGTTTCGTTCTACAGCGATAGGCCCGAGCTCAGGGTGATTGTATGCAGCAGCAAAGGCCTCGGCAGAGCCGGGACACTTGCGCGAGTGCTGGCGTGCCACAATCTGCAAATCGCCGTAGGGACCCGCTCTCCGGCATTACGGGCAGTGTCAGAATCATCGATTCCTCAGCGAAGAACTGGTACGACGGGCTACTGGTTAGTGTGGGTTACAACTTCAACGTCAGCTATGCGCTTTCCAAGACGTTCGACTACTCCGCCGACGATCAACTCGAAACGGCAACGAGGACGAGCAAGTCAATCTCGTAGAGGGCACCTGCGGACTCCGCAAGGAGAAGGGTCATGCGCTCACCGATGAGCGCCATCGCCTCGCCCTTTATGGCGAAGCGAAGCTGCCCTTCGGCATTAGCGTCGCACCGGTCTACACCTTCGGTTCCGGCGTGCCGGCAGACACCTCTCTTATCGGGACTGCAAACATTGCGGGCGCGACCAGCGCGCGCGTGCCGATCCTCCCGCGCAACGCCCTCGGGCGTGAGATCAAGAACAGTGACCAGCTCAGGATCGTATCAACCGCGCTGCATCGTTGGCCTTGCATTCACCACGCTACTCGCCGCATTAATCAGCCTGTTCCTGCGCAACAATCGCGCTCCCTATGATGTAAGTAATGACACCCTGGCCGTGGCCAGTATCATGTTGGAGGAATAACCATGCCGCACATCGCCTTACCTGAAAATATGCCAGGAATCACCGCGGGCTTTGCTTTTCGCCCGGAGACCGCCCGGCCTATGCGCGAGCTGGCGCACATCCCGCTGCACACTTCCGGGAACGATAGTTTCAGTTCGCGGGACCGCGAGATGGTCGCCGCTTTCGTCTCGTCGAGAAACACCTGCTATTTTTGCCAGACCAGCCACGGCGCCGCCGCAAGCTATCTCAAAGGCGGCAGCCCTGATCTCGTAGAGTTGGTCTGCCGGGACTATAGAACCGCAGCGATCTCCGAGAAGTTGAAGGCGCTGATTGCGATCGCGGAACAGATCCAGATCGATGGGAAGAGGGTGACGGCACAACTCGTGGATCAAGCCCGCGAGCACGGTGCCACCGACCTCGACATCCACGACACCNNACATGGCAGCCGCGAAACAATGAGATGTATGTCGCGATGGTGAAGCGTATGGCACAAGAGGGCTACTGCCCGCCCTCGGAACCTACGTCTCCTAGTGTGTGATGGTGAACTCGAAAGTGGTTTGCGATGTGCCTGAAATTGGATGGTCCGCCGCGGGACCGCAAGGGGAGGTTCGGGACCAACGGGTTGCAGGCGACGAGAATACCGCTTTCACGGATTCCCATGAAGTCACTGACGGTATGAAGCACCCCCCTCCTTTGGACAGGCAGGTGCCTTCGACGCCGTACTAAGAGTTCAATAGCCGCGAGAGCGGGTTGGCGATGGAGGTGTTTTGGGGCTACCAGCAGCATCGTCGAGAGCGGTTCCAGAACGCCCAATGGCACACGCGGCCCGAGAATTGGAACGCCACGCTCCAAATACGTGCGTATAAAGTCGTCGCGCCACCGTAGGCTTACGGTGGCGTTCCGCGCGAGATAACTGCCGGGAAACCCGCCCCGAGTCCAAAGAAGATGTCGGCAGATGCGGAATCCATCAAGGAACAAAAGGCCGGGGAATGCCTTGCCGAAAGGGTGCCAAGACACCGGACAATGGGATGGTTGTGAATCAGGGTATTGCGAGCCGTTGGGCGAACGAGGCAATGATCTATTCCCCCGCAGC
>DHWW01000061.1 GCA_002413385.1 Granulicella sp. UBA5172
GGGAGAGCGAGCGCGAGGGCGGTGACCGGACGTTTGCGCTGCCCGTATGGACAGGATCAGCTGATCGAGGCGATGGCTGCGGCGAACAAGAAGGTGATCGTCGATGTGACGTCGGGCGGCAATGTGGATTCCGAGGCATGGCTTGCGAAGGTGCCTGCGCTGCTGGAGAGCTGGTATGCGGGGCAGGACGGAGGTACGGCGCTGGCCGAGATTCTGCTGGGCGAGGTGAACCCTTCAGGACATCTGCCGGCGACGTTCGAGCGGAGGGCGGAGGATAATCCGACGTACAACAACTACTATCCTGAGGGGCCGGGGAATCGGGTGGTGTACAAAGAGGGGATTTTCGTTGGGTATCGCGGGTATGAGCATGATCACGTGAAGCCGCTGTTCCCGTTTGGGTATGGGCTGTCGTATACGACGTTCAAGTTTGCGGACTTGAAGATTGATCCGAAGTCGAGTGGTCGCAATCCTGAGGTTACGGTGTCGTTTGAGGTGAAGAATACGGGCGAGGTCGCAGGGGCCGAGGTGGCGCAGGTGTATGTGTCGGATGACCATGCGACGATGCCGGAGCCGGAGCGGCAGCTGAAGGGGTTTGCGCGAGTGCGGCTGGCGGCTGGTGAGTCGAAGACGGTTTCGGTGACGCTGGATGCGCGGGCGTTCGCCTGGTATGACGTGGCGAAGAAGAGCTGGGTGATCGATCCGGGCAAGTTTACGATCGGGGTCGGCGACTCGGTGGAGACCGCTGGAGCTGAAGGGGTCGGTTGAGCTGACGCGGGAGGCGGCGACCACCACGTTCTGATGCGGGGTTAGTCTTGCGGCAGCATGTGGCCGGAGCGGAGAATAGCGTGCGTGCCAGGAGAGGGCTTCGGTGAGCAGGTGGGGGGTGTGCTTGCCGAAGGAGAGGCGCTCTGCGCGGTTGAGGTAATCGCGCAGGGCGGGGCGGTAGTCGGGGTGGGAGCAGTTCTCGATGATGAGGGTTGCACGCTGGCGGGGCGAGAGGCCGCGGAGATCGGCGAGGCCTTGCTCCGTAACGACGACGGAGACGTCGTGCTCGGTGTGGTCGACGTGCGAGGCCATGGGGACGATGGTGGAGATCGCGCCCCTCTGTGCGGTGGAGGGGGCGATGAAGATCGACATGTAGCCGTTGCGGGCGAAGTCGCCGGAGCCGCCGATGCCGTTCTGGATGCTGGAACCCATGATGTGAGTGGAGTTGACGTTGCCGTAGATGTCGGCTTCGATCATGCCGTTCATTGCGATGACGCCGAGGCGGCGGATGATTTCGGGATGGTTGGAGATCTCCTGCGGACGAAGCAGGATGCGATCCTTGTAGTCGCCGATGTGGGACATGACCGTGGCAGCTTCTGCTGGACTGAGGGAGAAAGCGGTGGCCGACGCGCTTACGAGCTTGCCGGATTTGAGGAGGCTGATGAGGCCGTCCTGGATGACCTCGGTGTAGGCGGTCATGTCCTGGAAGGGGCCGGCTTCGAGGCCGTAGAGTACGGCGTTGGCGATGTTGCCGACACCCGATTGGAGAGGCAGGAGGGACGAGGGGATGCGGCCCTTCTTCACCTCCCACTCGAGGAAGTTGAGGATGTGCGAGGCAATGCGATGGGAAGATTCGTCTGCGGCCTTGAAGGGGCTGGCGCGGTCCGGCGAGTTGGTGTGGACGACGGCGACGACCTTCTCCATGGGAATGTCGAGGTACGGAGTGCCGATGCGCTGCTGCGGTTTGATCAGTGGGATGGGTTGGCGGTTGGGCGGGAGGCCGAGGGAGTAGTAGATGTCGTGCATGCCCTCGAGGGCGAGGGGTTGGGCAGAGTTGACCTCGAGGATGATCTTGTCCGCGCACTCAACCCAGGTCTTGTTGTTGCCGATGGAGGAGCTGGGGACGACGCGGCCGTCTTCGAGGATGGCCGTGACTTCGATGAGGGCGAGGTCCATCTTGCCGAGGAAGCCGTACTCGACATACTGTGCGACGTGGCTGAGGTGGATGTCCATGTAGTCCATCTCACCGGCATTGATGCGCTTGCGGGTCTCGGGATCGGACTGGTAGGGGAGGCGCAGGTGGATGCCTCCGACTTTGGCGAGGGCACCGTCGAGCTCGGGGCCGGTGGAGGCTCCGGTAAAGATGCTGACCTGAAAACGCTGACCGCGTAGGTCGGCATCGGTGATGCGACGCGCCAGTTCCATGGGCACAGCCTTGGGGTATCCGGAGCCGGTGAAACCGCTCATTCCTATCTGCCAGCCTGGTTGGATTAGAGCGGCGGCCTCTCCCCCGCTCATGACAAGGTTTGCCAGGGTGGGATTCAGGATCCTGGAACTAGCGGAGGAACTCGATGCCATAGAAAACACTTCTCCTTGTTTGCGATTTTAAGGTGAGGTTCTGGGAGATCCTGCCAGCTGCAAGGCAAACGGAATCAGGCGAAGGGCTGTGGAGCGCATCGTGTGCGGTGTAACCGGGGGGAGTGAATTGCGTTCTTGCCGGGTCGTCGATTACGGTCAAAGGATCATCCACGGATGTTCTCCGTTGATTGATAACACTGTGCTACTACGATTCCATCATTGGCTGTGATGCGAGTCACGGGATCAGAAGGCTCGAATGATTTGCGAGCACGGTAATCGACTGTATAAACGTGTAGAGGGGACTCAAGCGCGTGGCGCAGAGAGTCTAATAGGTGTAAGAAGTTGAAAGGGAAAGTCGTGCAGACAATTCAGGAGACCACTTTGGCAATGCGTATCGAATCCGACAGCATGGGACAGATCGAGGTTCCAGCGAACCACTATTGGGGAGCGCAGACGGAGCGCTCGCTGCACCACTTTGCGATCGGCGACGACTGCATGCCGCAGGAGCTGATCCATGCGTTCGCTGTGTTGAAGAAAGCGGCGGCGATGGTCAATCATGATCTGGATAAGCTGCCGCAGGACAAGATGGAGCTGATCGTTCGCGCGGCCGATGAGGTGATCGCGGGCAAGCACAAGGGAGAGTTTCCTCTGCGAGTTTGGCAGACGGGCTCGGGCACGCAGACGAACATGAACGTGAATGAGGTGATCTCGAATCGCGCGATTGAAATTGCGGNNGCTGCGGCGACGGTGGTGAAGGAGCGGCTGATTCCGGCGGTGAAGCATCTGCACGATGCGCTGATGGTGAAGGCGAAGCAGTATGAGGCGGTGGTGAAGATTGGGCGCACGCATCTGCAGGATGCGACGCCGCTGACGCTGGGACAGGAGATTGGGGGATGGGCGAGCCTGCTGGAGCGCGATATTGCGCGGATGGAATCGACGCTGGATGGGCTGTATGAACTGGCGATCGGCGGCACGGCTGTGGGGACAGGATTGAATACGCATCCGGAGTTTGCGGAGCGCGCGGCGGCGAAGATTGCGGAGTTGACGGGACTGCCGTTCCGCTCGCACCCGAATAAATTTGCGGCGCTCTCGGCACATGATGAGCTGGTGTTTGCGAGTGGTGGCGCTGGTGACGCTGTCGGGGTCGCTGATGAAGATTGCGAATGATGTACGGTGGCTGAGCTCAGGGCCGCGCTGCGGATTGGGCGAGTTGACGATTCCGGAGAATGAGCCGGGCAGCTCGATTATGCCGGGCAAGGTGAACCCGACGCAGAGCGAGGCGATGACGATGGTCGCGGTGCAGGTGCATGGAAATAATGCCGCGATTGCGTTCGGCGGGAGCCAGGGAAACTTTGAGCTCAACGTGTTCAAGCCGGTGATGATTTATAACTTCATGCACTCGGCGCGGCTGCTGACCGATACGTGCCATATGTTTGTGGAGTTCTGCGTGGAAGGGCTGGAGGCGAATCTGCAGCGCATCAACGAATATGTGGAGAAGTGCCTGATGCTGGTGACGGCGCTGAACCAGCACATCGGGTATGACAAGGCTGCGAAGCTGGCGAAGACCGCGCACCACAAGGGGCTTTCGTTGCGGGAGGCCAATCGGGAGCTGGGATATCTGACGGAGGAAGAGTTCGACGAGTATATGCGACCGGAGAAGATGACGAGCGCGCAGGGGTAGAGNNGAGCCGCGGATGATGAGTTCGACTGAGAGCATCATCTTCTTTGTGGGTGCATCGAGACCGCCTTTGGCGAGACGCGCGAAGAGGAGTTCGCCGGCGAGGCGGCCCATGGATTCCGCTGGCTGACGGACTACGGTGATGCCGGGACGCAAGAGGTCGGCGCTTTCGAAGTCGTCGAAGCCGACCATGGCTATGGGATTTGGCGGATGCAGGCCGAGGGCCTGCAGGCTGTGAAGAAGGTGCCGCGAGATGAGATTGTTGGCAGAGAACAAGGCCGTTGGTGGATGCCTGGAAGCGAGTGCTTCACGTAGGGCGGTCTGCGCATCTCGAAGGACGTCGGACACGAGGATGATGTCGGGGCGAAGGCCTGCGGCGGTCATGGCATCGCGGTATCCCTGCTGGCGCATGCGCATGGTGTAGAGCGGACCGGCGAGGCCGAAGAAGGCGATGTGCTTGTGGCCGGTGTCGATGAGGTGCTCGACGCCTAGTTGTGCGCCTAGCTTGTTTTGGACCAACACGCGATCGTACTGGCTGCCTTCAACGGGGCGATCGAGAGCGACGATGGGAATGTGCGCGAACTCGGCATCGCGGAGACTGGGACTTCCCTTCATGGCGGCGGTGGGGATGACGACGAGACCATCGATGCCGCGGCGCAACATGCTGTTGGCTTGCTCGTACTCGGTGCGTGGATCTTCGTCGGTGGTGGAGAGGACCATCGAATAGGAGTGTTCCTTNNAGGATGCCGATTTGCCGCGAGGTCTGCTCACGCAGGGAACGCGCAATCTCATTGCGCTGGTACTGGAGCTTCTCGACTGCATCGAGGACGCGGAGGCGCGTTTCCTCGGTGACGCTTGCGCTGTCGTTCAGCACGCGCGACACGGTCATCGTGCTGACATGCGCCAGCTTGGCAACATCACTCATGCGCGCTGTGCGGTGCGTTGAGATTGCGATTACTCTCCTTGCATCAGTCTGTACAAAGGGTCATGGAGAGACTGTCATGGGGACGCGGTTAACGTCAATGGGCGATGCGCCTCAGAATCACCAGAGCGGCGAGTCGTCGGAGGTGAAGGTGGATGCGGGGAGCCCGGCGGCGTTGAACAGGTTGGTATCGAAGTAGCTGGACCAGCCGTAGCGAACGTAGACGGGATGCGGGACCTCCGGGGAGGAGACGATGACGGTTGTGCCGTCGATGTGAGCGACCCCGGGGACGTAATGGCGGTCTTCGCCAGCGACCTCAAAGCCAGCGACAGGCTTGCCGTGGGCGCTTAGCTTTTCTGCGTTGTCAAACCAGATGCGGAGGGCGGTGGTGCCGTCGGGCTGGAGCTCGGTGGTGACCTGGCGGAATAGCGGAGAGCGGTAGGCAACGGGCTCGCCATAGACCATGGCACGCGCAGCGAGGGCGAGGCGGGCACCGACGGTCTGCTTGTCGGGCGGGTGCACATTGTCCTTCTCGCCGATGTCGAGGGTGACGGCCATCGCCGTGTTCGCCACGGACAAGGTGCGACGCTGAGCATCACGCGCTGTGCCCCAGTCTTCGCCGGGGGAGTTGAAGCTGGAGATCTGGACGAAGAGGAAGGGGAGATTCCCCTGCGCAAAGTGCATGCGCCAATCTTCGATGAGCGCTGGGAAGAGAGTGCGGTAGTAGGGTGCGCGACCAGGGCCGGAGTTGGTCTCACCCTGATACCAGATGAAGCCTTTGAGGGAGTAGGGGGTGAAGGGCGCGACCATGCCGTTGTAGATGCCGGCGGGCGCCCAGGAGCCCTCGAAGGGATGCCACGGAAATTTGGGTGCAGGCTTGCCGGCGGCTTTGGCGGCACTGATCTCGCGTTGCTCTTCGGCCCTCTTCAGATCGATGTCGGTGAGGTTGTCGGCGAAGCGTGCTCGCGCGGCGAAGACTGGAAGCAGCTGGGCGCTAGTGCCGAGGGTGTCGAGCGAGACCCAGGAATCAGCCGGAGTTCCTCCCCAGGATGAGTCGATGAGGCCGATCGGAACATTTTCTTTGGAGGCTAGCTCGCGACCGAAGAAGTAGGCCACGGCGGAGAAGGTTGCGGCGGTCTCGGGGGTGCAGATGGTCCATGAGCCGGTGCTGTCGCCGAGGGGAAAGTCAGAGAGCTTCTGGCCTACGAGGAGGAGCCGGAGCCTGGGGTTGGTGGCGGCGGCAATCTCCTGCGGGCCGTTCTTCAGGACTGCGGAACCGGGAAAGCCGTTGAGAGGAAACTCCATGTTCGACTGGCCGGAGGCGAACCACACATCTCCTACGAGGAGGTCGTCGACCTTGGCATCCTCACCGTCGCCCGTGATGGTGAGGGGGTAAGGGCCACCGGCGGATTCAGGAGCCAGATAGAGGCTCCAGGTGCCGATGGCGTCGACGTCGGTGGAGACGGTTTGAGCATGGAAGTGCGCTTTGAGATGAGCTCCCGGCGTGGCCCATCCCCAGAGATGGATCGGGGCGCCTCGCTGGAGGACGGCGTGATCGCTGAGGACATGGGGGAGTCGCACCTCGGAGACCGCGGTGAAGGTGGAAAGCGCGAGGCACAACAAGGCTGTCAGCTTGAGGAACTTCATGGGAGTTTCTCCTCGAGTATGGGTAGGACCGAGTTCGATTGTATGTCTTCCGCCAGAAATGGGAGCATGCCCGCACCGAACAGGCCGGCGGAAGGGCCAATGGTGGCAGGACGGATAAAGGTGCGGTTGAGCTCTTGAAGGATGCGCTGCTTTGGCTCAACGATGGCCTCCCGACTCGGATGATGGGGAGGAAAGAGTCGAGGCCAGCGCCAATGCGGGCGATGAGTTCATCGCAGAAACGGCCCACCGGCAGGGCGTGGAAAAGAGGCCTGTCGACCCACCCGGCGAAGCCAACAGCACAGCGAGAAAAGACAGCCACAAGCGCATGTAATCCCATCAAAGTGAAAGAAAAAGAGCACGATGGAAGACCTTGAGAACGATATCATAGCCAATACAGGACTTGCCAGGCGAGAGGGCGAAAGGCTGAAATGCCGGAGTTTTTGGGCTTGGAAGAGGGGATCTACCGCAGGCACTATTGGCAGGTCAGGTGTGCGCGGTGGAGGGCTCCAACCTGACATGTTCGACGAGATATAGTGCGAACTGCAATTTTAATGTAGGGTTATAGATATTAACGAAACTGTAACATCACAATAGAAGGCACTCAAGCGATATGACACTCTCGCGCAGGTCGCACTTCAAAACCAGACATTCAGACTGATTCATAAAATGCATCGCAGTGATGCAAGGAGACTGCCGACTATGAAATGTATCAAGGGATTCGGACGACTTTTACTGGCGGGAATGGCACTGGCCTTCCTGTTGCAGACCGCCGCCTGGGGACAATCCACCGGTAGCATTACGGGCACGGTCACGGATCAGACTGGAGCCGCTATCGCTGGAGCGACGGTCGTAGTGACGAACAAACAGACGGGGATTTCGCGCACGATGCCGACCGACAAGGCCGGGAATTATGCCGTGCCTTCGCTGCAGCCCGGGACGTATTCGGTGAAGGTATCTGAGAGCGGGATGCAGGTGAAGACAATCGACGGCGTCGTGCTGAGCGTGAGTAGCACGGTTCCCTTGAATGTGCAGCTGGGCGTAGCGGAGGCGAACCAGACGGTTCAGGTAAGTGCATCGGCGGTCCAAATCGAGTCGTCCACGATGACGGTCGGACAGGTGATCGATCAGAAGACGGTGCAGGATGTACCGTTGAATGGGCGGCACTTTGTCGATCTTGGAGTGCTGCTGGCAGGCTCGGTGACGGCACCGCAATCGGGCTTTTTGACGGCGCCGCTGCGTGGTCAGGGAGCAGCGTCCTTTGATTCGGCGGGTGGACGCGAAGATACGGTCAACTTCATGATCAATGGCGTGAACCTGAACGACATGTCGCAGAACCAGATCACGTTCCAACCGACGATTAATACGGTGAGCGAGTTCAAGGCAGATAACTCGAGCTTCAGCGCAGAGATGGGGCGCAACTCGGGCACGATCGTGCAGATTGCGACGCGCTCCGGCACAAATGAGTTCCACGGCGAAGGGTACGACTTTATCCGCAACAGCGCCGTCGATGCACGCAACTACTTCAATCGCGCGCCGGTGTTGCAGTCGCCATTCAAGCGGAACCAGTTTGGTGGTGATGTCGGTGGTCCAATCTGGAAGAACCACACGTTCTTCTTTCTCAGCTATGAGGGCCTGCGTCAGCGGCAGGGGTTGACGATCAACAGCACGGTGCCGACCGACGCGCAGCGCGCTGCGGTGACGGACCCCATCATTCTGAAACTGCTGCCGCTGATTCCGCGAGCCAACGACATCACCGGCAGCCAGTTTGTGGGCTCGGCGACGGCACCGGTGGATATCGACCAGTACACGGGCGACTTTTCCCACACCTTCAACACGACGGACACCCTGCACTTCTTTTATGCGTGGCAGCAGGACAAGCGAATCGAGCCAACGCTGCAGGGCGATTCGGTGCCGAACTTCGGGGACCACCGCACGGCGCATCGCCAGATCGGGACACTCGTGGAGACGCATGTGTTCAGCCCTTCGCTGGTCAACGAGGCGAGGCTTGGGTTTAATCGCATTGCGATCAGTTTCTCACCGTCATTCACCGCCGACCAGTCAACCTATGGAATCAATGCTGGCGTGAAACAGCCGATCGGCTTGCCACAGATTCAGGTGCTGGGCGCTGGCATGACGATCGGCGGTCCTTCGGGCTTTCCGCAGGGCAGGTTCGATACGACCGGAGTCTTCTCGGACACGCTGAGCTATCTGCACGGCAAGCACTCCATCAAGATGGGCGGCGAGTTTCGCCGGTTCATCAATGACAACTACAACTCGGATACGAGCTTCTTCCGGTTCAACACGATGACCAACTTTCTCAATGACCAGGCGTCGTTCTTCAGTGTGACTCCGGGGAATCGTCCGAGCCGGATCTTCATCAATGCGATGGGTCTGTTTCTGCAGGACAACTATAAGGTCACGCCGCAACTGACGCTCGAACTGGGCGGGCGGTTCGATTGGAACGGAACACCTCACGAAGCAGCGAATCGGTTTGTGATCTTCGATCCGGGCTCGGCTTCGCTCTTGCAGCAGGGCTCAAACGGCGTGAGCAATGTGTACAACCAGAACTACAACTTCGAGCCTCGCCTCGGTTTTGCGTATGACGTCAGCGGTAAGGGAACGATGGTTCTGCGCGGTGGGTATGGGCTGCAGTCCGACCAGCCGGTGGCCAACCTGGTGAGCGGGCTGGCATCGAATCCGCCGTTCGCGATCCCCGTCAGCGTAAACGGAGCGCTCGGCCTCAGCCTGGGCGATGCGTTTACGCTGGCCAAGGCGTCGGCGTCGCTGTCGCCAGCCTCGGTACAGCGGAACTTCCGCAATGCCTATGTGCAGACATACAACCTGAACGTGCAGCAGCAGTTGCCGAAAGCGGTCACGCTGCAGATTGGCTACTACGGATCGAAGGGTACGCACCTTCGGCTGCAGCGTAATTTGAACCAGCCGGTGAACGGCGTCAAGCCGTATCCGACCCTGTCGGCTACGAGCCCGATTCAGCCGGGAGCCGGCCTGGGGACGATTGCCGAAGGCGAGAGCGTGAGCTACTCAAACTACAACGGACTTTGGGTGACATTCACCAAGAGCTTCTCCCAGGGACTTGAGTTCAATACGAGCTACCAGTGGACGAAGTCAATGGATGTGAACTCTCTGAGTTCGCAGGGTTTCACGCTGCAGGACAACAACAACATCAGCGGCAACTATGGGCCATCGGACTTTGATGCCCGCAACCGCTGGGTGATGAGCGGCGTCTACAGCCTGCCTTTCAAGGAGAACATCCTGGTGAAAGGATGGAGGCTCTCGAGCATCCTGCAACTGCAGAGCGGTAACCCCTTCACCGTCCTGACGTCGTCAGGATTGAACGGAACGGGAGTCGGTGTCCGCCCGGACATCCTGGTCTCCGCACAGAGCATCAAGACGTCCCGGTCGCTTGCAACCAATGGCAATGTGCAGTTCATTGCCCCTTCCATCTGCTATTCGCCAACAGCCGGTTGCGAGTTTGCGAGCGATGGGCAGCACTTCGGCAATTCGTCGAGGGGCGTGCTGTATGGGCCAGGGTTTGAGAACCTGGACCTCTCGATCGCNNCAGATCGGCTCTACGCGGACACCTGTAGGCGACTCGGGATCTTCGCGTCAACTGCAGTTGGCCGGCAAGATCATCTTCTAACCTGATTCATTCTGCAATGGACCCGTTTCACGCTCTGGACTATAGAGCGTGAAACGGGTTTTCTTTGCACCCTGGGGAAGACGAATCTGAGGGTTTAACCCTGGGTATTCATGGGTTCTGCCACCACGACCCTATCGCGTCCTTCCTCCTTGGCGCGGTAGAGAGCCTTATCGGCCGCACGCACCAACTCTTCCACCGTCGTGCCGTGGCCGGGAAAGGCTGACACGCCGATGGAAACAGTGACTCTTCCCAGAACCTGACCAGCGTGCCGCACCGTCAACTGTTTGAGATCTTCCCGCAGGAGTTCCGCCCGCTTGCAGGCGGCATCGATGGATGAACCCGCCTGAATGAGAAGAAACTCCTCTCCGCCATAACGGCAGGCGACATCCTGCCCGCGCGTCCCCTGACTCAGTAAATCGCCAAACCCACGCAGAAGCACGTCCCCCGCCTGATGGCCAAAGGTATCGTTGAACAGTTTGAAGTGATCGAGGTCGAGCATGAGCAGCGCCACACCCTCGTCGTTGCGGGCGGCACGACGCACCTCTCGCTCCAGCGATTCCTCCATGAAGCGGCGGTTGAAAAGCCCCGTCAGGGAATCGCGAATGGATTGACTGCGAAGTGCCTCTCGAACCCTCAGATTCGCCAGCACCAGGGAAATACGCTCTGCCACGGCGCTGGCCTGGAGGACGAGAGCTTCCATTGGATCCTCCGGGGATCCGAGGGAAGGATTCGGGGATTGGGATGTATTCTCCAGGCAAAGCACTCCGAGCGTCTCTCCTTGCGCTGCCAGCGGAACGCAGAGGTAGCCGCCCGCAAGAGACCCGCTAACATGCGCACACCGCAAGGGTGAGGCCGCATCGTTCACCCGATGAACTTTGCCGCGCCTCAGCGCCCAGCAGTCATCCGGGGCGAACGTCTTTTCGGTGATGGGGGCGCCGCCCCAGGCGGCCACTGCTTCCACGATGTTGCGGGACGAGGACGTCATGCACAAGGCCCCAGAGGGGGACGACAGAGTCGTTGGCAGAGTGTTCCCGATGATCCGGTAGGCTTCTTCGTCAGTCTGGCAGGATTGCAGGATATCGACCAACTCCGTGAGCTTGATAGCCTCCCGAGCTTGTTCCTCCGATTCTGCAAGGGCAATCCTCAACTTAGCGGTTGTCTCTTCGAGAGCGCTTTCCATTTGCTTGCGGTCGCT
>DHWW01000060.1 GCA_002413385.1 Granulicella sp. UBA5172
CCTTTCTGGCTGTCATTCCGACCCTCGAGCGTAGCGAAGGGGAGGAACCTGCTGTCTCCCGTTCTTCCTCTGCGCCACCCACACCCTGTCATCCTGACCCTGAGCAACGCGATGGGGAAGGACCCCCGTATTTCGTTCGCAGCACCATAACATCCCTCACGACCCCGAATCCTCCGCCTCCCGCACAACATCTATACTTAAACGATGCCGCAGACTCAACTCCCGCGCACACTAGGTCAGCTCCGCTCCTCTGAATACACCCCCGAACGCGTCGCCCGCAGCGTGAAAGACGAACTCCGCGACAACCTCATCGTGCGTCTGCGCGAGATCGCGCCCGGCGGCCCGCGCGAAGGCGAATCGCTCTTCCCCGGCATCATCGGCTTCGACGACACCGTCGTCCCGCAAGTCATCAACGCCGTCCTCTCGCGCCATAACTTTATTCTTCTCGGCCTCCGCGGCCAGGCCAAATCGCGCATCCTCCGCTCGCTCACCACGCTGCTCGACCCCCACTCCCCGTACGTCGCTGGCTCCGAACTCCGCGACAATCCCTACGCCCCGCTCAGCAAATTCTCTCGCGACCTCATCGCCTCCCTCGGCGACGACACGCCCATCGCCTGGATGAAGCCCTTCGACCGCTACGTCGAAAAACTCGCCACCCCCGACGTCACCGTAGCCGACCTCATCGGCGACGTCGATCCCATCAAAGCCGCGCGCTCCGGCCACGAGCTCGGCTCCGAGCTCACCATGCACTACGGCCTTCTCCCCCGCGCCAATCGCGGCATCTTCGCCATCAACGAAATCCCCGATCTCGCCGGAAAAATTCAGGTCGCCCTCTTCAACATCATGCAGGAGGGCGACGTCCAGATTAAGGGCTACCCCATCCGCCTCGAACTCGACGTCGCCATCGTCTTCTCCGCCAATCCCGAGGACTACACCGCGCGCGGCAAAATCGTCACACCCCTCAAGGACCGCATCGGCAGCGAAATCCGCACCCACTACCCCGAGTCGCTCGACGAGGCCATCACCATCACCGAGCAGGAAGCCTGGACCGCACGCTCCTACGCTCCCGGTGCCGACGCCATCCAGAACATCATCATCCCCCACTACATCCGCCAGATCGTCGAGCAGGTAGCCTTCATCGCGCGCGAGGACAAGAAAGTCGACAAGCGCAGCGGCGTCTCGCAGCGCCTCCCCATCTCCACCATGGAGCTCGTCGTCTCCAACGCCGAACGCCGCGCCCTCATCCACGGCGAGTCCCTCGTCGTCCCCCGCGTCGGCGACATCTTCGCCGCGCTCCCCGGCATCACCGGCAAGATCGAGCTCGAGTACGAAGGTGAGCTCAAGGGTGCCGACATCGTCATCCGCGAGCTCATCCGCCAGTCCGTCGCCAACATCTACGACACCTACTTCGCCGACACCAACACCCAGCAGATCGAGCAGTGGTTCAACCTCGGCGGCGCCGTCGAACTCAACGACAAGCAACCCGCCAAGACCGTCTTCACCGAGCTCAAAGCCATCCAGGGCCTCATGGAAAAACTCTCCCCCCTGAAGATCAACTCCCGCACCCCCGTCGAAGTCGCTGTCTCCGCCGCCGAGTTTCTCCTCGAAGGTATGACCGCCCACAAGAAGATCTCCCGCTCCGAAGCCCGCACCTTCACCGCTGGCGAAAAGCGTCGCCGCAACGAAGAAGCCGCCGCCCTCGGCGAGCGCGCCCGCGACCGCCTGCAAGAGCGAGACCTCGACGAAGTCGCCCGCAACCGCACCCGCCGCGGCTTCAACTAAACTCTCCGCATGCTTCCCGACGCTGTATCCTAAAGCCAGAGAGATTCCCATGTCCGCTACGCAAACCATCTTCGACATCACCGCCCCCACCTACGACGCCGACCGCGCCAAACTCATCCCCTGCTTCGACGCCTTCTACCGCCGCACCACCGACCTCATCCCCGGCGGAGCCAAGCGTGTACTCGATCTCGGCGCCGGCACCGGCCTGCTCTCTGCCTTCGTTCGCACCTGGTATCCCGAAGCCCACATCCATCTCATGGACGTCTCCGAGCCCATGCTCGACCGCGCCCGCACCCGCCTCGCCGCCGACACCAACGTCAGCTTTGAAGTAGCCGACTACGCCACCGTCGCGCTCCCCCAAAACCAGGACGCCATCGTCTCCGCGCTCTCCATCCATCACCTCGACCACGCCGCCAAGAAGGCGCTCTTCGCCAAAATCTTCGCAGCGCTCCGTCCCGGCGGCGTCTTCGTCAATGCCGAGCAGGTCGCCGGCCCCACCCCCGCGCTCGACGAGTTCTACCAGAAACTCTGGCTCCAGCAGGTCCGCGAAGCCGGTGCCACGCCGCAACAAATCGCCGACTCCCTCTATCGCCAGCAGGACGACCGCTGCGCCTCCGTCGAAGTCCAGCTCGACTGGATGCGCGCAGCCGGCTTCACCGACGCCGACTGCTGGTTCAAGGACAATCGCTTCGCAGTCCTCGCCGGCACCCGCCCCACGCAGTAACATTTCCTCACGCTCTACGACCGCATGAACGCTGATGAACGTCCGTTCATGAATCTTTGCCGTGTCTAAAATAAAATCAAGACCAAATGGCTAAAGCTCGCCTCGCGCTCTTCACCCTTGCTCTCGCTCTCCTGACGGCCACGTCCTTACGCGCGCAGGACAACTACGAGATTCAGGTCTACGGTGCCGACACCGTCGCGCCAAAATCCCTCATGGTGGAGCTCCACTCCAACTACTCCATCGACGGCTTCAAACCCATCCCCGGTTCGCGTTACACCGCCGACGGCACCTTCCCCACCAACCACGCCGGGCGCGAAACCCTCGAACTCACCGAGGGCGTCACCCAATGGAGCGAAGTCGGCTTCTATGTCTTCACCACCTACTCCACTGACTTCGGCTACCAGTGGGTCGGCGACCACATCCGCCCCCGTGTCCGCGTACCCGACTCCTGGCACTGGCCCGTTGGCGTCTCCATCTCCAACGAGGTAGGCTACCAGCGCGCCCGGATCTCCCCTGACACCTGGACATGGGAGATCCGTCCCATCGTTGACAAGCAAATCGGTCGCTATTACCTCGCCTTCAATGCCGCATTCAACCGCACCTGGCACGGCCCCGACGTGAATAAGGGAGTCATCTTCTCGCCCAACCTCAAGATCGGCTACGACTTCACCAAAAAAGTTCAGGCCGGTATCGAGTACTACGGCCAGACCGGCCCCACCTTCAATCCCGTCTCCATCCACGACCAGCAGCAGCAGATCTTCCTCGCCTCCGACCTCAACGTCAGCCCCAAGTGGGAGATCAACTTCGGTGTCGGAGTCAACGTCACCGGAGGCACCGACCACCTCATCGTCAAGGGCATCCTCGGCCGTCACTTCGACTGGGGCCACCACCCTCCTCAATAGCCCGGCCCATCCACACGCCCTGTTCATCGACTTTCCCCGTGCCGGAATCCTCCATCTCTCCTTGGCGTCTAATCTCAATAGAGTCCAAGGTCTCGGTCTAATCCAATGAAACTCACTCGCTACACAAAATTCACGGGCGACCTCTCCTCCAGCTTCGATCTTGAAGACCTCATGCAGGCCCTCTCCGACTTCCTGCTCGACTCCGGCTTCCAGGATCCCTTCTCGCCCTACCAGAACATGGACGACTCCATGGACAGTCTGCGCGAGGCCGTCCGCCAGGCCCTCGAGTCCGGTGAACTCCTCGACGAAGAATCCCAGGAGCAGTTCGAAAAGCTCGAAGACGCGCAAGTCGAAGAACTCATCGACAAGATCATCCAGCGCATGAAAGCCGAGGCCTACCTCAACGCCGAAGACCCCGCCGAAGGCGAAGGCAATGCCGGCTCAGGCAACGGCGAATCCCGCTTCGAAGTCACCGACAAGGGCATGGACTTCCTCGGCTACAAGGCCCTCCGCGACCTCCTCGGCCCCATCGGCAAGTCCACCCTCGGCCGTCACGACACCCGCTACGAAGCCGCCGGCGTCGAAACCAACGGCTCCTCCAAGCTCTACGAATTCGGCGACTCCCTCAACCTCGACATCACCGCCACCCTCAACTCCGTCTTCGCACGCGAAGGTGCACCCGACGGCTCCGGCCTCCTCAACCTCGAGTACTCCGACCTCCACGTCCAGCAGGCCGACTTCCAGTCCTCCTGCGCCACCGTCGTCCTCCTCGACTGCTCGCACTCGATGATCCTCTACGGCGAAGACCGCTTCACTCCAGCCAAGAGAGTCGCCATGGCCCTCGCCCACCTCATCCGCACCCAGTACCCCGGCGACTCCATCGACCTCGTCCTCTTCCACGACTCCGCCGAGCACATCCCCATCTCTCAACTCCCCCGCGTCAAAGTCGGCCCCCACTACACCAACACCCGCGAAGGCCTCCGCGTCGCGCAGCGCATCCTCAAAAGCAGCGGCAAGGACATGAAGCAGATCGTCATGATCACCGACGGCAAGCCCTCCGCCCTCACCATGGAAGACGGCCGCATCTACAAGAACGCCTTCGGCCTCGACCCCATCGTCATCCAGGAGACCCTCGAAGAGGTCTCCCGCTGCAAACGCGCCGGCATCATGATCAACACCTTCATGCTCGCCGACGACTTCCAGCTAGTCCAATTCGTCCAGAAAATGTCCGCCATGTGCCGCGGCAAAGCCTACTTCACCACCCCCCAAACCCTCGGCAACTACCTCCTCATGGACTTCATGTCCCGCCGCAGCAAGCACGTCAATTAGCCCAACCCGCGCCCACCCACAGGAACCTCACCACCGTGATCGTCCGCAACTTCGAATACCTGCTCGCCCTCCACAAGGAGCGCCACTTCGCCCGCGCCGCCGCTGCCTGCCGCGTCTCGCAGCCCACGCTCTCCGCGGGCATCAAGCAGTTGGAAGAAGACATGGACGTCCGCATCGTCAAGCGCGGCCAGCGCTTTGAGGGCTTCACCACCGAAGGCGAACGCGTCCTCGCCTGGGCCCAGCAGATGCTCGAAGACTGCAATCGCCTCAAGCAGGAACTCCACGAACTCCGCGATCAGGGCATGCAGGGCGTCTTCCGCCTCGGCATGTTGCCCGCCACCTCCGCCCTCGCCTCCATCCTCAGCATCGCCTTCGCAGAGCAGTATCCCGCCATCCAGCTCTCCATCCAAACCGCGACCCACACCGAACTCCTCCACGCCCTCCGCCAGAGCGAGCTCGACATCGCCCTCACCTACGTCGACGACGCCCCCGGCGATGGCCTCGACGCCTTCGCCCTCTACCGCGAGCGCCTCTTCCTCTTCACCGCCTCCCCCGCTCCCACCGGTCCGCGCATCGCATGGGACGACGTCACCGCACTTCCCCTCTCCCTCCTCCGCTCCTCCGTTCCCCTCCCTGCAGAGCATCGGCTCCAGCGCGCTCCTCGCCTCCTCCTCACCGACTCCGCCGCCGTACTCGCCGCGCAGGTCGCCTCCGGCCGCTGGTCCACCGTCCTTCCCCAATCCCTCGCCTCCACGCTTACGCCCACGCCCAACCTCCGTGCCATCCCCATCGAAACACCTCCCGCTGCATCCCCCGTTCAGGCCCCCGTCCAGGCGAACGTCGGCTTCGTCACCATCAAAGCCAACCCCCTCCCTCCCGCCGTCCACGCCCTCATGGAGATGGCCCACTCCCCCGACCTCGTCGACGCCATCCGCGCCATGCTCGCCAGCCACAGACCCTACCTCCTCCGGACCTCCCGCAAGACCGTCACAGCCATCGCATAACCCTCTCCAGATCAGCCACATCCAACGATAGACAGAACCTATCGACCCATCGAAATTTCCTGTTTGATCCAGCCTCCACGGCCTGCGAAGCTGACAGAGTCATGTCTTCGTCCACCCTCCCCAAACCCGCCCTCACAGCACCCACCTTCTTCGCCAGCCAGTTCCTCGTCCTCAACGAACTCTCGGACACTCTCGCGCAGGTCAG
>DHWW01000063.1 GCA_002413385.1 Granulicella sp. UBA5172
TCGAACACCGCAGCAGCATCCTCAGCCGATCGAATTCCACCTCCAACAGTGAACGGCACAAACAGCTTCTCCGCTGTCCGTTTCACCGTCTCCAGCAGCGTTCCTCGACCTTCATGCGTAGCTGTAATATCCAGCAGCACGATCTCGTCAGCTCCTCCGCGAGCATGCCGATGAGCCAGTTCCGCAGGATCTCCAGCATCCACAATGTCCACGAACTGCACGCCTTTCACGACGCGTCCTCCGCGAACGTCCAGGCAGGCGATGATGCGCTTCGTCAGCATCTACGAACTCTCATTCCATGTCTCCTTGCATCGTCCTTCGATCCTACAGCGCGAGATAGTTCCTCAACACCTGCAGTCCAGTCTCCGCCGACTTCTCCGGATGAAACTGCACTCCCATCACGTTGCCGCGCTCAACAGCCGCCGTAAAAGCCCCACCATAAACCGTCTCCGCAGCCGTATCCNNAGGGAATCGCTCACACTGTCCACCGAAGTGCCCAAGACCCAACGTCTCAGGAGCCTCCGTCGAGCCTTCATACAACCACTGCAGCCCAACGCAGATACCGAGAAACGGAGTTCCACCGCTGACAGCTTCACGCGTAGCTTGCGTCAGACCAAGATCCTCCAGCAACTGCGTAGACCGGAAGTGTCCAACGCCAGGAAGCACGATCTTGTCGGAACGCAGTACATCCGCAGGAGATTGCGTGACGACGATATCTTTCGCACCGAGGAAGCGCAGCGCCTTGACGACGCTGGTGAGATTGCCCGCCTTGTAGTCGATGACCGCGATCATCGCTACAGCAGCCCCTTCGTGCTTGGGAGAAGCTCACGCATCCGTTCATCCCTTGAGCAGGCACCGCGCATCGCTCTGGCAAACGCCTTGAAGATAGCCTCGATCTTGTGGTGATTGCTTCGACCATACATCGTCTTCACGTGCACATTGGCCTTCGCGCCGCGTGCAAACCCATCGAAGAAGTCCGTAACAAGCTCAGTCTGCAGATCGCCGACAACCGGAACATCAACCTGGTCGTCGACCACATACGCAACACGGCCAGACAGATCGACAGCCGCAACCGCAAGCGTCTCATCCATTGCCATCACGAAGTAGCCTGCGCGGAGAATGCCCTTCTTGTCGCCCAGCGCTTCGGCGAAGGCTTCGCCAAGCGCAATGCCAACGTCTTCCACAGTATGGTGTTGATCCACATCGAGATCTCCGATGCACTTCAGTTGCAGGTCGAAACCGCCATGTCGCGTGAACAGTTCCAGCATGTGGTCGAAGAAGCGTATTCCGGTGGAAACGGTGTACTTGCCTTCTCCGTCGATGTTCAGACGCAACGAGATCTTCGTCTCGGTAGTATTGCGCTCGACGATGCCGATGCGCTCGGGCCCTTCAGGTTGCGGCGCAACGCCGACTTCTTCTGCCAAATCGCTCATGCTTGTCCTCTGCCTTCTGCTGGAGTCCAGCCAATCTCCGCCAACGACTCGCGCAGCGCTGCAATCCCTCTCGTCACGTGGTCTTCGACGCCCACCGTGATGCGCACATACCCATCGCAGCCAGGATCGGCGGAGCGATCCCGGAGCAGAACACCGCGCTTACGCATCGCAGCGCAGAGTTCCTTATGCCTTGGTCCGATATCCATGAGTACGAAGTTGGCAGCGCTTGGCCAGGTCCGAACATGGAGTTCGTGCAGCGCTGCGAAGATGCGCTCTCTACCGCCATGAACCTGATCGACGTACCAGTTGATATAGGCTTCGTCCGCGATGGCATCAGGCAGCACCGCGAGTGCAACGCCGTTGACGTTGTACGGTGAGCTCACCTTGCGGATGAAGCTGATCAACCGCGCATCGCCAGCGAGCATTCCGATGCGAAGGTTCGCAAGACCATAGGCCTTGGAGAACGTGCGCGCAACGATGAGGTTGGGAATGCTGCCAACATCGCCGATCGTCGTGTCACCGTAGAAGTGGAAGTAGGCTTCGTCGACCATCAGAACCGCTTGCGGCGCTGCCGCAGCGATCGCTAGCAGATGCTCGCGACTCACGGTTGCGCCCGTCGGATTGTTGGGCGAGGCGATGATGATCAGCTTGGTCTTCGGCGTAATCGCCGCGAGGAACCGCTCGAACGGGAAGGTGAGCGAGTCGTCGCTTTGCACTCGCTTTAGCCCAGAGGTCATCAGGCTGATCGAGACGTCGTACATGAAGAAGGTAGGAGTGCAGATGAGAGCTTCGTCGCCCTCGTCGAGGAACGCGCAGGCGACAAGATGGATCGCCTCATCAACGCCGTTGGTGAGGAGTATTCGGTCGCGCTGCAAGCCGAAATGGTCTGCGACGATCCGTTCGACGGGTTCGCGCTCGGGATAGATCGTCATGGCCTCGGAGGTCAGCTGCTGGAGCTTGCGTAGAACCGAAGGGCTAGGTGCAAAGGTGTTCTCGTTGAAGTCCAGGCGAAGTGCGTCGCGACCGGCGAGCGGCGGATGATACTCCGGCATCGCCAGTACAGCCTTGCGCGGTTGCACGGTCTTCGTTGGCTCGATCACTGCGCTCATCGCATCCTCACGCGCACGCTCTCGGCGTGTCCGGTCAATCCTTCTGCTTCCGCCAGCGCGATAGTGTGAGGTCCAACCTCACGCAACGCATCGAGCGTGTACTGCTGAACGGTAATGATCTTGACGAAGTCGAGCACGCTCAATCCACCGCGAATACGACCGTTGCGACCTGTAGGGAGAACGTGATTCGGTCCACTGATGTAATCGCCCATCGACTGTGGTGTGTGGTGCCCGATGAATACCGATCCAGCGTTCCGGACCCAGCGGAGATCCGCGCCTGCATCCACGGTGAGATGCTCTGGGGCCAGGCGATTGGTGAGGGTGTGAGCCTCTTCCGCACTTGCGGTGAGGAAGGCAAAGCCCTGCGCTGCCAGCGACTGCTGCGCGATTGTGTTGGTCTGAGCTTGACGCTTCACTTCGAGTACGACCTCTTCGGCGAGGTCGGCATTGCTGGTGATGAGGATAGCGAGCGCCTCAGGATCGTGCTCTGCCTGCGCGACGAGATCCGCTGCAATACCTGTGGGATCGCCGCTTTCGCTGGTGACGATGATCTCGGTCGGGCCTGCGGGCATGTCGATGCCGGTCTGATGCGAGACCGCAATCTTAGCCGCAGTGACGTAGAGATTGCCGGGCCCGACGATCTTCGCTACAGGTGCGATCGTCGTCGTACCAAACGCGAGGGCGGCGATTGCCTGCGCGCCACCGACACGGTAGAACTCTGTGACGCCCGCAAGATAGGCCGCCGCCATGGTCTCTCGCGCGGGCTTGGGCGAGCAGACAACGATGCGCTCGACACCCGCGACCTGAGCGGGCGTTACGGTCATCAGCAAGGTCGAGGGCAGCGGATATCGTCCGCCAGGAACGTAGCAGCCAACCGAACTGAGAGGGCGAATGATCTGGCCGACTTCCATGCCGTCCGTGGGACGAAAGCTCCATGCGCGAGGCAGTTGCTTCTCTGCAAACGAGCGGATGTTGGCCTGCGCGAGCCGCATGGCAGCCTTGAGTTCTTCGCTGGTGGAATCCCATGCGGCTTCCATCTCTTCATGGCTGACGAGCAAAGGCTGATCGCCTGCAAGTCCGTCGAACCTGGCGGAGTATTCCCTTATGGCTACATCGCCCTGCGCACGCACTGCTGCGAGGATCCCCTGCACGACGCTGTCGACCTTCGCGGTGTTGATGGTGCCGCGCTGCTCCAACTGCTGTATCACAGCTTCGGAGCGGCTTGCGCTATCGCCAAAGGTCTTGAGGATCTTCATCGTGCTCCTCGACGCCCGCGAACGCTGGGAACGACGCCGCGTCCGGACTGCATCTGGCGGCGTTCGCTGCGCGAGCCGGTCGCGACCACGCGTTTTGCGGCTTCGGGACCAGCGGGATAGATTCGCTTAGGGTTCTTGGGGTCGACCACGATAACGAGACGTACCCCTTGCTCGATCTTCTGGCCGGGTTCGATGCGGGAGCTTATGGTCACCTGTCGAGTGGTCTTGTCGGGCTCCTGCAGCCACATCACGATCTTCGCCATCGGCAACTGTTTACCGAAGCGTTTGATCGGCTTCACGGAGATCACTGTGGCATAGAGGGCAAGGCCCTCACGCTCGGCCACCGTCTGTCGCCACCGCTGGTAGAAGTAGACTACCGCTGGGGTCGTAGCTGCCACAAAGATGAGTATCCAAATTGCAGTCTTCATCGAATTACCTCTTTCTGTTTAGAGCACAACTTTGCTGAGCGGATACTCGACGATGCCCGTGCCGCCTGCGGCCTTCAGCCTGGGGATCACATCGCGAACCAGATGGGTCTCCAGGATCGTGTTGAGTGCAACCCAGTTCTCATCGCGCAACTGCGAGATGGTTGGCGAATTGAGTGCGGGAAGAACGCCGATCACCTTGTCCAGATCAGACTTACGCACGTTGAGCATCAGGCCGACTTGTACCTCGGCATCCATGGCGCCGTTGAGCATAAGNNAGGGTCTCGATGATGCGCAGGCGATTGGCGCGGAGAGAACTTCCTGTCTCGGTGACTTCGACGATGGCATCGGCGAGGGTTGGCGGTTTGACCTCAGTCGCACCCCAGCTGAACTCTACCTTGACAGGGATGTTTTTCCCGGCGAAGTAGCGCTTGGTGTACTCGACGAGTTCGGTGGCGATGGTCTTGCCGGCGAGGTCCTCGGGCTTTTGGAAGGGTGAGTCTTCGGGGACAGCGAGCACCCACTTCACAGGAACTCGCGACTGCTTCGAGTAGGTGAGCGATGTAATGCGCTCGACGTCGGATTGATTCTCGAGAACCCAATCGTTGCCTGTAAGTCCGGCGTCGAGGGCACCGTGCTCTACGTAGCGCGCCATCTCCTGTGCGCGGATAAGCATGCACTCAATCTCGACGTCGTCGATGGTAGGGAAGTAGCTGCGGCCGCTGGCATAGATGCGCCAGCCAGCGCGCTCGAAGAGGGCAATGGTTGCATCTTGCAGGCTGCCTTTGGGAATGCCGAGCTTGAGTTTGTTCTTCTGTGACATTATTTGCTCCCTAGTTCGATGGGCTTGGTAAAGCAGCTGACCGTGCCTTCATGGCATACGAGCCCGTCGCCTTCGACCTCGACGCGGAAGAGCAATGCGTCGTTGTCGCAGTCGGTGGATGCGGAGACGATGCGCAGACGGTTGCCGCTGGTCTCGCCTTTCATCCACAGTTTAGAGCGGGTGCGAGACCAGAACGTCACGAAGCCGGTTTCCGTGGTTTTGAGGTAGCTCTCTTCGTTGAGGAAGCCGAGCATGAGTACGGCTCCGGTCCTGGCGTCCTGCACGATGCCGGCAACCAAGCCACCAGCCTTCGCGAAATCGATTGCTACGGGTTTTTCTGTGTTCGTCATCATCTTCCTTTGCATAGTGCGGTGAGATTTCTTGTACAAGGTGCTCAACGCGACGCAGCAAAAAGCCCGCTCGCGATGTACGCGTCAGCGGGCCTGTCGTAAATCCGGAAGGGCGTTCTTGTTGCTTACTTCGCCGAACCGGACACAGCCGCCAACACGCTATGCGCATGATGATGGTGATGCCCGAGATGGTGAAGCTGAAGGCTCATTACTACTTACGCTAACGTCAGTGCGCAGCAATGTCAATTCTCCTCGTTCCTGGGAGAGGAGCTTCAAAAACGGGGGTCATCTTTGGTCGCGTGCACATGGGGGAACTGCGATACGTCGCGGGCGTCGAAACATGCATCTCTTCTAGTAGACGGCAACCTGCCGGGGAGATGCACTTTATGACGGATTATCGCGTACAAGCTGGAGAAGCCCAGGAAGATCAAGTTACAGCCATGATCGAGAAGTACACAGCTCCGGTGCCATCGAGCATCTATCTGGGGTTGGCGCTGGCGTCGATTGCAGCCTCCGTAACGCTGCAGCTTACGCAGAAGGAGAAGGCCAACTCGGCGCTCTTCGTCGGTCAATGGGTTGCGCCGTTCCTGCTGCTGGGGATTTACAACAAGATGGTGAAGCAACATGGTTCCGATGCAAAGGCTCAACAGCCATTGAATGGATGAGGGATCTAGACGCTGGTCGGGAGTGCAACCCCGATCGGCGTGAAGGTTTGTTGACCATCTTCGGCGACGCAGACTTCGCCTGTTCCGATGCAGTAGATCCATCCGGAGATGGTTAGCTCGCCCTTGGCCATGGCGCGGGCTACGGAAGGGTGTGTCTTGAGATGCTGCATCTGGAGGAGAACGTTTTGCTCGGTGAGCACGTCGATCATGCGCTCGTCGGTGGTGATGGCGGTGGTGCGTTCCTGCAGCGTTTCTGCGGCGACTAAAGCAGCATGCGCGTTCTCAATCCAATTCTTTACTGTAGGCATGTCGGCTACTGATTCGGGTTCCAATAGTGCATGCATTGCACCGCAGTGGGTATGACCACAGATGACGATATGGCGGACGTTGAGCGAGCTGACGGCAAACTCGATGACCGCGCTGACGCCGCCGAGCATGTCGCCGTAGGCAGGAACCATGTTGCCGATGTTGCGGGTGACGAAGACCTCGCCGGTGCCGGAACTGGTGATGGCGATGGGATCGACGCGTGAGTCTCCGCAGGCGATGAAGAGCGTGTGGGGGCGCTGAGGCACGCTTGCTGCCTGGGCAAACACTTCGGCCTGTTGCGGATAGACCTCGGTCTGGAAGCGCCGCACACCTTCCTTGAGACGTTGGAGAACCTCGTCCATTTTGTCCTCTTTCTATGGCTTCATGGTTTAGATGACGATCAGGTCAGGTTTGACGCCATTTGATGTTGCAACCGATGCTGTTGCGCTGCTCGGGGTCAGGATGCCTGCCGGCGATGACGGCATCCATGGCGGCGCGAAGGTCTTTGCCGGTTACGGGCTGATCGTTGCCGAAGTCCTTGCGGCGGGGGCGGCTGTCGTCCAACTGGCCGCGATAGACGAGTCGCATTTCGGCGTCGAAGAGGAAGAAGTCCGGAGTGCAGGCTGCCTGGTAGGCGTGGGCGACTTCCTGGGTGTCATCGAGCAGGTACGGGAAGCTCCAGCTGAGGCGGGCGGCCTGTTCGCGCATGCTGTCGGGACCGTCTTCGGGATGCTCGGCGATGTCGTTGGACTGGATGGCGGCGATGGCGATGGGGCCTTTGCCGTTGGCGAAGTAGTCGTGGCCGAGGCGGGCGAGTTCCTCTTCGACGTGCTTCACGTAAGGGCAGTGGACGCAGACGAACATGACGAGCAGCCCGTGCTTCCTGGCGGTGCCGCCGTGGGTGGAGAGATTGGCGGTGTCGGAACGGTTGTCGTCCCAGCTGAGGGCGAAGACGTCGTCGCGGCTGAGGGGCTTGCCGGTGAGCACGTTCAGGAGCTCGAACGGGGGAGCCGTAGTTCCCAGCGGTAGCATCATCGATTCGGTTCTGGACATGGTTTGCCTCTTCTACCCATCATAGCGAGGGTCCTTCGGTCCTACGCGGACGGCGAGGGATAAAGTGGGTACCCCCCCTCCCCCCGCCATCCGCGTAGGACCGCAGGACCTCAGGGTCTTAGGTAGGGCCCGCTCTTACCGCCGGTCTTGGACAGCAGCACAACCTCGCGGATGCGGATGCCCTTATCCAGCGCCTTGGTCATGTCGTAGACGGTCAGCGCCGCCACCGCCGCCGCCGTCATGGCCTCCATCTCCACCCCGGTCCCGGCCACGGTAGCCGCGGTCGCCCGAATCTCGACCCCGCCGGCCACCACGGTAGCCTGCACGTCGACAAAGCTGAGCGCCAGCGGATGACACATCGGAATCAGCTCGCTGGTCCGCTTCGCCGCCTGGATTCCGGCAAACCGAGCCACTTCCAGCGGGTTCCCCTTGGGATTCT
This sequence comes from Granulicella sp. UBA5172, assembly GCA_002413385.1. Taxonomy (GTDB): domain Bacteria; phylum Acidobacteriota; class Terriglobia; order Terriglobales; family Acidobacteriaceae; genus Granulicella. The sequence continues at coordinate 7,860 of DHWW01000063.1, forward strand.
GCGGCAGCGCAGCCAGCACCTCCTCATTCAGCTCGACGAATGCGCCAGCAACCTCCCCCCGCCGTGTCGGAGCCTTCGCCCCAACATCCACCATCCGCGCCTGCCCAGCCTCATCGAAGTGCGAAAGCTTCTCACTCATATGCGGCAATCCTACCGCAGCAGCACGCGCACCGTCAGCCCGGCAGGGAACTGCTCCACGCCCGCCGGAAGTACCACGTACCCGTTCCCGCGTGCATTCGCCGCCACATCGCCCGAGCCCTGCCACCCGACGACGCGCACCGTAACCCCGTCCCACCCTCCCGCCAGCTCCGCCGGAAGAAACCGCGTCACCCGCGCCCCACCCTTCACCTCCTCTGCCAGCCGAGCCTCCACAAACCGCGGCGTAATCTCCGTTCGTCCTGCCAGCGCTCGCAGCATTGGAGCCACAAACAAATGAAAGCAAACCTGCGTCGAGACAGGATTTCCCGGAAGCCCGAAGAAATACGTCCATTCCGCACTTCCGGAATAGAAGGGACCTTCAGGTCCCTGTTTCCGGTCGCCCGGGTTCGGGGCTTTAGCCCTGGGCAATCGCCCAAACACAATCGGCTTTCCCGGCTGAATCAACGCTCCGGTGAAGCAGAACTCAGCTCCAGCCTCGCGCAGCACCTGCTCAACCAGATCGTATTTGCCCATCGAAACACCGCCCGAAAGCAGCAGCAAATCCGCAGTTCTTCCCTCCGCAACGCGCTCGCGCAGATCCTCCAGCGTGTCGCGCGCAATGTCCAGCCTTTCGCCAACTCCGCCTTCAGCCTTGACCATCGCCGCAAGCGCATAGCTGTTGGAGTTCCGAATCTGCCAGACTTCCATCGCCTGATCCAACTCCACCAACTCATCGCCAGTCGCAACGATCGCCACGCGGGGCTGCGCAAACACCTTCACCGAACCAATCCCACAACTCGCCGCAACCGCAATCTCCGCAGCGCCCAGAACGCGTCCAGCAGGCAACACCACACATCCAGCGCGAGCCTCGGCTCCGCGAGGAACCACATTCTCACCAACCCGCAGCGAACGCCCAGCTTCCACCCGCAGCAAGCTCTCCTCAAGCTCCACATGCTCCACCATCACCACCGCATCCGCTCCCGCAGGCAGCGGAGCTCCAGTCATGATCTCGATCGCCTCCCCTTCCGCCAGCGCAGCGCCTTGCCAACTCTCGCCAGCGCGCAGCTCTCCCACAACCCGCAGCTCTCGCCCAATGTCACCAGCGCGCACTGCAAACCCATCCCGNNCCCATCCCGAGTCGACCGGTCAAACGCCGGCTGATCGCGGTCCGGCAACCACCGCAGCGCCGAGCACTCGTCCTGCTCCAGCCAGCAGTTCCACCGTCTCCACCGCCAGCTCGCGCACCCTCGATCGACTGTGCGTCAGCACCTCGCCAAGCGCCTCCTCGAACGTCAGAACCCTCTCACTCATCGTCCGATTCTCCCCCTGCAGAGACGCCAAAGCCCCGGCCAAATCCTCTGACCGGGGCTTTCGGCTCTTGGCAGCTCTTACTTCCTGCCCTTCCTGTAGGATGTGTCGACCTTCTCACCAAGGCTCGACAGCACTTCCTTCACCTGAGGAACCTTCGGATCGTTCGGTGCCAGCGACAGGAACTTCTGATACGCTTCCACGCATCCCGGAGGCGCTACCAGCTTCCCGGTTGCATCAGGAGCCGTCTTGGTCACCAGCGCCTGACCCTTGATGAAGTAAGCATCCGCCGCATTCGGATCCGCAGCGATGGCCTTATCCGCCGCTGCCAGCGCAGCATCCATCTGGCCAGCGTTGTAGAGCACCGCTGCTTCGTTCTTGTAGTAGATCCCTGCCTTCGCCGGCTCAGCCTTCGCCGCGCTGTCAAACGCCGCAGTCGCTTCGTCCTGCTTGCCGAGCTGGGTCAACGTGTTCCCCAACTGGTTGTAGTCCGCTGCCTCGCCTACAACATTGGGCTTATCGCCCGCTGAATCCAGCGCAACAGCTTTCTTGTACGCATCTGCGGCATCGCTGTAAGACTTCGTGACCTCATCATCCGTAGCCGCAGACTTACCAGCCTTCTTGTCCTCGTCAGCGAGATGCTTCCCCTGGGCCAGCAACGTGTCACCATACGTCAGCCAGAGCAAGCCCACATCCGGCTTGGCTCCCACCGCCTCCTTCATGCTAGCGACATCCTTGCTGACATCATCCTTGTTCGGCGCCGCTGCAGTCAGGTCCGCCCGCACCGTCTTCAGCGTCGCATTCAGCTTGGCGATCACCTGGTTTGCCGACACCACCGCAGAATTCTTCTTCTTGTACTCCTCAAGGGCTTTCCTCTCTTCTGGAGTCATATTCTTCATGAACTCCTCGCGAGTCATGTCGAAGTCCAGGGTCTTGTCCGTGTCCTCCGCCTTCACCGTCAAATCCAGGCGGTCGATCGTCTTAGCGCCTTGCACGACATACACGAAATAATCACCCGGCTTAACCCCAGCAGCCTTGTAATTGCCATCACTGCCAATCGGAGCAACATTGACGAACTTCTCATCCGCGAACGGCACCGACCTGTCCTGCGTAAACTTCACGTCGCCATTCGTGAATGGCTGTCCCGCGGGATTCGTGACGTGACCATGCACGGTTGCACCTGTTCCTTGCGCGAACGCAGGAGCAATCAGAAAAATCGCCATTCCGGCGAGACTTGTAACCTTTACAAACAAAGAACGTTTCCATGCCTTCATCTTTTTCACCATCATCCTTTTTTCGACTCGGTCCGCTGCCATGAAATGGTCACCGGGTGTTCCTAATGATCTCTTTTCGTGCTTCTAGACGCGTAGGGGTATCGGATCGGCGACACCTGCTGCTGCAAACGCCCGCAGCCGCAGGTCACAGCTTTCGCACACGCCGCAGGCCTCCTCTTCGCCCGAGTAACACGACCAACTTACATGCAACGGAGCACCCAATTCAACTCCCAGCCTTACGATCTCATGCTTCCGTAGTGTGATCAGTGGTGTAACCACCGTGATCTCACCCTCTTTTGTGCCAATCCGGATCAGTTCGTTGAACGCCGCATAATAGGCCGGTCGGCAGTCCGGATAGCCGGAACTGTCCTGCTCCACCGCTCCCATAAAAACGGTCTTCGCCCCCAGTACCTCTGCCCAACTGACCGCAGCACTCAGAAAATGTGCGTTGCGAAACGGAACATAGGTCACGGGCACATCGCTGCCTTGTCTCCGCGAGCTGAGCCCGGCATTCTCCGGTCCTGCGTCGGGCACCGCGATGCTGGCATCCGTTAGAGCCGAGCCGCCGATGCGCCGGAATAGATCTGTCTCCAACTCCATCAACTCCAGCAGTCCTACCGCCTTGGCTACCTCGCGTGCAGCACGCAATTCGCGCCCCTGGGTGCGCTGCCCATAGCTGAAGTGCAACCCGTAACTGTCAAAATCCCGTGTTGCCAACTTCGCGCAGACAGTCGAATCCATCCCGCCCGAGAGGCATACCACGGCTTTCGCGCGAATCACTTCTTCTCGTCCTCCGCCGCAATCTGGGCAGCCGTAACCGACTCCAGGGACTCGGGCGCATCGTCCATCGCATCCAGCAGACTGCGCGCTGCCACTTCATCTTCGGAGCGCACCTGCAATTGCGAAACAAATGCCACCGGAATCATGCTATTCGCAATCTCCCCTTGCAGAAATACGCTGATTCCAGCCGCCTCCAGGGCAGAACGCGCCATGTTGGCCTCCATTGGCTCGGGAAAGGTTGCAATGGTCACGAACTCATCCTGGCCGTCTACGACTGTCTCTTCGCTCATGGTCTTCGTCTCGCTGTCTCCGCTCTCGCGGCTGTCTGCATTCACTTCAGATCCCTTACTTGAAATCAACCGCCTGCAAATGGAACGTAATCGTGCCCCAGAACAACTGAGCCTGCATCTGGACCAGCAAATGCCGAGGATCGTCGGTATACCAGATCCAGATCTTGCCCCGATTTTTCACAACTCCTTCATCAGCGGTCGCTTGAACTTTGATGGTCTGGAACGTCCCAGCGGGTGTCTTGATCTCTTCACGATCTTCCACCTTCATCCCAACCGTCACCGTCCGCATGGAATCTGCCAGCGGGAAATACACCGTCTCCCCGGGTATCAGGGTCTGCGATTGCGTATAGAAAACCGCTGACAGCGAATCCGTCACGCAAGCCGGAATATTGGTCTCCTTGTGAGTCGCCGTGCCTTTTACAAGGTTCCGTTCATTCTGCGTCTGCTTTCCATGGGCAGAGTCAAAACTCAACTCGCTGGCAATCTTTCGCCGGCCCTCCTGGATCTGCTTGTTGAATCCCGTCGAGCAACCCGTCTTCAGGTCAAAGCCGGATTGGAAGCGGTCCACCACCGGAAACAGCAAGTTCACCGCACCGACCGAATCCGCTGTCGCGGAAATCTTGAGGTTGTTGCCGCTCTGATCCAGATGAAACACAGCCGTGCCCGCGGTAAAAACCCGCCAATCGACGGTGAAGGTCAGCGTCTCATGCAGCGGATATTCAAAGCTTGGCGGCGGCGGCGGCAGTACCGGAATCGCATGCGGCACGATCGTTGCCGCAGGCTTTGCGAGTAGTTGACCCCTCGCCTGACTCGGCTGCACAGCAAATACACCGGCTGTTATCACCAGGGCTACGCTCGACGAGCCTATCCAAACCCGCAAACGGGCCATCCAAACGGCCTTCAAATCAGATCTCCTGTGGGTTAAGACGCACCTGCGAAGCATCAGTGTCCCAACAGCATTCGCAGCGTCAACACCGCATAGATCGCGGCCGCGCCCGTAAGTGCATTGTACTCGCGATGATGCAGGTACCGCTCTCCGGAAAACCGTCCGCCCTCCGCATTGGCATCCGTGAAACGGGCTGCGGTCAGCCGTGGAAGCAGCCTTGGAACGCGCTGCGCATACTCCTCAAAGGATGGGAACGCCCCCCGCAGAAACGTCTCTTCCGAAAGAATCGTCGGCACATAGATCGCCAGAAACATCACGACCAGCAGCAGCCCTAGCCACAACTGGCCCGCCGCAACCGCAAATCCGAACGCAATCCCCATCGACCCCAGATACAGCGGGTTGCGCGTATACGCATAGGGTCCGGTGCGCGTCAGTTCCGCGTTTTTCTTCACGTATCCTGCGGCGTACCCACGCAGCCACAGCCCAGGCAGCACCAGCAGCAGACTCCACGCCAGCGTATGCCAGCTAGTCCGCGCAAACACCAGAAAAACCGCTGCAATGACGAACCCCAGGGGCACGCGCACTCTGCGTGCAATCTTCTGCCAGCCCGTCTTGCCTTGCGATTTCGTCACGCTTGCTGAACCCATCCGATCATTCTCTCAAATCAGCCTGCTCAGGGCTTCAATCACTGCATTTACCTGGATATTCTCCAATCCAGCATCCACGGTGCCAACTCGTTTGTAGCTGGTTCTGGACGCTGGATCGCGCAGGATCGTCTTCGCCCCCGGTCCCCAGGGCCCGTTGCGCGCGGGGTCCGTGGGGCCAAACAGCGCGACCAGCGGAACTGCTTGTGCTGCAGCAAGATGCGTCGGTCCAGAGTCGCCGCCGACGAACAAATCCGTGCGTCGCATCAGCGCCACAAGCTGCGCAACGCTGCAGGCGATCATTCTCGCTGCTCCGTCGCTCGCGCCCACCACGCGGGCGGCTAAAACATCGTCTGTTGAGCTGGCATTCACGACGCAATCCGACTGCTTAAGCATAGTTTGGCGCGCCACCTCTCCGAATCGCTCCGCCGGCCATTGCTTCCCCCCCCAACCCGCACCCGGGGCGAGCATCAGCAGCGGTCGCGAACGGACCGCCTTCTCGGCCCACGCCTCAGCGTCCGGATCGCGCGGCAGCACAACCTCGGCGGGAGAGAGTTCGATGCCCGTCGCCTGACCCAACAGCGCAGCTCCCTGCTCCACCACATGCGTCCCCTTACGCTCCATCCTCCGTGAGTAAAACCACGCCGCCAGCCGTTCACGGGGGTCGCTGTAGCCCGCCAACTGCGGAGCGCCCGCCATCCAGCCGATGACGCTCGATCGCAACGTGCCCTGCATGTCGACGACGAGATCATACCGCTCACGCCGCAACCCCCTTCGAAGCCCAAGAATCGAGCGCAGGGTGGCCGGCGACGCCGGGAACTTCGACCACAGGTTCGTCTCTGCCAAATGCACGCGATTCACGATCGGTCCTGTGCCCTGGGCGTCGACCAGCAGCGGAACCCANNAGCGCGGCGACGCCCGGAAGAGCATGCAGCACATCGCCCATCGCACCGACGCGCACGATAAGGATCTTCATCAGGCCTGCTCCTTCGCCGCCAGCAGCTTTGCTTCAAGCGCTCGCATCACCGCCTGCGAATCCGCAAACGCGGCCTCCAGCGTCACGATCATCAGAGGCCCTACCTGTTCCAATCGCTCCCGCATCGCCGCCGTAAGCTTCACGGCGTCCTTCTCCGTGGTCACAAAGCCTGAACCATTCAGCCCCTTCGCCACTTCAATCACGCGCTCGATATCGGCCATGGAGTAACGATGATGATCGCCAAACGCGACCGTCTCAACGATCCCGCAACCTGCCTCCTGCAGCATGGCCGCGAAACCCTCAGGCCGGGCAATCGCACAGAAGGCAACAGGCCGTAGCCCGGCACCGAAGACGAACAGCGGAGCAGGGAAGCGCAGCGTCCGCCGCATAGTCCACATCTGCGCGCCCTCGCGCACCCCCGCCCAGACGCTCTTCCCGACAACCTCAAACTCGTCCTCGCGCACCACGACCACATCAGCTCGCTGCAGCGCAGAAAGCCCCTCGCGCAGATTGCCGGCAGGCAGCATCATGTCGTCCAAATCTTCCGCAGTGACCAGCACGATGTCGATGGTCCGTGCAAGCTGCCGATGCTGAAAGCCATCGTCCAGCAAATGCACACCGCGCCGCGCATCTCCAGCCGCAGCCTCCGCCCGTTCACCGGCTTCAAATCGATCGCCCCCCACCCACACCGGAACCTTCGTCTGCTTCGCGATCAACACAGGCTCATCGCCAAATCGTTGCGCAGCGCGGTCTCCGTCGTGCTGTACCTGCTCCACCCCCCGTCCTTCGCGCCCATAACCCCGCGTCAGCACATCGACGTGCTGTCCCATCTCCTGCAACAGCTTTGCCAGCGCAATCACCACGGGCGTCTTCCCGGCGCCGCCCGCGGACAAGCTCCCAATGCTAACGACCGGCCACCTCAGCCTTCGCGTTCGGAGCAAGCCAGCCTGCCGCAGCGCGTCTTTCATCGCGATCGCAGCAGCATACAGCGGAACCAGCGGCCTCGCCCAAGGCCTCCGCGCGCTCACAGTTTCGCTCCCTGGATCATCGCAACCAATGCCTTGACCGCTCGCTGGGTCGCTCCCTGCTGTTCTTCAAAGACACGCCGCCCCCGCTCGCCCATCGCCTTCGCCTGCTCACGNNGCCAAGCGCATACATCGACGCCAAATCGCCAATCGTATCTAACAGGAGAATGCTTCCGCCAGCGACAGGCGCGGCATCAGTCAGCAGCTGACTGCACCGGAAAAATGGGTAGTCGCTCTTTCGAATCTGCCCAACGATCGACTCAAATCGTTCAGGATGCCGTGGAGCAAGCAACAGCGCAACATCAGGGCACGTCTTATGAATCGAGGGCCAAAGTGCGAGCAGCAAATCCTCTTCGCCCTCGAGCGTGCTGCCGGCCACAACCACGCGCACTTGATCAAGAAGAGAGCCAATCCGCCGCCTCATCGCATTCTCTTCCTGGGTGCGTATGTCGTATTTCAAGTTCCCCGCAACCTGTACCGACTCCGCGCGAACACCCACAATCACCAGTCGCAGCGCATCTTCCTGGCTTTGTGCGAGCCACAGCGCAGGCCTCCGCATCACGCGTCCCCACACCGACTGAATCCGCATCGCGCGAGCGAACGACCGATCGCTCAACCGAGCATTCACCACCGCGACGGGCACGCTCCTGCGTGCGCACTCATGCAACATGCGCGGCCACAACTCGCTCTCCATCAGGATCAGCGCCACAGGCTTCAACGTTGCCAGATACGCTCGCACCGCAAAGGCAAAGTCGAGCGGCATATAGAACACTCGCTCGACACCAAACCGCTCCCGCGCCAGCGCCTGTCCGGTGAGCGTGGTCGTCGAGATCACCACCATCCAGCCTTCCCCAAGCGCAGCTTCAAGCTCACCCACCAGCCTCGATGCAGCGAGCACTTCGCCCACGCTCACCGCATGGACCCACACCACACGTTTGCCCTGAATCGCCATCAGAAGTTGCGCAGGAACGCCGCCAAGACGCTGCCGCAGGCCCTCGCGATAGCGCTGCGTTGTCGCCATCCGCAGCAGCCACCACGGCGAGCTAAGCACGAGCGCCAGCGTCAGCAACGCGCTGTAAACCAGCATCGTCATATCGTCCAGCCCGCTCTGTTTTGCCTCTGCTGCATCCTCCAGAGGATAATCGATGCGTATGCCGCGCTCCCGTCTTTCCATCGCCCGCCCGGATTTATTGCTTGTTGCCGCTTCCTTCTTGGCCTTAACGCTCAGCAGCCCACTGTCCGCAGAAAAGCCCCGCAAGCCAACTCCACCGCTCTCCGCGCAGGACTATCCCATGCACGACGCGCACGCATCGGAGAAGGTCACCATTGCGGCCGAGCCCGGTGATACAAAGCAGACGCGGCCCAACACCAGGCTCAACTACTTCGATCACGACATGATGCCCATCCGGATCATCGTCACCAACGATTCCGACTTGGCTCTCACCCTGGACGACGCCCGCATCCACTTCATCGCAGGCGACAACACGGTCGTTCCTGCGGCGACCGATGATGATCTGCAGCGGCGGATGATGACCCTTGGTTCAGCGAAGGGCACGAAGATTCCGCTGCCCATGCCGCTGCCGCCCATCACGGTGCATCACAACGTCGACAAGAAGGTCGTCGATGACGAAAACGATTTCGGCTTCCAGACAACCACCGTCAAACCGCACACGACGGTTGCCGGATACCTCTTCTATGACATGCAGGGACTCACTCTCCCGGTGCTCAAAAATGCCACCCTCGAACTCCGCAAAGTGCGCTTCGCGGAGGGCAACAAGGCCCTCGACAGCTTCGAGATTCCGCTCGATCCAACGTCGAAAGATGCCTCCGGAACAACGCACTAACCTACGAATCCTATGAACGAAACCAGACTCAATATACGGTCCGCAATGCCCCACGACGCGGTAACCATCCTCGGCTTCATCCGCGAACTAGCGACCTACGAACGCGAGCCCGACGCCGTCTTCGCCACCGAGGCTGACCTGCTCCGCGATGGCTGGGGAGAGCCCGCGCGATTCACCGCGCTCATCGCCGAGTACGACGGAGAGCCTGCCGGCTTTGCTCTCTATTTCACCACCTACTCGACGTGGCGCGGTCATCACGGCATTCGCCTGGAGGATATCTACGTGACCCCGGCGCTGCGTGGCCATGGCATCGGAAAGGCACTACTCGCAAGGCTTGCACGCATCGCCGTGGATCAAGGCTGCCCGCGCCTGGAGTGGGACGTCCTCAACTGGAATGAGCCTGCGATTGCGGTCTATGAGCGCGTCGGCGCGAAGCGGTTGACGGAGTGGAGCATCATGCGCCTGGCGGATGAGCCGCTGAAGGCGCTCGCTGCGAAGGATCGTCCTGCTCGCGATTCGCGATAAAAACGTATCCTAAGCAGAGATGAAGACGATTCACGTAATTGGCGGTGGGCTTGCGGGCCCCGAAGCGGCGCTGCAGGCCGCGAGCTTCGGTTGTGATGTGGTGCTGTCGGAGATGCGGCCGGTGCGTTCCACGGAGGCGCATCAGACATCGGATTTCGCCGAGCTCGTGTGCTCTAACTCGCTCAAGAGTGAGAGCGAAAACACCGCGCCCTGGCTGCTGAAGCAGGAGATGCGCCGCGCTGGCTCGTTCCTTCTGCGAGCTGCGGACGCGAGCGCCGTTCCCGCAGGCCATGCTCTCGCTGTGGATCGCATCGAGTTCTCGCGGCGGGTTGCGGAACTCATCGCTGCGCATCCGAAGATCGAGGTGCGGCGCGAAGAGGTCACCCACCTCGACGAGACAGACGCCGACACGATCACCATCCTCGCAAGTGGGCCGTTGACCAGCTCTCCCCTCGCAGCTGAGTTGCAGAGGCTTACCGGCGAGGAGCAGTTGGCCTTCTACGACAGCATCTCGCCGATTGTTGATGCGAGCTCCATCGATATGGAGAAGGTCTACTTCGCCGCGCGCTGGGACAAGGGCACGGCCGACTATATCAATTGCCCCTTCACGAAAGAAGAGTACGAGACCTTCATGGACGCGCTAACAGCGGCGGAGACGGTCGAGGCGAAGGCCTGGGAGGCGTTGCCCACGGATGGCTCCGTGACTGATGGTTCCGTCACTGCCGCTCCTGTCGCGATGAATTACTTCGAAGGCTGTCTGCCCATCGAAGAGACGGCACGGCGAGGTCGCGACACGCTGCGATTTGGCCCGATGAAACCCGCAGGCCTGACCAATCCGAAGACCGGCCGCTGGCCCTATGCGGCGGTGCAGTTACGCCAGGAAAATCTGCGCGCCGATAGCTACAACCTCGTCGGCTTCCAGAACCACCTGAAGTTTGGCGAGCAGGCGCGCGTACTGCGTCTGATCCCAGGACTCGAGCACGCGACGTTTCTGCGCTACGGTCAGATTCACCGCAACACCTACATCCACGCGCCCTCGCTGCTCACTGAAACACTGCAACTCCGCGCCCACCCAGGCATCTTGATTGCGGGTCAGTTGTCCGGAGTCGAAGGCTACACAGAGTCGATTGCGAGTGGACTGCTGGCGGGCCGATACGCAACGGCGCTGGCTCGCGGGGAGAGTCCAACGCCTGCGCCGCGCATCACCGGCAACGGCTCGCTGATCCACTACATCACCCACGCTGACCACAAGAAGTTCCAGCCCGCGAACATCACGTTCGACCTCCTGGTGCCGCTCGAAGAAGAGCTGCGCAAGAAGATTCGCGACAAGAAGGAGCGCCACCGCATCCAATGCGAGCGTGCACTGGATGCGTGGGATGCGTGGCTTGCCGCAAGCAGTCTGTAATTGCCGGACTACTCCGCCTTCTTTTTATTCCTCGCCCTCACCTTGAACCAGATCGGGCTGCCGATGAACTTGAACGTGTCGCGGATCTCATTGGCAAGAAACCGCTCGTAGCTGAAGTGCAGCTTCACGTCGCGATCGGTGAAGAGTACGAACGTCGGTGGCGCGACAGCCGCCTGCGTCATGTAATAAATCTTCACGCGCCGGTTCATCGGCACGCTGGCGCGCTGGAAGTCGATCTTGTCGAGGAAGCGGTTCATCTCGCCCCGTCGACACACGCTTGCGACGCTCACGAGACACCAGCTCAACCTTCTTGAAGACCTCTNNTCCGCAGGTGGTTTGCCGTCGAAGAGCCGCATGCCGTCGGGCCCAACCTTGGTCATCAAATCCCACTTGTTGATGAGGATGATGACGCTGCGACCGCTCTCATGCGCATAGCCGCCAATATTCGCATCGGCTGCAGCTACGCCCTCCCCTGCGTCGATCACCAGCAGCGATACGTCGGCGGCCTCGAGGTGCTTGCGGCTCATGATGACCGACAGTTTCTCCGCCAACAGCTTGGTCTTGCCCTTGCGCCGGATGCCCGCGGTGTCGATGAAACGGAAGCTGTGGCCGTCGCGTTCTACGACCTCATCCACCGCATCCCGCGTCGTACCAGCGATAGGCGACACAATCGCCCGATCACTCCCGGTCAGCGCATTCAACAGCGTACTCTTGCCCACATTCGGCCGCCCGATAATAGCGATCTTGGTCTCGCGCGCGATGTGCTCTCCATGCGAGCGCAGCCTGCGCCCCGTGGGGACTTCCTCGGGCGGAGTCTGCGGACCAGGCAGCGGGTCGCCACCACCATCCATGTCCTCTTCGAATTCC
>DHWW01000096.1 GCA_002413385.1 Granulicella sp. UBA5172
TTTTTAAACAGATACTTAGAATCGTTCTCCATTGAAGTGGATCAAATGTGACGGCGAGTCCGCAACCCAGACCTCTGTCTCCCAAGCGATTTCACCGAGATATTTACTCATCAGCTTGCGGGTCTGGAAAGCAGTGACGTAAACGAGGCCGGCCTTCGATGCTAGGAAGAGTTTGGCAAGCTCGGCGTGGCGCTTCCCATCCACTGGTCCATGGCTGGTAACGGACTCGATCAACAAAAGCCAGTTTCGTTCTGGGTAAAAAAGAACTACGTCCGGCATCTTGCCGTGCGTGTCCACGGTGACGCCAAGAGAAGTCAACGACGCTGCATCGAAATAACCCCACTTGTCTCCGGTGTCACCCACATAGATAAGCTGTCCACCAGGCACATACCCTTGGCTTCATCGAGCAACACCTATGCTTGGATTCTCCGGCGGACGAAAGCTTGTAGCTCCAGGCGTTGCCGCGCAGCAGACCATCAAAGTCATCCATTCGCCCAGGTTCATGCGCGAGCCACTCGCAACCGAAGGATCGATCGCCGGCAATCCGCTTCGCGCCGAGCTGCTAGAGATGGCCGCCATGGCCAGGCATGATTTTCTCCTCGACGTTACCCTGACCAGGGAGCGCGAAATCTCCGGCATCTTCGCCGGCGAGCCGGTCAAAGCGCATGCAGCAGGCGTCGAATTCCTGCGGTCCACCTCGCTCGCAAAATTGTCGGCCTTTGCCGATGTAGTGATCACCAGCGCGGCAGGCCACCCGCTCGACCTTACGTTCTACCAGACGATCAAAGGCATTACCGCCGCCACACACATCGTAAAACCCGGCGGCCGCATCCTCGTTCTCGGCGAGTGTGCCGAAGGGATCGGCTCTCCGGAGTTTGCAGCGAAGCTGAAGTCGTACTCCGGCGCCACCGCTTACCTCGAGCAGATTCGTGACTCCCAGGTCGTCGTCGATCAATGGCAACTCGAAAAGCTGGCCCTCACCCAATTGCGGAACGAGTTGTTCTTCTACATTCCCGGTGTATCGAAGTCGCAACTCGGCTGTCTTGCTGACCGCAGCTACGCAACCCTCGACGAAGCAATCGCCGCGGTCATGCACGGAGTGCCGCCGGATGCGCGTGTCGCGCTCGTTCCCGATGGCCCGTACGTCTTCGCTCGCGTCGCGCCATAGGCGTTCTACATCGCTCCAAACTCCTGCAGCGCCTCCTTCGCCCCGGCGATGTTCGTCAGCTTCATCTCCGCATATTTGCGCGAGAGAACAACACCATCTGCGCCCGCTTTCAGCGCCGCCAGCGTTGCCGCCTTCACATCGGAGGGCTGGGTCCGCTTCTCGTTCAACCCCGTGGGAATGTCGATGTCGATCCCGGTATAGATCGGTATCGCGCCGTCGACATCGGTGATTGCGCGCCGCGTCTCTACACCAACCGACTCTCCCGAAAGCCCGCTGGTTGGCAATTTGTCCAGTGTCGCCTCACCTTGCAAGCCAAGAATCCTGTAGTGCATCTCCAGCACCTCCTCCGGTGTCAGATCGCGGAAGATGGTGGACTGCACGTTCCGGATGTATTGCGCGAACCGCGGGCCCCCGCAATTGTTATAGATCGACGGCTTCAGGTAGTCGGAGACGTGGACCAGGCGCGCATAGTTCGTATCCGCGCTGTAGAACGGGCTCATCGCGACCAGGTGCATAATGTGCCAGCCGATCTTCGCCTTGGGGTTGATGCTCTTGGCTGTCCCATAGATGATCCCGTACATCTCCTCCTGACTCGTGTACCAGAAGCGTTCCCACGCCAGAATCTCTGGGTATTCAAGCAGCAGCCTCCACATCGTCACGAAGCTGCCGTCGGCACTCCTAGCCGGCTGGCTGACTGTCTTTGTCACCCAATGGTCCAGTGCGATATAGCCCTCGCGCGCACGCCTTCCGTCGATTCCAACCTCTTTCGCCTTGCTGATGCAGTGGTTGCAGAAGCAATTAATCGACGACGTGCGCGTATTAATGTTGCCGAAGTGCGCGCCAAGGGTGTTGTTCAGCGGCCCCTGTCGTTCAGACTCCCACATCATGCCGTCCAGTTCGTTGTTGGTCATCCAGTCGGAGACCATCGACGCCAGAAACGCCCGGGCATACGGGTTGTTGAAGCATGTATCGCGCCCCAGTTTTCCATATACATCCACCTCGCACACCTTTTCAAAGTTCGGCATAAGGCGTGGATTGTATGCCTCCTCGAACAGTGCGTACGTCTGCATGCCCTTCGCCTTGGCTTTCGGAATAACGTCGGCGAGAATGTCGAAGTCGCCCAGTTCCGGAGCGCGGATGTCCTTCACAACGGAGTTCTCATAAAACTCAGGATGTACCTTCGTATAACTTCCCCCGTGCACCCGGTCGTACTCCTGCACCCCATGGTCCGGCAGAGGCTCGCTGCGGACCTGCCGTCCGGCCAGGCCAGTCCCATAGGTGAACACGGTTGCCATCACCACATTCACGCCCCCCGTTTCCTGCAGGGTGTCCAGACATTGGTCGACGCCTTCATCGACGAACGACCGTCCGCCAATCTGTATGGCGACGAATTTCGACTTCGCCCCTTTGTTGTTTGGCGCGGTGGCCGTCGACTGTCCGCTCGGTGCCTGGGCAAGAAGATTTCCGCCTGTGGCCAGCGCGACGACTGGGGCTGCTGCGATGCCCTTGATAAAGTTGCGACGCGAGGTTTCCTGATGGCTCGAATTCGGATTGGTCATTGCACTCCTTGCGGGTTGTGGATGTATGTGCTGCCGGCTTCGGGATCGGTTTCGAATCTTCGCATGCTAGGCAGGTTGTCAGACCATTGTCAACTCCGCTGCCCATGTCATAGCGAGAGGAAGGCTCAAGCAGCACTTGCAGCGATTCCGCCAACTTCCGACGGGCGTTCCGACTCGGTGGGAACGCAGATCATCTTCCGCTTCGCTTTCACGATTTGAGCTGGTCATGTCCATTCTGCTCGGAGATTACTGTAATAAGTCGGTTAGGAGTCAAATTATTGCGGCTGGGTAAGACGCGGGCCTTCTCCGAGTTACAGAGTCACTATCTGTTTGCGGATAAGTTCGGACGACCGGCCAAGGGGAACGATAAGCCGTGGCCCCCACGGACAGGTCTTCGTCCGTGGGGTGGTAAGGGCAAGGTCGAGGGCCTGGTCGGCTATGCCCGACGCAATTTCATGGTTCCGATACCGCACTTCAACAGTTGGGAGGAGTTCAACGCGCATCTTGAAGTGCAGTGCCGCAAGCGGCGCGAGCGGCGGCTGCGCGGGCACACGGAGACGATCGGCGAGCGCTTCGAGCGCGACCGAGCTGCGATGTTGCCGCTGCCCGCAACTCCGTACGAAGCCTGCGAGAAGATCACGGTGCGAGTCACTTCGCTGTCGCTGGTTCGCTATCGCGGCAACGACTACTCGGTGCCAACCGAGTACGGACACCGTCAGGTTCTGGTGAAGGGCTATGTGCATGAAGTGGTGATTGCCTGCGCCAGCGAGGTCATCGCACGACACAAGCGCAGCTATGAACGCGAGACGGTAGTCTTCGATCCGCTGCACTATCTGGCGCTGCTCGAACAGAAGACGCGGGCTCTGGACCAGGCGGCTCCACTCGCCGGTTGGAAGTTGCCGGACTGCTTCGCCGAACTGCGGCGTCTGCTCGAAGCCAGGCTCAAGAAGCATGGTAGCCGCGAGTATGTTCAGGTGCTGCGGCTGATGGAGACCTTCGATCTCTCGGAAGTAAGCCATGCCATCGAAGACGCCTTGCAACTCGGCACGATCAGCTTCGATGCAGTGCGTCATCTCATGTTGTGCCGCATCGAACGAAGACCACCGCGACTCGATATGCAGAACTATCCTCACCTACCGCTGCCCCAGGTGCACACCACACAGGCCGCCGACTATATGAGCCTGCTTGTCGAGGTGTGCGCATGAGCAACGATACTCCGAACACCGCGGTTCATACCTCCGACACGCCGCAGTTGCTGTTGGAACATCACCTGAAAGAACTGCGTCTGCCCACCATGCTGCGCGAGTACGATCACATCGCCCGACAGTGCGCGGTCGAGCAGGTCGACTATCAACGCTACCTGCTGCGCATGACCGAGTTGGA
>DHWW01000181.1 GCA_002413385.1 Granulicella sp. UBA5172
GCTCAGGATGACGGCGAGAAACAGGCAACAGCAACGACGACGACAGATGGGCCGTGGGCGGTGGGCGGCTAGTTGTCGCTGTTGTCGTCGCCGACGATGGCGTAGTAGCCTTTGCGGGCCTGGACGTTGTTGCCCTTGCCGCAGTCGATTTCGAGCTTGCGGTACTTGCCGTCGGCGGCTTTGTTGGCGGGGGTATAGCTGAGCAGGTATTGGGTGCGGAGCTCGTCCTGGATCTGGTCGAAGGCGTCTTCGAGGCGACGGCCGCTGTTGCCGACGTCGATGACGCGGCCTCCGCTCTCGCGGGCGAGCTGCTCCATCTGCGCCTTGCCGTTGAAGGGGCTGCCGAAGACGCCGCCGAACTGGTGGTCGGCGAGGAGGATGACGTAGACGATGGTGTTGGCCTTCTGGGCGGCTTCGGAGGCGGGACTTGAGGGTCTCCTGCGAGCCCTGGTCGCCGCCGTCGGTGAGGATCACGAGGATTTTGCGGCCGGGCTGGATCTGAAGCTTGTCGTGAGCGGCGAGGTAGACGGCGTCGTAGAGCAGGGTGCCGCGGGGATTGCTGGTGGGCATGGGGCCGCCGCCAATTCCCGGAATTCCAGCCGAGGAGCTGGCGGTGTTGATGGAGGCCTGGTTGATGGCGCGGGTGAGCTCGCGGGGACTGCTGGTGTAGTCGGCGAGAAGGTCTACGTTGACGTCGAAGGAGATGAGGAAGGCCTCGTCCTTGGGGGTGAGGACCTCTTTGAGGAAGCGCGCGCCGGACTCCTGCTCGAGGGGAAGGACGTTCTGCTGGCTGCCGCTGGTATCGAGCAGAATGCCGATGGTGAGGGGGAGATTTTTCTCCTGGGTGAAGTTTTTGATGGTCTGCGGATTGTTGTCCTCGTAGACCTGGCAGTCTTCCTTGCCGAGGCCGGCGACGTAGCCGTTCTTGTCGCGGACGGAGAGATAGGCGTCGACGAGGTTGACGTTGAGTTGGAGGGTCTCGTTGGAGTGGCCGACGTGCTCCTGCTGGGCGGGAGCTTTGCTGGCCGGGGGAGGGGCGTCAGGGGAGGGGGCCTCCTGGGCGCGGATCGCGGAGACGGAGGCAAGCAGGAGAGCGAGCGGGAGAGGAGAAAAGCGGCGCATTGAGACCAGACCCATACGGAGTATTAGACGCTATGACAGGGCTTTTGGGCGACAGGACGACAGGAGATGCGTGGGTTTCGCATACGCGAATGTGGAAGAGCGCGCTGGATGGGCGAGGGCAGGCGGCCCGGGACGCCAGGAGGAGGCTGGCGCACAACGAAGTGCGGGGGTTGCGCGTCTGACTGAGAAGAGGGGACTTCTGCGCTGGAAGAAGCCGAAGAGTGGTGCGGGGGTGGCTCTGCGCTGGTAGTCTCTAGAGGATGCGTACCAGGCCGCGCTACGGCTGGCGGGGATGGAGTGGGTTTTAGCGAAGGGCTGCTAAGGACTCCGGACCCGGGTTCCAGAGGTCGTGTGGTTTGGTGATCGCGAAAGAGGATGAGGGATGAAGTTGGGAAAGCAAATGATGTGGGCGGGTGGATTGGTACTGGCACTGGCTGCCGCGGGAGGTCAGGCGAGCGGGCAGGCTGCGCCGCAGTCGACACAGCAGAAGGTGCCGGATGCACCTGTGCCGCAGACACTGCCCCATTTGAATACGATTCAGCCAGTGGCGGCGGCGCTGCCGTCGGCTCCTGATGCGGCGGTGATTGAGAATGGCGGGATCACGCCGGGCAACTCGTTGCCCGCGAGTCCAACGCCGACACCACAGGCCACGCAGGAGGAAGATCAGGGAGTTCCTCCTGCATCAACCCGGACTGCGGAGAATACGCTGCGGTTGAGCGTGCAGTATCACCCGATCACGTTTACGGTGAAGGATGCCAAGGGAAACCTGGTTCCGGGAATCACGTGGCGCGATGTGCGGGTGTATGAGAATGGCCTGCGCCAGCACCCAGTATTTTTCTCGTCAGATCCCCTTCCGCTGGCGGTCGCGCTGGTGATTGACCAGAGCGTGACGCACGACACGATGGAGAAGATCAACGACTCGCTGGGTGCGCTGCAGGGGGCATTTACACCGTATGACGAGGTGGCGGTTTTCACTTACAACAACGGGGTCACCAAGCAGACCGACTTCACGGCGGCGCAGAGTGCGCGGCTGGGAGCGATTCTGGAACGGTCGAAGGGGGAAGGGCGCGATCCATTGATGGGCATGACGGGGCCGCTGTCCCATGGGTCGATCATCAACAACCAGCCAGTTGACGGAGTCGCCGATCCGGGCCATGCGGCAGGCAACTTGTCGTTCACGGTTCCGAGGGAGTTTCACACGCTGAATGACGCGATCCTGGCGGCGGCGCAGGTGGTTTCGACGGCTCCCCGTGATCGTCGCCGCATTGTGTACGTGGTGTCGGATGGAAAGGAATACGGGAGCAAGGCGAATCAGAAAGAGGTCATCAAGTACCTGCTGACGAACAATGTGACGGTATGGGCCACGCAGGTGGGCGATTCGGCGATACCCGGCATGGGATTTCTGGACAGGATCCATATTCCGCTCACGATGCGCGACGATGTGCTGCCGAAGTACACCGCGGCAACGGGCGGACAGTGGGATTCGGAGTTCCGGCCGAAGGGTATTGAGCATAGCTTCGAGCGGATTACGGCAGAGGTTCGGGCGCAATACACGGTGGGGTACAACACCACCGCGTCTCCCTTCAACGAGAGCTATCGCAGGACCGAGGTTCGCGTCCTGAAGTCTGGACTGACGATCATCTGCAAGGATGGATATTATCCGTCAGCGGCGGACAGCGTTCGGCGAATCGCACCGGCGAAGCCAGCGGCTAAACCGTAAGCGATGGGGTTGGAAATCCACAATAATGCGCTGATAGCGCTCGCTGCCGCCGCCTCATGGGGCGGCGGTGATTTTTCCGGCGGCATGGGGGTGAAAGCCGCGGGCGGACGCATGTCCGAGGCGATTCGGTTTGTGATTCTGGCGCATGCGATCAGCCTGTGCATCGTGCTGGGGATCCTGCTGGGACAACACGCAGGGTTGCCGCATGGTGCGGCGGTAGTGTGGGCGATGGTGGGCGGCGCGACCGGAGCGCTGGGTGTGGTGGCGTTTTATATGGCGCTGAGCAGGGGCGGGATGGGAGCTTCCGCGGCGGTGAGCGGGTTGCTGGCGGCGGCGATTCCGGCGGTGGTGTCGAGTGCGATGGAGGGTGCTCCCGGGGGGATGCGGCTGGCGGGGTTTGTGCTGGCGGGCGGCGCGATCTGGCTGATCGCGGCTGGCGACTCGCCGGAGAGTAGGGGCGAATCCAGCAGAACGATGGGACTGTCTATCTTTGCGGGCGTGGCGTTTGGGATTTATTTTGTGGCGCTGAAAATGGCCAGTCCGCTGGGGCTGGTGATGCCCATGGCGATTGCGAGAGCGACAAGCGTGACGCTGTGCGTGCCCCTCTTGCTGGTGCTGCGGCGGGGAAAGAAGGAGGCTCCGGGGAGCTGGCTGGCGGGATGGAAGTGGGCGTGCGGGGTGGCGCTGCTCGATACCGCGGGCAATGTGCTGTTTATCGCGGCGACACGGCTGGGCCGGCTGGATGTGGCGTCCGTGCTGGCTAGTTTGTATCCGGCGGGAACGATCCTGCTGGCGGCGTGGTATCTGAAGGAGCGGCCGACCGGACGGCAGGCAGCGGGAATGGTGGCCGCGCTGGCGGCGGTGGTGATGATTACACTGTGAGGCGAATTCTCCCGGGACTTCTGCTCACCTGGAGGCGCGCTTGATCATCTGTTTTGCAGCCTGCACGGCAGTCTCTTCCTTGAGATCGATGCCTTTGGGGTTGAAGGTGGCCGCGGGATATTTGAGTTTCAAGCCGCGCATGGCTTCGACCAGGATCGCAGAGATCGCCACATTGCGATACCACTTGAAGTCCGAGGGGATGACGAACCAGGGAGCGTATTTGTGGCTGGTGTGACGCAGGATTTCTTCGTAGGCGTCGATGTACTTTGGCCAGAACTGGCGCTCTGCGAAGTCGGCGGGCGAGAGCTTCCAGCGCTTGTCAGGCATGTCGATGCGCTCCTGCAGCCGATCGGTCTGCTCGGTGCGCGAGATGTGCAGGTAGAACTTGAGGACAAGGACGTTTTCGTCGGTGAG
>DHWW01000005.1:0-281 GCA_002413385.1 Granulicella sp. UBA5172
TATTTTTTCGCGAGCGCGGGGTACATGGCGTCGAATTTTTTGATGTAGTCGGGGCCGTAGTCGGGGGGGAGGGTGATGCCGGCGAGGACGACCTGGGCGCCGCTTTGTTGTAGCTGCTGGATCATGCTGGCGATGTTGGCCTGGGTCTGCTCGAGAGGGAGGCCGCGGAGGCCGTCGTTGCCTCCGTACTCGATGACGACGAGTTGCGGATGGCGGGCGATGACGCGGGCGATGCGGTCGAGGCCATCCTTGGTGGTGTCGCCGCTGATGCCGGCGTTGGG
>DHWW01000005.1:318-15234 GCA_002413385.1 Granulicella sp. UBA5172
GGTCTCGTGGGCTCGGAGAGCGAGTCTCCGAAGCAGATGAGGAGGGGGCGCGTGTCAGTTGGTGCGGGCGCTTCAGGCGCTGGGGTGGTCGCGGGTTCGGTTGAGGATGTGGGCGTGGGGTCTTCTGCGTGGCGGGGAACGTCCTTGCAGCCAGTACAGGCGAGGCTGGCGGCAAGGGCCGTCAAAGCAACGAGACCAAGACCGGATAAACTAATTCTTACGCGCAATTGATTCACAACTTCATTTTAGTCAGAGGCCGACTTACCTTGAACACTCCTGCTGCTGTGTCACCGGAAATGTTGCGGAATGCGATGGGGTCTGCGGACGACTCGTCGATGATTGTGGTGAGCGGATTGCGGAAGTCGCTGCGGGACGGGCGGGGCGACGGGGGAGATTTTGAAGGGGATCGACTTCAGGGTTGGGCGTGGGGAGTTTGTGGCGATCATGGGGGCGTCGGGGTCGGGGAAGTCGACGCTGCTGGGGCTGCTGGCGGGGCTGGATGATCCGACGTCGGGGACGGTGGCGCTGAATGGGACGGTGATCAGCAACCTTGCGGAAGACAGGCTGGCGCAGCTGCGCGGGCGGACGATCGGATTTGTGTTTCAGAGCTATCAGCTGATTCCGACGCTGACGGCGCTGGAGAATGTGTTGCTGCCGTATGAGCTGAATGATGATTCGGGTGGGCAGAAGGCGGGGCTGGAGCGGGCGCGGGAACTGCTGGTGTCGGTGGGGTTGAGTGCGCGGATGGATCATTATCCGGTGCAGCTGTCGGGGGGCGAGCAGCAGAGGGTGGCGCTGGCGCGGGCGTTTATTTTGCGGCCGCCGATTGTGCTGGCCGATGAGCCGACGGGGAATCTGGACACGGTGAACGGGGAACACATTCTGGAATTGCTGCTGCATTTGAATCATGTGGAGGGAACGACGCTGGTGCTGGTGACGCATGATCCGGCGCTGGCGGCGCACGCGAGGCGGGTGATTACGCTGCGCGATGGGCTGGTGGTGAGCGATGTGGTGAAGGCTGCTGCGCCGCCGGTGAGCGCTCCGTCGGTGGGCTTGTAGATGGCGCGACTTTCGTACGGTACGGCGGCACGGATTGCGACGCGGGAGCTGCATTCCTCGCGGGGGAAATTCACGTTCGTGATCATGTCGGTGGCGATTGGGGTTGCCGCGCTGACGGGTGTGCGGGGGTTCTCGTCGGCGTTTCGAACGACGCTGTTGCTGAGGGCGCGGAGCATTATGGCGGCGGACGTTGCGGCGCGGACGAATACTCCTGCGACGCCGGATCAGCAGGCGGGGTTGAAGGAACTGACGGCGGCGGGGAATGAGGAATCGCCGGTGACGGAGATGCTGTCGATGGCGTCGTCGACTACGTCACTGGATCCGCTGCTGGTGTCGTTGAAGGCGGTTGATCCGGCGAAGTATCCGTTCTATGGGACGGTGGTGCTGGAGCCTGCGATTCCGTTGAAGCAGGCGCTTACGGATACGACTGTGGCGGTGGGGGATGATCTGTTGCTGCGGTTGCATCTGCATGTAGGGGACTCGATCAAGCTGGGGACGGAGCGGTTTCGGATTGCGGCGGTGGTGGAGGATGAGCCGGACCGGTTGTCGGGATCGTTTGCGGCAGGGCCGAGGGTTTTGTTGACGCAGCGCGCGCTGGCGGCGACGGGGCTGATGGCTCCGGGGTCGCGGGTGACGCGGCGATATCTGTTCAAGCTGCCACCAGCGAAGCCGGGGCAGGCGCTGTCCGACGCGGCGGTTGCGGCGCTGAAGACAAAGCTGGAGACGCTACTGCCGGAGGCGCAGATCACGGATTATCGCGAGGCAAATCCGGCATTGACGAAGGCGCTGGATGGGGCCACGGGGTTGTTGTCGCTGATGAGCCTGGTGGCGCTGGTGCTGGGAGCGGTGGGTGTGGCGATGGCGATGCGCGCGCACCTGCAACAGCGGCTGGATTCGATTGCGATTATGAAGTCGCTGGGCGCGGGATCGACGCAGGTGATGAAGATTTACCTGATGCAGACGCTACTGCTGGGACTGGGCGGAGGTGTGCTCGGCGTGGTGCTGGGGATCGGTGTGCAGATGGCGTTTCCGCTGTTCCTGGCGAAGCTGCTGCATCTGACGCCGAGCTTGCGGCTGGATGTTCATGCGATTGGGTTGGGGCTGGGCGCGGGGCTGCTGACGACGTTGTTGTTTACGCTGCCGCCGCTGCTGGACATTCGGAATGTGCGACCGATTTTGATTCTGCGCAGGAATGTAGAAGCGTCGGATGATCCGTTTACGACGCGGATGCTGCGGAAGTTGAAGGGGTCGATTGCGCAGATTGTGGCGAGCGTTTTTATTCTTGCGGGGCTGGTGTTGCTGGCTACGCGGGTATCGGATTCGCGGCAGGTGGGGGAATGGTTTGCGGGCGGATTGGTGGTGGTGTTGATGGTGCTGCTGGCGATGTCGGCGGTGATGCTGTGGCTGCTGCGGGTGTTTTTGCGGGGGACGCGGTTGCATCTGCCATCGTCGCTGCGGCATGGGCTTGCGAATTTGTATCGGCCAGGGAATCCATCGGCGGCGCTGCTGGCGGCGCTGGGGTTGGGCGTGATGCAGATTGCTGCGGTTTACATGGTGCAGCGGTCGATTGTGAACGAGATGCATGTGACGACGATGGAGAATGTGCCGAACATTTTTCTGATCGACATGAGCACCGACGAGGTGATGGGGGTGAAGGTGCTGCTGTCGCAGCAGGCCTCAGTGAAGGGGACGCCGGAGATTGTGCCGGTGGTGAGTTCGCGGCTGATTGCGATCAAGAGCGTTGCGATGGATAAGTTAAAACTGCAGCACATGGGGAGGGCTGGGCAGTCGTTGAATTTGACGTGGGCACCGACGGCGGATGCGCCTCCGCCGGGCGACAAGGTGGTGGAGGGGAAGTGGTGGACGGCACAGATGGCGGCGGACTCGGCGAGCCATCCGCTGGTAGCGATTGAGCGCGGCCGTGCGAACCGGATGAAGGTGAAGCCGGGCGATACGATTACGCTTTCTGCGCAGGACGATCGCATGGTGGCGACGGTTGCTGCGGTGTATGAGGCGGATAGCCGGCATACGTTTTCGCGCGCGGAGTTTATTCTTCCCGAGCCGGCGCTGGCAGGCTTGCCGGTGGTCTGGTACGGCGGCGTGCATTGCGATCCGGGCGCTACGGCGATGCTGCGGCGGGTGCTGTATGAACATTTCCCGACGGTGACGGTGATCGATGTGGCGGCGACGCTGGAGGTGATTCGGCAGGTGCTGCTGCAGGTGACGTATGTGATTCAGTTTCTTGCGGCGTTCAGCATCTTTGCGGGCATTGTGATTCTTGCGAGTGCGATTGCGGGGACGCGGTACCGGCGGATTCGCGAGGTGGTGGTGCTGAAGACGCTGGGTGCGACGCGGCCGCGGATTGCGACGATCTTCTCGATCGAGTTTGCGGTACTGGGATTGATTGCGGGAGCGGTGGGGCTGGTGTTTGCAAATCTGCTGGCGCGTGAGTTGCTGTTGCGCGTGCTGCATTTCGACTATCAGTTTCAACCGTGGATGAATCTAGGCACGTGGATCGCGGTGGCCATGCTGACGGTGGTGGCTGGATGGATGGCGAGCCATCGGGTGCTGGGGCAGAAGCCGCTTGAAGTGCTGCGCGAGGAGTAGGGGTGGGCGGGCCGTCGTCGGTCTTATGCGAGGTTCAGGTGCGCTTGACGATGAAGACGGTCTTGTCGTCGATGAGGGCTTCGTCGCCGGCCTGGCGAAGGAGCTCGTCCTGCTGGATGGCGTACTCCATGAGCGCTTCGCAGATGTCTTTGGCTGACTTCTGGTGGTGTTGCTGAAGGATAGCTTCGAGCGACGCACAGGCCTGCGGATCGCTGCCGTCGTACACACCGTCGGTATAGAGGATGAGGATGTCTCCGGGGTTGATGAGGGTGATCTCGGAGATGTCATCGGAGCGGATGCGCCGCTTGCGCAGGTTCATCGAGAAGTAGCGCAGGCGATCTGGATGATCGGCAGGGAGCTGAAGGCCGAGCGCGAGGAACTGCGCCATGTGGTCCTCATGCACCGAAAGCAGGCGGGAGGACTTTGCGGAGAAGACCAGCGGGGGAGGGTGGCCGAAGTTTGCGAAGCGGAAGTTTCCGCCGGGGTGCACTTCGCCATACAGCATGGTTGCAATCTCTCGCGCCTGTTCTGTCTCGCTCAGACCGAGGGCGTTGCGAGCGGTGACGGATTGCGCCATCCTCAGGTTCAGGTTTTCGAAGAGCCTGGGGGTAGTTTTTCCGTAGCGGTCCAGCTCGGTAAGCATCAATGCATGGAAAGTGTCGTGCACCGTGGAGGCAATCTTTGCCGGGATGATGCCGTGGCCCTGGGCGTCGACGATCAAAATTCCAGCGGTTGAATAAAGCTCGCGCAGGTCTTCGGCGACGCGAATCTGCTCGGAGTTCCGGGCGAAGCGGTACTCGGTTTCCGCCTCGGGCGTGTAGTCGGGGCGGCTGTGCAACCATTCGACGTGGTCGTCGACGGAGTTGCGGATGGGGGAGCCAGGAGGCAGCGGCTCGAGGAACTCGACGGCAAAGTGCTGGGCGCGCTCAATGCGTGCATCGATGTCGTAACGCTGTTGGAAATTGATGTACTCGAAGAGGTCTCCGCCGACGGTTCCGGCAGGAATGGAGCTGCCAAACATCTCGATGCCGGGAAGGTGAGGAATCGCGCCTTCGACGGGCATGAGGCGCTGGCGCAGATATTCGTCGATGGTTGGAGTGCTGTATGGCTTTGGCATGGGGGAGTCTTCGAGGTACCCTTCGAGTTGTTCTCTCAGAGTAGCGCATCTGCAATCGGATGGTTCTATCGACAGGCGCTGGTGGAATCAAAGGACGGAAATGAGGCGCTTGCGGTGCGCGGGGATTCTCCATGCGGCCACGCCGGATGGTGAGGAACGATGTGTGGTTCGGTAATGGTGCAGAAGGTTGACCCATGGGCTCATCCCCCGTACACTCACAGAGGCGGCTGATTGTGGCTCCCGCCGAGCCTGCAGCTGCCGATAAAACCTGTATTGCCCTCTCGTTCAATGGTAGGACTAGCGACTCTGACTCGCTCGATCGGGGTTCGAATCCCTGGGGGGCAACCAAAAGCCTGTACGCGCGCCTCCGGCGCGCGTTTTTCTTTGCCCTTTTCCGCACCTTTTCGCACTTCCTCGGACGCTATAAATAGTTGAAAATAAACAAGTTGCTATTCACTCCACTTGGTCGGGGCACGAAAAACCTCGTCTGAGGAGGTGCGCGTTGGTGCGAGGACAGCCAGCAAAAAAGTGGGGTACGGATAGGGGTACAATTTCGTTAGAATTAGAAGTGGGGTACGGAACCACGATCCATGTAGGAGGCCCAAAATGGCGTTGACGGATACCGCGATCCGGGGAACAAAGCCCGGTACGAAACCATTCAAGATGTACGACCGGGAGGGCCTTTTCCTTCTGGTCAATCCCAGCGGGTCTAAGCTTTGGCGTTGGCGCTATCGGTTCGATGGCAAAGAGAAACTCATGGCGTTGGGTGAATACCCGCTCGTCGGTCTCGCCCAGGCCCGTGAACTTCATCTCGCAGCACGCAAGAGTTTGGTCGCTGGCACCGATCCCATGGCTGAGCGCAAGGCCGAGGGTGAGGCCAAGCAGAAGGAATCCGAAGCTCGGCAGCGTGAAGAGGAAAACAGCTTCGAGAATGTCGCCCGTGATTGGTGGAAGTGGTGGTTGATCGGCAAGTCGCCTCGACACGCCGATACCACGATGCGGCGCATGGAAGCTGACGTGTTCCCCGCGTACGGCCACAAATCCATCAATGCGGTGACGGCGGCTGATGTGCGCCAACTCATGATCGCGGTAGAGAAGCGGGATGCCAGGGACGTTGCCAAACGTATCCACGAGACGACATCGCAGGTTTTTCGCTTTGCGATCGCTCGCGATATTGCAAGTCGGAACCCGGCCGCGGATTTCAAGCCGAGGGACATTTTGGCCGAAGCCCAGACTGGAACCGTGCTCGCGTGGATGCCAAGGAGTTGCCCGAACTGCTCGTGAAGATCGACGGCTACAACGGCGACGCAATCACGCGCTTAGCGATGAAGTTGATGGCGTATACGTTTGGCAACGCGACCAGGGGTGAGATGTACCGCGCATCGTCTTTCGCGGTCCAAATGCGATCTATTGGCACATGCAGCGGCGTGAATCGGATCCATTCCGTTCCTGGCGTGCAGTCGTTATTGAAATAAAGACGTGGATGGTCCATCAGAATCGACAAGCCGCTGCGGACCAGCATCATCAGAAAAACGAAGTTGAAAAAGTGTGCCCAGCGAATCCACCACGGAAAGCCATGCACCCCGGTGAAAGTGGCCGCATTAAATTCAGGTACGGGTGCGAGATAGGGCAATCCAAAGACCGCCGCCTGGCCCCACGCCAGCCCCAGCACAACAAGCGTGCAGGCAAATGGGAACCACAATAAACGACGGTTGGAGCCAAATCCGGACCCGCCGGTCCGGCGGATAATGAACGGCCTTATGCGCTGCATCGAATGCGATCATGTCACGCTGCTCCTATATGATCCTGTAATCTCAGATGCCAGGTGCGTCGGGCACTCTCATGGATACTGGTGACGTCCAGATCTATCCGCAGGAACCCTAACTCAGCGCAGATTCGCTGGTGAGTTGCACGCAACGCCTACAAGTCTGTCATCAGACCGGGCTTCGCCTGACCGACTGCTGCATAGAATTCGCGCAACTTATCGACGAGTTCCACCAGTGGGTAGCTTCCATTTGCACCACTTGGGCTGGGAAGCAGCCATACGCCTGCACCTCCGAGAGTATCTTGCTGCTGGCCGACTTCTGCGCGCGGTTGGCCAAAGGCTACGCGGTAAGCACTGACGCCGAAGACCGCAACCCAGCGTGGGCGGTGGATGCGCATTGTGCGTGCGAGCCTGCGCCTGCCGGCCACAAGTTCCTCGGCCGCCACCTCGCGAGCTGTCGCTGTGGCTCGGCGCACCAGACTTGTAATCCCGTATCCCAGTTCGAGAAGATCATGGCTTTCGTTCGGCGCTAATACCCGGGGTGTGAATCCCGCCAGGTGCAGCGCCGGCCAAAATCTGTTACCGGGTCGCGCAAAATGACGCTTTGTTGCTGCGGAATATAGCCCCTGGGTTGATGCCGCAGAAAAGAACTTTGAGATCGGGGGCGATGGGGTCGGGTATACGACAACCCGCCGCAGCACGAATCACGTCGGCGGTCGGCGGTCGCAGCTTGGTTGTGTCTTCATGCACCTTACATAATTTCTGCATCAACTTCTCACCCTCAGAGCCTGGTGAGCGCCGAGCCCTTATGCATCGCAATGTGATCCGTTTTGTCGCTCTTGATCTCGTATTGCGGTTCATCCTTGCTTGCGTGAACCTTATACCCTTTGAACTCAATCTCGGAGGTGATCACCTTTGTAATCTTGCCGCTGACGTGACCGGCTTCCGAGTTCCAACTGACGTGATCGCCAACCTTGAAGTGCTTCGTAGCCTGCTTTCTGGTCATTGCCTCTTCTCCTATAGCTCGGTTAGCTCGGTGGCCCATTCCGGTGACATGTGTCGCAATTTCGGGAGCCGTAGTTCTGTTCCGCCCATTGGAGTTGCCGGAGGAAAGAAACGGATTGAAGCGGATCGTCCGAATCCATGATACTCCGGGTCCAGGCTCTCTTATACTTGGATGCGCGACAAGTGGCGCCGCACCTTGGTGCGCTGGAATCACGTTCTGCCACGTAGAATTGTGGCGCTACTCGAATCATGGATGCGGGTGCCAATTGCTCCACGAACATAAAGTTCCCCTCAAGATGCCATACCGTCTCGATCTCACGGTAAGTGTGCTCCGGCGCCTCTCGACCAACGTAGTCGATCGGTTCACGCCAGAGGGGCAATACATACGCGCCCTCTCCGGTTTCCCCACGCCGGTCGTCGTACGTGCCACGCAGTTGCAACATGAGGACTGCCTCTTCATCACTATCGAGGCCGATACGGAATACGATTCCACAGCGCTCGACTCGGTATGCCGGATGCTCACAGTCGATCGCGATCTCACTGACTTCAATCTTGCGGCTTCGCACGTTCCCTGGTTAGCTCCCCTCGTTACCCGCATGAGTGGCGTAAAACCCCCTCGCTATCCCACGCTTTGGGAGGCCTGCGCCAACGCGATCGTTTTTCAGCAGGTGAGCCTGCGTTCGGCAGCGCGATCCATGCAACGCATGGTGCTTGCACTTGGGCAACCGGTCGAAGTCGCCGAGCTGCCTACCCCTTGCTTTGTCTTTCCATCTGCAGAAAGGGTTCAGACCGCGAGCGATGGTTTGTTGCGTGCAACCGGGCTCAGCGCGGATAAGCTTGCGACCTTGCGGCGCGTCGCCGAAGCACTCGACTCCGGCCTCCTTGACGAGAAAGCGCTGGAGACCTCTCCGAGTCTGGATGCGGCAGCGGTCCTCCGCCAGATCAAGGGGATCGGTCCGTGGACGGCAGCTATGATTCTGTTGCGCGGCCTCGGGAGACTGGACGTGTTGCCCGCTAACGATACCAGCGTGGCAAGCAACATCGCACTCGTCGCCGGGTCAGCGCCGTTCGATGCCCAAGCCGTTCTGAGCGCGCTCGGGCCGCAGCGAGGAATGTTGTATTTTTATCTGCTGCTCGCACGTTTGGAAGCTCGCGGAGAGATCGGGCGCCCATCATTCGAACGACCAGAACCGGACAGCCGACCCGCTATGTAGCTCAAAGTCAGGAGCGGGGTGCCGCTCTGCCCGTCGATTATCAAATGCGCATCTCATCATGGACGGGCTGGCGACGGCTCGTATCAGGAGGAGAAGATGGCGACAACCCCGGACATTACTGGTGGTATTGACTGTGAAGAATCGCGGATACCTCAGCTGAAACCAATTGAGGAGACTCTTCAGAAGCTAGTCCACAGAGCGTTCGCCAGTGGAGGTGAACGAGGACAGGCAGTTAAGAATTTCCTGAATGGCACGTGGATTGGCGAACCGCTCCATGTGATCCTTACGGACATCCCGATTGGGGCCTGGACTGTTGCGCTTGTATTCGATGGCCTCGATCTGATGAGCCACAAGCGTGAGTTTGCCGTGGCCGCGGATGCGTCGATCGGAATAGGGTTGGCGGGCGCAGTGGGCGCAGCTGTAACCGGTGTGACAGATTGGCAGGACGCCGATGCTCCGGCTCGCCGCCTCGGAATGATTCACGGCCTGCTGAACGTCAGTGCCACAGCGCTCTTCATTACCTCTCTCGTCCTCCGCAAGAAGAAGTCGCGAACCAGCGGACGTGTCTTCGCCGGCCTCGGATATGCCGTTATGTCCATAGCGGCTCATCTCGGCGGAAAGATGGTGTATGAGCACAGGGTGGGCGTCGATCGGACCGATGGCGCGGCGTTCCCCCAGGACTTTGTTCCGGTGATGGCCGAGTCCGACCTAGCGGAGGCTAAGCCAACCCGCGCCGAACACGACGGCGTGCCCATCCTGCTGGTTCGTCGCGGCGATCGGATCTTCGCTCTGGCGGAGACCTGCTCTCATTTCAATGGGCCACTTTCGGAAGGTAAGCTGGTTGGCGACAGCATCGTATGTCCATGGCATGCTTCCAGGTTCATGCTGGAAGATGGTCGGGTGCTTGATGGACCCGCTGTCCATCCGCAGCCCTGCCTCCAGGTGCGTATACAGAATGGACAAATAGAAATCCGTAAGCTTCTCTGTGATGATGCAAAACCCGCACGGTCCCCAGAGGTTGAATCAGCAGGCGCAGGCCAACCGGCTTAATGGAGCTTGAGATGATTCAACTGGAGCGGGCGTACGATGCCGAGAGCGGCTGCAAGGCATGGACGTTGATCCTGGTATACAGCTCGCATGACACCGAGCATAATAGTGCGGTGGCGTTGCGAGAGTTTCTCCAGCATCATCTACATGGTAAGAAATCATCGTAAATCCGATGGCCTGGATCAGCCGAACTGGCCTACTCGATCCTTTGTACCGGGATGCTAGAGATCCTCTCAGCCGCAGGTGCCTCTACTTTGGCGGCTTTTCGCAGCGCGACATTAGGAGTTGGCATGGTGGAAAAAACAGTTCGTTTGGATATTAAACGACAGGACACCCTCAATTCGGAGCCCTATTGGGAAGAATTTGAACTCTGTTGGAGACCCGGCATGAACGTCATCAGCGCACTGATGGACATCGCCATGGAGCCGGTAGATCGCCTTGGAAAACAGACGATGCCAATTACATACGATTCGAATTGCCTGGAGGAAGTCTGTGGATCGTGCGCTATGCGAATCAATGGCCAAGCGGCGATGGCGTGCTCTTCCCTCATCGATAAGCTGAAACATCCCATCCGTCTCGAACCGCTGTCACGATTTCCTGTTGTACGCGACTTAGCCGTAGACCGCAGCGTTCTGTTTGATAACTTGAAGCAGGTGAAGGCCTGGGTTCCCATAGATGGAACCTATGATCTCGGCGCAGGTCCGCATATCGACCCCGCGGTCCAGGAGCAAGCCTATCCACTTTCACGTTGCATGTCCTGTTGCTTGTGTATGGAAGTTTGCCCGCAGTATAGCGAACCTACGCGATTTGTTGGAGCTGCCATCATCAATCAGGTGCGCCTATTCAACATGCATCCCACGGGGGCTACCTTGAAGCACGAGCGCCTAAGCGCCATGATGGAGGATGGTGGAATTCATGAGTGCAGTTTTGCAGGGAATTGTGTGCAAATCTGCCCAAAGAACATTCCATTGACAACGTCCATCTCCGTTGTTAACGGCCAAGTGATGAAGCAGGCGTTTGGAAACTTCTTTCAGAAAACGGAACTTACCAGCGCTCGACAAAAGCCGGGAAAGCGTTAATCACTGAGACTGCCTTCCCGCGTCGGGAAGAGTCTCAGGCGAAGTGAACACCACCTACCTCCTTATCGGGCGACCAAGTTTCTTCTCGACTCTGTCGACGGCACCCTCAATTTCGCCGGTCCGTTCCCCGTAATCGTCCAGTCTCATCATGGTCAACACCCGCTCGTTCTCCTTACGAGTTTCGAGGTGACAGCTTTTTGCTACTTCCATAAGTTGGTCCCACGTCCCTTCGATCAATGTGCCAAATGCGGTCATCTTGTAATCCAGGCCGCTGTCCTCGATGATCGTAGCGAGGTTGGCGATGTCGCCGCTGATCGAACGGCTTTGTCCCCGTGGAATGATCGTGAGTTCCAGTACCATGGCTTTTTCTCTCCTTGTACTCTGTTTGGTCCGCCCTCGCTTTTGGTGCTCTGCAACAGCCGCAATACGTCTGTTGCGATCACTACGCAACTCCGTGGCGCTGGATCGAACCTCTGGAGCGTCGTCTACCTCACGCCATTTCGGGGGATGCTCTAGTCACAAACTCGCGAGTGCTCAAGAACTCGAGGGAATAGGATGTAGTTCTCCAAATGGATGTGTTCGCTGAGGTCCTTATCGAAATCTTCCAGGGGTCGATAAAGTGCCCGTAGGAGGTGCATGCGTCAGCGGGAGGATGATAATTATTGCTCAACTCACGCAGCAGACGAAGTTCATTACCAGTGTGTCTGTGATCCGTCAATACGTGGTCGACGGGTTCGTCTCCGCAGGCGCAAGTAGACGGCGATTTCGATCCTTGTCCGTTATCCAGTTGCGAAATGTACGGGAAGAGGATCGTCCCTTCCCAAAAGAAGTGGAACTCGAGTTCTGTGCTGATTGCGGCAAACGCCTCACTCATTTGAAAAAGTTCTGGGTGCTCTTTACCGTGTTGGCGTTCTACCTTGGCTGCCAGTGGGCGGATCAACTTGAGTTGCTCACGCGCGATTGCATGGTGATGCTTCACGATAAACTCGCTGATCTCTTTAAGCGGAACCTTCTGCCACTTTAGCTCAAACGTGCTCGCGTCCTGTTGCTGTCGTTCTAGAGCTTCAAGCACCGGTGTGGGATCAAGGTCACGCCGATTGCAGACCTCAGCTAACGTGGACTCGCTGCCGCAGCGGTAATCAATCCCATACCGCTCCAGCACAGTGATGGCTTCTGGATGTTCGACGACAATTTGGCGAACAGACTGATCGGACGAAGTAGTCATGTCTTTTCCTTCCATGAGCATACTCGCAAACCGTCCACACCCGTGTAAAGGATGCCCCGGGACAGAATGTAAAGAATGTTCCGACACTTGACATCCTCACCAGTTGCGCCACCGTCAAACATAAGGCAGGCTCGACATTGCTGGTATCAGAGACAATCCTGAGTCTGGTTGCTGGTCGATGAAAGTACGTCAACCTCAACGGAGAGATGATATGGCTACTAAAGAAAAGGAGTTCAAGACAATCCCCGTTGGCACCAAAGTGTCATGGCATTACCGCAGTGCCATCGGCCATGGCACGGTCACTGGTGTGTTCAAGATGGGCACCACCGCAGATAACACAATGTACAGCGTACGCGAGACTGACCATCATCCGGGCGAACCAGCCATCGTGCACCACTCAGGCAAGGCACTCAGTCGCGCATGAGTTAGCCCCTGGACTCACGGCGAGCGGTTCCTTTCGACTCGATGGAATTGAGCAGATCCTTCCAGGCTTTTACGAAGGATTCAGCGCCTTTGCGCTGAAGATCGGCGGCCAAGCGGTCATGGTCAACGCCGGCCTGCGCGAACTTATCTATTACCTTCTCAGCATCTCCCCCGTCAAAGGGCAGGAGCTCTCCCAAGACCCCATGGTCGGCAAAGGCGTGTAACGTGGCATCAGGAATCGTGTTGATGGTAAACGGCGCGGCAAGCGCCTTGATGTAGAGAACATCTGAGGCATTCGGATTTTTGGTGCCTGTACTCGCCCAGAGCAGACGTTGTGGTCGCGCCCCGGCATTCGCCAATCGGAGCCAGCGAGGTGAGTCCAGCAGTTGACGATAGGCCTCGTAGGTCTGTTTGGCGACGGCGATCCCGAGATTGTCTTGCAACTCTGTAGGGACTTTCCCCATCGTCGCTTTGTCCCAGCGGCTGATGAAGACTGAAGCCACCGAACACACATCCGGTCGAAGTCCCGCTTGGATGCGCCGTTCAACACCGCGTAAATACGCGTCAGCAGCAGCCAGATATTGTTCGCGCGAAAAGAGCAAGGTCACATTCACGGGCACTCCGGCGAAGATAGACTCCTCAATTGCCGGTAGACCTTCGCGAGTGCCGGGAATCTTAACGAAAAGATTCGGTCTCTCGACGCGAATATGAAGGCGCTTGACCTCGGCGATGGTGCCCGCCGTGTCGTAAGCGAGCAGGGGTGAGACTTCGAGCGATACCCAGCCATCGATACCATTGGTCCGATCGTAGATCGACCGGAAGAGGTCGCTGGCCTGTCTCAGATCATCGACAGCGAGTTCAAAGAAGAGCTCCTCACCGCACTTGCCTGCTTTCGTCTTCTGGTAGATGGCTTCATCGTAGAAGCTTGAATTTCTAATCGCAAGGTCGAAGATCGAAGGATTTGAAGTGAGCCCGGTGACCGAAAGTTCTTCAACGTAATGTTGGAGTGTCCCACTTGTCAGGAGCCCACGGGTGATGTTGTCGAGCCAGAGACTCTGCCCGAGATCGTGGAGCTGTTGTGTCGGATTCATACTTTTATCCTCCTCGCAGGAGTATCTGCTTAGTAGCCAGCGAACTCTTCTATGCGGATATCGTCATCGTCCACTCCCGCCTTGTGTAACATTTCGTGCAGACCCTTGACCATCGCCGGAGGCCCAGCAATATAGTAGATGGGCGATCCGGCGTCCTTTAGGTGTTTGGTAAGCATCTCTTGATTTATCACACCTGTTTCTCCGTCCCAGGACCGGTGCGATTTCTCCATTTCAGTCATGCTGGCGATAAGATTGTAATTTGGATTCTCTCGTTCCAATATTTGAAGCTCTTCAAGGAATGGAGCATCCTCCGGTCGTCGGTTGGAATAAAAGAGAAAAATATGATGTGGCAGCTTCTCCGTCGCTGCCCGAACCAGCATACTTCGGAACGGCGTGATGCCAATACCTCCTGCAAGGAACACGATCGCTCGGCTAGCGTTATTGGGGAGCGTTAAATCTCCGAAGGGTCCTTCAATTTTAACCGCGGTGCCAATTGGCATAGTCTTGATCACTCGTTTGAACGCCGTATCGCGCATGCGCGTCGTCACCAGCAGCGTTTCTTCGTGAGGGCCACTCGCAATCGAAAATCCTCGTGTATTTCCTTCGGAATCGGTCTCCGAAGGGTCGAGCAACGTCATATCAATAAACTGGCCTGCCTTGAACCCCCAGCCGGATGGCTTTTCAAATCGAAACGCTATGGTTCGCTCGGCCACTTCTTTCCGATCCTTTAGTTTGGATACGAAAGTCGGCCATGCAGCAGCTGTGCTCATCATTTGTCTCCTTGCTGTAGCTTCTTCCCAACCTTGAGTCAAAGTTCCGTCCAACTGATACCACGGGATCTCTCTTCTGTTAACATTCACGATATTGTTCTTCTGCTAATGCCTGTGATGTCTGATGTAGTCACTCTCCAGTCACGTTGCCCGCTTTAAGGTGCACATGGCTACTCACGAGCACGATATTGAGGATTCGCATTGTGCGGGTATACACTGTCGGCCATTCGACGCGACCGATCACAGAGTTTCTCGAGATGCTTAAGGCGAATGCTGTTGAACGGCTGGTCGATGTCCGTACCGTGCCGCGTTCTCGCCACAATCCGCAATACAACCGTGAAGAGCTCTCTGCTGCACTCGATTGCGACCGCGTGCGATACCTATACATGCCTGGGCTTGGAGGCTTTCGACATCCAGTGAAGAGCGCAATCGCGAACTTAGGCTGGCGTAATTTGAGCTTCCGAGGATACGCCGATTATATGCAGACACCGGAATTCACACTGCAACTGGAAGA
>DHWW01000005.1:15383-15641 GCA_002413385.1 Granulicella sp. UBA5172
GCCCTTCGGCTCTGCGTTCAGGACTCGCGTAGGTTCAATTACATAGTTTTTTAACAGGGTCATAGAGGTTGTTTGAAGGTTGAAGAGTTGTAGTAGGGAAATGTTATATACGAAACGGACACCTCTGAAGCGGATTCTCCCGGCGGCTTGCCGGGGCAACAGTCGTGGGTCTCTCACTCGTCTTAAATCGCTCATGCACTCATCGAGGACGGGATCAATACCGATATGTCGAGTTGGGGGAAGGGATCGTCGAAGATC
>DHWW01000058.1 GCA_002413385.1 Granulicella sp. UBA5172
GCGGGAGGATGGGGTGAAATAGGTAGGCTGTTAATTCTACGGTTACTTAGTATAGCGAGTCACCAAAAGTTGATGAGTCTGTGCTGGATACAGTCAATTCCGCCAACCGTACAAGGTTTATGCCGCCACTCAATTGGTTGCCGGGTGAGTGTTGAAAATCCCATCCACGCCGAAGGCGTGGATGGGATTCTCGAACTTGCTCAAAACACCGTTTTCGGGAACTTCGCTTTCTCAGGTCATCCTAAGTTCTCATCATTGACACTCCGGCTTCGACTCGGGGCTGCAGACCACCGCGCAAGATTGTTCCAAAAGGCGAACCGCTGGAGGTACTGCAACATCTCTGAAAATAGGCGGCCAAAACTGATGTGCTGCGTCGCTTCAAAAGGTGTGCCTTCTGGACAGACAACGAACTTCGCCAAAGTAACGACAAGCGCGTTTGATCGGCCTGCGAATAGCTTCGGATCATCGATGATGCCTAGAACGCGTAAACCAGCGAGAGTCCCCCGGCGCTGATGGCGTAGTTCGGCGCTTTCTCGTTCGAGGGCAAGAAATTCGCGCCGCTGCCATACTGCATGCCTAGATAGATCCAATCGGACGACATCATCCGCTGGAACTGATAGAAGGCCTTCAGTGTGGTCTTTTTCTTGATCACGTACTGTGCCGTCGGCGACACGGTGATCTCGTCATCTCTCACCGTCGGGTAATTCACTGCCGGGATGAAAAATACCGCTGCTATTCCGGAAGCCAACGGCGGAGCAGGCGCTGCGAGGGCGAGCGGATTATTGACATAGCTTCCGCCTAAGACCGAGGTATCGGTTCGCGCACGGGTGTACAAGACCTGGGTTGCCAGTTCGAGATTGCCGGATAGCAGGCCCTTCCTGCTGAGCGAGAATCCAAGCGTATCGATCTTATCGCGATCGCCCTTGGAGAAGTTCAGGCACGGATCTATTTTGGCGCTGGCATTCCTCGCCACAACGGTTGGATAGCACCCGCCCGATATGAGCGTGTCAGCAGCCTGACCGACAAACGCCGTAGTGCTGTTGCTGCCGTAGGCGTCGCCCCTGGTAAGGAGCCGCCGGTTGTCGTAGGTATAGAAAACGTCGGCGACAAGGTTCTCACTCGCCGCGTAACTGGCATCCATGCTTGCTGCCCAGAAGACATCTTTCTTCAGACCGTAGGCAGAGTTGAGGTAATCGTCATCGGTGTATTCGCCGTTGCCATGAATCGAGAGCTTATCTGTCGCCTGCCAATCCAGGTCGGAAAGCGCCTTGTGGCGATTGCGGTCGGCTTCCATGTACCGTCTCATCCCCGGCAATTCGTTGATGTTGTTGCGGCTGCCATAGAGAGACTGGGGCACGATGTTGTTATTGGGGGTGAAGATGGCTGCGTTGCCGGTGAGCGGACTGCTTGGCAGACCAGCGATCGGACCGTACGCCGTCAGCCCGGTCGCTTGCAAGTACGCGAAAGCGCTCTCGGTCGCGCCTCCTGCAGGGATCTGGTTCGCCATGGGAACAAGCGCTAGGAACGCATCCTCGTTGTACGCTCCCCTCCGCCACGAATACGCGTAGCTAACTCTTCCGGTCAGGCTCCCAACGGATGTTCTGCGCCAGTCCGCTCCCAGCGTGTGTTCATCGGTCGTACGCGCGTCGGCGCAACCGATCCAGCTGCCGGGGCAAGTGCGGTCAATTTTCTGCCACTGGTAGCTGGCCTTGAGCCACTGTTTCTTCGCGATTGTGTACTCCGCCTCCCCGTCCGCCTGGTTGGTCATCTCGCTGTAGGCGCGATTCTGGTAAATATTCGTGTTGCTTCCCAACCCGGCAGGCACTCCATAAAGACCGGCGAAGGGCGAAGCGCCGCTCTTCGTCTCGTTCGCATCCTGGAAGAAGTAGGTATGGACAGGGGTTTGATTGTCGCGGTTGAAGAACTTATAGGCTGCAACGAGGTTCCATTTCTTGTTGGGCTTTGCAGTGAACTTCGCGTTGACCAGGCTGCTCACCACAAGCCCGTTGAGCGATGGAACGGGCAGGCCGAATGCCAACTGTCCGTTAGCCGCCGTCGAGGGGCCCAGGAAGGGGTCGTTCTGGGTATTGCGCCCGTAAGATCCGGAGACGACAAGCTTCATGTTGTCTTTAAACTTCTCCGCGGCCATAAACGTGAACTGGTTAAACTGGTTGCTCGGTGGGTTCGCCAGCGTGGCACTCTTGGTCGGATCGGCCACGTCTTGCCACGTGACGGAGCTGACATTGTCGGTGAAGAACGACCCGTAATAAGCGAGCGACAGGTAGAGGTGCTTGAATTTATAGTTCGCCGCCGCGTTCGCCTGACTGGTGTCGAAGTCAACCGGCGTGGGAAGAGTGACGCTGTTTTCCGCCACCTGTGAAGTAACGGCGCCAAGGGCCTTGAGCCCAGACTTGTGCTCGTACGTGTAGCTGAGTGGAATGTCCAGCCTGTCCGAAGCGTTGTAGAGTAAACCGGCGTCGACCCTGGTGCGCTTGGTGGAAAGATAGACACTTTGGAAACCGGGGACGTCCGCAGCAATGATGCTGGCCAGCGTTGCCAGTTGGGCCGTCGTAGGCGCGGTCAGCACGCCCAACTTGTTGTAGACGCTACCCGCCCCGGCAAACGGATCAAAGGCCCGGAAGTTGAGCTTGGTGGCGCTGGCCTGCGGGGCCGCTGGAAAGATCCAATTTGACGGCAGCGTGAGATTCCCTGTGCCGGCGCCTAAGTAGGGTGTTTGGTAAGTATCGGAGCGGTTGGCCAGCAGTTCGGAATAACTCAAGAAGAACTGGTACTTGCCCTGCTTGCCGAACTCGGCATACAGGCTGCGTGTTTCGAGGCCGAGGTTCCTCCCCCTCATCTGCCAGCGCCACGTACTCTTGCTGTCATAGGCAGCGCCACCGCGAAAATCGAAATTTCCTATACCGAACGGTCCTGAATTCTGCAGGCCGTTATATTCGCCGAACTTGAATGAGCTGCCGCTTACGCCGCCGACCCCGGCATCCACTGTGTTGGTAGGCGTGGTCTGGCTTGCGGCAGTAGGCGCGGGCGGACTTGCGGCGGGCGCTTGCGAGTACGCGTAGCTTCTGGAACCGGCGAGCAGGGAGAACATCAAGCAAGCCCTCGTGCCACTACGAACGTATCGCAATGCATGGGCCGCACAACTGGTTATCTTCACGTCAGTAGTCAATTCAGTCTCTCCAATTGAACGGTCATCGCTGGAACTTGGCGCCGGCCGGATGATTCGAACCGTGGATGGTTGAGTGACAGGCCAGACAGCTGCGTCCATTTCCCTGGGCTGCTGGGCTCTGGCTTCCCAGCGGAATCTGGCCAATCGCCGTGGTTACGTCGCCGTTTGGCAGATTTGCACCGCTATACAGGTTTTTCGCGTGATCGCCGCTGTGACAGCTCTGGCAGAGCATCGGCGACCGCATTTTCAGCAGAGGCGAAAAATTGGAGCCGTGAGGCGTGTGGCAATTGGTGCAGTCGTCCACAACGGGCGCATGCTCCCAAAGGAAGGGACCGCGCTTCTCCGCGTGGCACGTGTAACACGTCTCGTTGACAGATTCCTTGATGAGGAGCTTGGGGCCGTCGGAGCCGTGCACGTTGTGACAACTGGAACAAGGTACTTTTCCTTCGAGGATCGGGTGCCTCGAGAAGCGATGAATCTGGGCGTCCTCGGCCTTGTGGCACTTAGCGCAGACTTGGGGCTGGGTCACCGGGTCCAGCACTTTCTGCTTTACCGCGTGCGCTTCGTGACAATCGGTGCAGGCAACTCCGTGCCTTTCGTGCTGGCTGCCCGCCCAGTGCGACCGAGCACGGACGCTTGATTCGTGACAGGTGAGACAGGATGCATTCCGCTCCACTGCCGACGAAATATTTTTGGATTTGGCTCCAAACACGACATCCGGCTTGGTAGTCGGATCGCCCAAGTGTGAGGCACTCGCGCCGTGACAGGATTGGCAGCCGGGAGTGCGCTCGTCGGCCTTTACACCATGCTTGGTCTGGTAGATGGTGAGTATCGGCGTACTCCAACTCTCGTTGTGGCAGAGGGTACACTTCTGGTCGCCTTCCAGGGATCGGTCGACTTGTGCCAATGCGGAAAGCGAGCCGAAGAGTACCGAAACGCTGGCACAGATCAGAAAAAGCCGAATCAGTTTGTGCATCTTTTTCCTTCGCAGTTTGTGCATCTTTTTCCTTCGCGTAGAGA
The DNA here is from genome assembly GCA_002413385.1 of Granulicella sp. UBA5172. Classification (GTDB taxonomy): domain Bacteria; phylum Acidobacteriota; class Terriglobia; order Terriglobales; family Acidobacteriaceae; genus Granulicella. Next base: position 4,208 of record DHWW01000058.1, read on the forward strand.
ATCTTGAATCGTTGCTGCGTCCCTATCGAACCGAGCACTCGAGCAATCCACGCCGTGCTGTACTTCGCAACGAACAAGGTTCTGCGAGCTCTACTCTTGCCGCTAGGTGTCTAGCTCTCAATCTTCCTGATGTACAGCCAAAGTCCAGCCAGCATCATCACAATGGCAACCAGGCACATTCCGAGTCCGATACGACGATGATTGCGCTCTACCATCGCGTCCTTTCCGGCCTTCAGGTTGCTGGCGGCGAGTTTCCGGCCGACTTGAATATCCTGATTCACGAGGTCCGCCTTGAAGCTGTGGATGGTAACGCGAGCTTTGGTTAGTGCATCCTTCGCCTGGTCCTGAGCCAGTCGCGCTTCGCTCACATCCATGCCAGAGGCCTCGGCGACGCGAAGCGCCTGGTCCGCTTCCTTGATAGACCTATCCAGTTGCATCAACCCACTCTGGATGTTCACCCTGGCTCGATCACACCTGTCACCGGGTTGATGGCATTTCATGCAAACGCCTTCGGGGCCGGCGCCAAGTTTCGCGTCGGTTGGATGCTGGATACCATGATTGCTATGACACACGACGCATCCGGGCAGATTAAGCGCCTCAAATGCTTTATGGTGCGAACTCTTCCCATACATCTGGGCCTGGAAGACATGGCAGCTCGCGCAAACATTCTGGACTTTATCGACACCTGGCGGCACCGCACCATGGTTTCCATGGCAGGTTGTGCAGGTGGGCGCGCTCAGATCGCCGCGCACCACCATGTCCTGGTAGTGCACGCTGGTGATGTACTGGGCATACTGATTGGTGGGAATGCCGTATTGCTTCATGTACTCCGCGTCGGAGTGGCAGCGCGAGCACGTCTTCGCGACGTTGACGGGGTTAACCGTGGACCGGGGATCTTTCGGTGCCCTTATATCGTGGACACTATGACAATCGATGCATACGGCAACTTTGGAGTCTCCAGCCGCAAAGAGCTTGCCATGCACACTGGTGTGGTACTGGTCCAACTGGTCCGTGCGTAGTCCTGGATTGAACGTCTTGATATAGGTGGGATTCGAATGGCAACTTCCACATAACTGGGGGACTTGTTTGCGATCAATTTTGCCCTTGAACCCAGCTTTTTTTCCCATGGAGACGGTTGGATCGTAACTGCTTGCGTCGCCTCCGTGGCAACTGGTGCAGGTCAAACCCTTTTGGGAGTGGATGTCCTGACTGAACTTATCCTGAGTAACTTCCAGGGGAGCAGGAAGAGCGGAGTGACAATCCAGACAGGAGTTCGTTGTGTTCGTGGTTTGCCCATACCCCAGGCACACTCCGAGCACAATCTGCCCGACCAACCCAACATAGCGGGCTGCGCTTGATAGCCGGAAGTTATTTCGCAAGGAAGCCATAAACACTCATCCCGATCACATACACGAGCGCAAAGATTACTAGCCCGTTGATCCACTTTCTTGGGCGTGAGGGCTGCTCACTCTCAAAGAATGGCAGCAGAACCCACAACAAACCGGCCAGCCCACAGCCGAGTACACCCAGAACCTCTCCGTCCATGAACCACACTTTGGACGGAATGAGTTTGAGCGTCTGGAACATGAAGAGGAAGTACCATTCGGGCTTGATTCCCGCCGGGGCAGACCCAAAAAGATCTGCCTTGGTCCCGAGATCCCATGGGAAGATTGCCGCCAAGGCACCCAGCGCTCCCATAGCTACGTACCAGGCCATCATCTCCCGGAGCGCGAAGTTGGGAAAGAACTTTATGTCTCGCCTGGCAGACGGATCCTTGACCCACTCAACTTCGGTCTTAGGCGGAACGCTCATGCCTAGACGTTGAACCAGAAAGAGGTGAACCGCGATGAGCACGCCTACTATTCCAGGGAGAACGGCAACATGAAATCCGAAGAACCTTGTCAGGGTGGCGCCAGTCACCTCGTCGCCGCCGCGTAGAAAGACCATCATGGGCTTGCCAATGATGGGAACCTGCCCAGCGATCTCGGTACCAACCTTCGTGGCGAAGAAAGCCAGCGTGTTCCACGGCAGAAGATAACCACTGAACCCGAATCCCATGACCACAAACAAAAGCAACATTCCGGTGATCCATGTCAGTTCTCTTGGTTTGCGGTAGGCCTTCAGGAACGCCACGCTGAACATGTGTACAAAGGCGAAAAAGATCATCAGATTGGCTGACCAGGAGTGGATGGAGCGAATCAGCCAGCCATACTGCACCTTGGTCATGATGTACTGAACGCTCTCGAAGGCCTCGTTGGCGCCAGGACGGTAAATACAGTAGCAGCAGAATCCCGGTGACCACCTGGACCCCAAAAAGGAAAAGGGTGATGCCTCCGAAGAAATACCAGTAAGACAAGCGATGTTTGGGGACGGTCTTATGCTTCAGCAGGGCGATGATATCGTCCAGACCAAGCCTTTCGTTAAGCCAGCGGAAGATGGCAGCCAACACGCTATGCCTCCCGCTTTCGGCTGACGTATATCTCGTCACCGCGTACATGCACATCGAAGACATCAAGCGGTCTTGGCGGCGGACCTGAAATGTTTCGGCCATCGATACCGTAGGTGCCGTTGTGGCAGGCACACCAGACTTCGCCCATATCGGCGCGATACTGCACGGTGCAGCCGAGGTGGGTGCAGGTAGCAGAGAGCGCGTGATACGTGCCGTCGGCGGCCAAGATCAGCAGGCCAGGATGGTTGCCAAAACGAAAGATCTCTCCGGAATTCGGCTTCAGTGCCCCGACCTTGGCAGCAATGACTTCGTCTCCGCCAAGATCAACCACCGGCGGCGGAACCAGATAGCGCATCACGGGATAGAGGAATGAAGCCAGAGATACGAGCAGGCCGCCTCCAACGAAGTATTCAATCACGCTGCGACGCGTCGATCCCGATGGTGAATTTTCGTCGACGCTCATTCACTACACCTCCTTACAGAAGTACCACTTCGGTACTTCTGTAAGGAGCATGAGGGCTGTGTAACCCTCTGGTCTGTGATCCACAGCACAGATTCACAGCACAGACCAGAGGGTTAGGGGAAACTATCTTATAAGGCCGAACGGCTAAGAGCGGCCCACTGCCAGAGGTCGATCGAAATGGAATCGGACGCATTTGTAACACGCCCGAGAGGTTGACAGGAGCAGGAATGGTCGCATTCAACACTTCGCGAAATTGCTCTTCGCTTAGGCCATTTCTGCTTTATACCTACTTCTGCAACGTGCGGATGTAGGCGATGGCTGATTTGATCTGATCGTCAGTAAGCTTGCCTTTGTAAGCGGGCATCTTGCCCTTGCCATTCGTCGCGGTCGCGATCAGTTCAGAGTCGGGGGCCTTGACGATTGCCGGGTCCTTGAAGGATGCAGCTTTCATGGCCTTGCCGGCCGGGGTTGTGCCCAAGCCGTCCGCGCCGTGGCACATCGCGCACTTCGCTTTGTAAGTATCCGCACCGGAGCCCGCCGCAAATGCCGGTGTGACGATGGATGCTGCAAGGCAGCCGATTACTGCGTATTTCAAATTGAATTTCACTAAGTTGCTCCTTTGTACCGGGATAGCCAATCCGCTCCCCCGGCTACGACGCACTATACTCCCACGAGCTGCGAGCGGCCCGAGCAAACGGTTCACATGGGATTCAAAGTCGATCCTTTTCCCCCGGTAGGAAGCCAGATTTATGGACCTTGCAGACGATTGTGACTCTGCCGTCTGGCCAGAAGTTTATCCATATTTCGCCCACGTCAACTGTCGTGAAATCACCGATGCTGTCAGGGATCGCATGAGTCTTGCGTGGTGGATTGCGTGCGGAGTGTCGGGCTGGACAGGAGTAAGGTGGCTTGTTCTTAAGCCCACAGCTTCTGGAACAGCCTTCTTGGAGCCGCTCTCCTTCTTATTTCCATTGGGATATAGCCCATGAGTCGGCGAGCCTTTTGGGACGAAGAGCAGCGGTTCTAAAGCAGGTTACTTTGTTTCAAAATGTGCAATCGAGGCATTGGTGTTTAGGAGCCTTTTAGAACGGCCGATGGGAACCGTCGGGAAAAATGGGAAGGGGGATATCCTGAGCGTGAGATCCGCGTCCCGTGGATAATCGTGCCTCGGGCTAGGGGCTGAACGCGATCCAGTGCTAATGTGATATGGCTGTCACTCACTTTTGTTTGGATAGCTGGCGAGGCCCATGGCCGGAAGGGCCGGGGGGCTGGAAGAGGTGTTTCCGTCTGGTTTACATCTCCGTCTACACATATACGAGCCTAGCTGTGAAGTTTCAAGAGGTTGTCCATTCGATCTGACTGCGAGAAGCTGGTTCTGCGACGAATCAGTTTTATCGGAGGGACCGAATGGACTACCACCAGAATGCCCGACTGACGGCCTATAGTCGAGAGCAGTTGGCCAAGAGAGTTCTTGAGCAGGGGCTGACGCCAAATGGGTCCGCCGCTATCGCGAGCACGGAGCAGCCGGTCTCGGGGATCGAAGCTCACGCCCGCTGCGTTCCCCACGGCTTACCGCTTCGTCCTTGTCCGAGCAGGTTCTTGCCCTTCGCCGGCTGCGCTACAACGGTCTTCGGATCTCCATGGCCCTCGGGCTGAGCCGCGCCACGGTGAGCCGCATCCTGCGCCGTGCGGGCATGAACCGGCTGCGATCCCTGGACCCGCCGCCCCCGGTGGTGCGCTACGAGCACAAGCGTCCCGGTAGCCTCATCCACTTCGATATCAAACGCCTGGCCAGGATCGTCAAGCCCGGCCACCGCGTCCACGGCGACCGTAGCCGCGAAACGCGCGGCGCGGGTTACGAGTACCTGCACATCGCCATCGACGATCACAGCCGGATCAGCTTCGCGGCCATCCTGCCCGACCAGACCAGCGCCTCGGCCCAACGGTTTTTCCACATGAGCCGAGCCCACTTCTCCCGCTTCGGCTTCTCCATCCGCCGCGTCCTCACCGACAACGGCCCCTGCTACCGCGACCGGCGCTTCCGCATGTTGCTCAACCAGCAACACGTCAAGCACCGCTTCACCCGCGCCTACACTCCGCGCACCAACGGAAAGGCCGAACGCTTCATCCAGACTATGCTCCGCGAGTGGGCCTACTCCCGAACCTATCAGACCTCAGACGAACGAAACGCACAGCTCGACCCCTGGCTCCATGACTACAACTTCCACAGACCACACTCAAGCCTTACACTCAAAACTCCAGCCTCTCGCGCAGGCCTGAATCGGAACAACCTCCTGAGCCTCCACA
>DHWW01000150.1:0-6780 GCA_002413385.1 Granulicella sp. UBA5172
GATCCGGATGGGGCTGGGGTGAAGGCGGTGTTTCGCGGGGGTGGAGTGGACTTTGTGGTGAATACGCTGGATGAGGCGCTGCGCGTGCTGAAGAATGAGATTCGGAAGGGGCGGCCGCTGGGGGTGGGGCTGGTGGGCGAGGTGCGGCCCGTGATTGCGGAGATGGTGGAGCGGGGAGTGCTGCCAGACCTGTTTGTTTCGAGGGGTGAAGGCGAGGCGGAGGTGTTGGCGGTGGAGCGGTTTCAGATGGAGCAGGGTGAGGGGTTGGCGGGGTGGCTGGCGGAGCGGGGGTGGTCGGAGGTGGTGCTGGAGGGGGCGACGTCGGCGGAGGTGCGGGAGTTGGATGCGCGGCTGGCGGCGGTGCTGCCGCAGGGGTTGCGGAGGGTTTGGGTGCAGCGGATCGGGCACTACCAGCGGGTGGTGGCTGGGGGAGCGCGGTTGGTGTGGCTGACGGAGGGGGTCCGGGCGGTGGTGGAGAGCTCGGCAGTTTAGCGGGCCTGCGCGGACGGCGAGAGTGTGGGTTGAGCGCTCTTTAGGTGGAAGTGACTGAGACAATCCGGCCGCGATCTTATTCGCAACCTGAAAGCAGTTGTAATGTAGCTATAATAGCTATATTGCTGATGTTAGCTATATTAGCTAGTTTTCGAGGGTGAAACGATGATTACCATGACCTCTGTGGAAGCTCAAAACCGGTTTGGACAGTTGCTGGATACGGTGCAGCGTGAGGCTGTCGCGATTACCCGGCATGGCCGGCCTACGGCATTTATCGTGTCGCCGCAAGAGATGGACGAGCTACTGGATTCGCGGCGCAAGCGCAGCAAGGCCGTGGTCGACCTGGAGGTGTGGAGCGCACAGGCCAAGAAACGTGCGACCCCGGCCTCAGCGGCATTGACCGATCAGGATGTGAATCTTCTGGTACATGAGACGCGATGAGCCGTATTGGGCGCGTCGTTCTGGACACAAGCACGTTGGTAAGCGCCGCGCTGCGGATCGGGTCCGTACCCCATCAAGCCTTGTTGAAAGCTCTGGGTTCCTGTGATGTGTGTGCCAGCCTGGAAACGCTGGCGGAATTGGAGGAGGTACTCGATCGCGATAAATTCGACCGCTATCTTGATCGTGAATCGCGACTCAGCTTCATCGCTTTGATGCGTCGGCATATGCATCTATTTGCCGTCCAGGATGCTGACACGGAAGCTGTGGTGCCACCATGCCGTGACCCAAGGGACACCCAATTTCTGGCTCTGGTGCTGGCAGCCGAGGCCGATGTACTGGTCAGTAGCGATGAAGACCTGTTGGTGTTGCATCCGTGGCGCGGGATACCGATTGTGACCCCTGCGGAATTTCTCGCACCTGGGTTGTCCCGCTAGATTCTGATCTTTCACCATCAATGGGGCAAGCGCAAAGGCGATTTCTGCGATTTGAATTGCAAGTGAGATCGACTTAGTCCTGGATGACGTTGAGGATTTCGGGCCAGAGGGACTTTACGCCGTTGGGGGTTTTGGAGGAGACGGGGAGGACTCGGTCGATGCTGTGGGCCTGCTTTAGTGCGGCGATGGATTTGCTGAGCTGGTTGCCGCCGAGGCGGTCGGACTTGGTTCCTACGACGAGATAGGGGCGGTGCATGGCCTGGAGGGCGTGGATGAGGAGGGTGTCGCTCTCCTGCGGGGGGATGTTGGTGTCGACCAGGCAGATGCAGAGGGCTAGCTGCTCGCGCTCGCCGATGTAGGGCTCGATGAACTTGGGCCATTCGGCGGAGATGGAGCGGGAGATCTTGGCGTAGCCGTAGCCGGGGAGGTCGGCGAAGATGAGGGCGGGGCGGGCGTTGAATTTGAGCTCGGTGCCCTCGTGGAGGGCGAAGAAGTTGATGGCGCGGGTGCGGCCGGGGGTGGAGGAGACTTTGGCCTCCTTGGAGCCGAGCAGGGTGTTGATGAGGGAGGACTTGCCGACGTTGGAACGGCCGAGGAAGGCGACTTCGGGGGCGTCGAAGGTGCGGGAGACGTTGGGAAAGTGGTCGGGGCTCATGGCGGAGAGCAGGAACTTTGGGATGAAACGCATAGGTTGAGCTTATCGCTAGTGGGGGATGTGTGCGTGGGGGCGAGGAGAAGAGCGTAGGATGTTGCGTGAGTCCGTTACTTGCGCAGATAGGATCTGGCGCATCGCTGAGGAGGATTCGATGGGGAACGTACGTGGGTGCGGTGGGTTCGTCAGCGGGGTGCTGACGGCGATTGCTGTTGTGCTGCTTGGGGTGGGGGGAGCGCGGGCGCAGGGGGTGGTGTTGCCGCTGCTGCCTACCAGCGTTGCGTATGATGCGGCGGGGAATCTTTATTTTGCGGATACGAATCGGCAGGAGGTGTTTGAGTCGTCGCTGGCGGGGGCGCTGACGGGGGTGGCGGGCAATGGGGTGCAGGGGTTTGGTGGGGATGGTGGACCGGCGAATGGGGCGGAGCTGAACTCGCCGCAGGGTGTTGCGGTGGGGGCGAATGGGACGCTGTATATCGCGGACACGGGGAATGGGCGGATTCGGGCGGTGTGGGGTGGGGTGATTACGACGTTTGCGGGGAATGGGAGCGTGGGGTTTGGTGGCGAGTGGGGGGGCTGCGGCCAGTGCGGCGTTTCGCGGACCGAATGCCCTGGCGATCGATGCGAGCGGGGCGCTGCTGGTCTGCGATGCGGGCAATGAGCGGGTGCGGCGGATCAGCGGAGGCGTGATTTCGACGATTGTGGGAAATGGGGTGCAGGGCTTCGCGGGCGATGGGGGAGCAGCGACGGCGGCGGAGATCGATACTCCGATGGGGTTGGCCGTGGGGGGCGATGGCCGGATCTTTGTAGCGGACTCGCACAATGACCGGATTCGGGTGGTGGGGACGGATGGGACGATTGCGACGTTTGCGGGGAGTGGGGTGCAGGGGTTTGCAGGGGATGGTGGAGCAGCGACGGCGGCGGAGCTTTCGCTGCCGCGAGGGTTGCTGGTGACGGCGGGCGGGGCGGTGATTTTTGCGGATTCGAACAATCAGAGGATACGGAGCGTGGATGCTGGTGGGACGATTACGACGATTGTGGGGAGTGGGGTGCAGGGCGGTGCGAACGATGGAGGGCTGGCGAGTGCGGCGGGGTTGAATACTCCGCGGGGTGTGGCGATGTCGATGTATGGTGCTCCGGTGTATGCGGATGCTCTGAATCATCTGGTGCGGGAGAGCGTGGCGAATGGGAGTGTGTATGTGCCGGCGGGGCTGGCGCCGGCGAGGGTGTCGGTGGTGACGCTGGGGGTGAATGCGAGTGGGACCGCAGGGCAGGTGAGTGCGGTGGTGAGCGTGACGGGGCCGGTGGGAACTCCGCAGGGAGCGGTGGAGCTGTTCGATGGCCAGACGCTGGTGGCGCAGACGACGCTGGTGGGCGGAGCGGCGACGTTTGCTGCGCAGACACTCGCGAATGGAACTCACTCGTTGAGCGTGGGGTACATGGGAGATGGTGTGAATCCGTTGGCCACGAGTGGAACGGTGAGCACGACGGTGGGGGCGGCGGTGGTGACGGCTACGGCGAATGCGCAGAGCGTGGAGTATGGCGTGGGGATTCCGGTGCTGACGGGAACGCTGAGCGGCGTGCTTCCGCAGGATCTGGGCAAGGTGACGGCAGTGTTCACGACGACGGCGGGGACGCTTTCGGCGCCGGGGAGTTATCCGATTGTGGCAACTCTGACGGGGCCGGCGAGCGCGAACTATAACGTGGTGATGGGTGCGGGGTCGGGGTCGGTGGTGATCTCGCAGGCTGCGAGCGTGACGGTGGAGCAGCCGCTGGCGCAGGGGTCGTATGCAGGGCTGCCGCTGGTGCTGACGGCGGATGTGAGCTCGACGACGCAGGGTGTGCCGACGGGGGTGGTGCAGTTTTTTGACGGGAGCACGGTGGTGGCGACGGGGACGGTGGTGAACGGTGTGGCGACGGGAACGTATCTGGCACCGGCGGCGGGAACGCTCTCGATTGTGGCGAGCTATGGAGGAGATGCGGATTTTGTGGCGAGCTCGTCGCAGGTGCAGACGGCGAGTGTGGGGGTGATGCCGAACTTCACGATGGCGTCGTCGGGCACGACAACGCAGACGGTGACGGCGGGGAGTCTTGCGAACTATACGATGACGGTGGGAGCGCAGTCGGGTGCATTTACAGGGGTGGTGGATTTGAGCGCGAGTGGATTGCCGGCGGGAGCTACGGTGGCGTTCAGTCCTCCGCAGGTGGTTCCGGGAGCGTCGGTGGTGACGGTGACGATGAGCGTGCAGACAAGCGCGACGGTAGCACGCGGTGGGGCTCGGGGACGAGAGGTGCGACGGTATGGTGGCGCGGTGCTGGCGTGCNNTGGGAGGGAAGACGTATACGGTGACGGTGACGGGGACGGCGACGAATCTTGTGGGTGCGGTGGTGAGCCACTCGATGAATGTGACCCTGGTGGTGCTGTGATGCAGCGGGCCTGAGCAGCGTTCGTGGCGCGAATGTGCATCTATCAGGATGCGACAGGGTGCAGACATCGGTTGATTTTTACTCGGCTGTCTTAAGAACATTCTGACGAGAACATTCTGACGGAAATGAGCGCTATGCAAAGAACGTTGCTACCTGGAAAACCTTATCCGCTTGGAGCTACACCCTTCGAGCTGGGAACGAATTTTGCGGTGTACTCAGAGTATGCGACTGGGGTGCAGGTGTGCCTGTTCGATGATGCAGGGAAGCAGATTGACTGCGTGGAGTTGAAGGAGCGGACGGCGTTTGTGTGGCATGGATTGCTGCGGGGAGTGCGTCCTGGGCAGCGGTATGGATACCGCGTGGAGGGCCCGTGGGAACCGGAGAAGGGGCTGCGGTTCAATGCGAAAAAGCTGCTGGTTGATCCGTATGCAAAGGCGATTTCAGGGAAGGTGGATTGGAAGGGGCCGATCATGCCGTACGACGTGGCCTCCGGGGATGCGCTGAAGATATGCGATAAGGACGATGCAGATTTCGTGCCAAAGAGCGTGGTGGTGGACGGGCATTTTGACTGGGGCGAGGACAGGTCCCCCGAGATAGAGATGTCCGATTCGATTCTTTATGAGGTGCATGTTCGGGGATTGACGATGAAGAATCCGGATGTGCCGGAGAACCTGCGTGGAACGTATGCGGGGCTGGCGCACGATTCGACTCTTGCGTATTTGAAGAAGCTGGGCGTGACGGCGGTGGAGTTGATGCCGGTGCATCACTTTATTGATGAGGGAGATTTGCTGGGATCGCGGGCTGAAGAATTACTGGGGATACAACACGCTGGGATATCTCGCGCCGATGTCGCGGTATAGCTCGAGCGGGGATGATGGGCAACAGGTGGTGGAGTTCAAGCAGATGGTGAAGCGGCTGCACGCGGAAGGGATCGAGGTGATTCTGGATGTGGTGTACAACCACACGTGCGAGGGGAATGAGATGGGGCCGATGTTGTCTCTGAAGGGAGTGGATAACCTGACGTACTATCGCACGGTGCCGGATGACCCGCAGCATTGTATGGACTATACGGGGACGGGAAATACGCTGAATGTGTATCACCCGCAGACGTTGATGTTGATCATGGACAGCCTGCGGTACTGGGTTATAGAGATGCATGTGGATGGGTTCCGGTTCGATCTTGCGTCGGCACTGGCGCGTGAGCTGCAAGATGTGAACAAGCTGGGAGCGTTCTTCGACACGATTCACCAGGACCCGACGCTGGCCGATGTGAAGCTGATCGCAGAGCCGTGGGATATTGGGGAAGGAGGGTATCAGGTCGGGAACTTTCCGGTGATGTGGGCGGAGTGGAATGGGAAGTACCGGGACACGGTGCGACGATTCTGGAAGGGCGATAGTGGGCAGCTGTCGGACTTCGCGTACAGGCTGACGGGGTCGAGCGATTTGTATCAGAGCGATGGACGGACACCCTCGGCGTCCATCAACTTCATCACGGCGCATGATGGATTTACGCTGTGCGATCTGGTGAGCTACAACGAGAAACACAACGAGGCCAACGGCAATAACAATACCGATGGAACGGACAGCAACGATAGTTGGAATATGGGCGCGGAAGGACCGACGGACGATCCGGGCATCAACGAGATGCGGGAACGGCAGGTCAGAAATTTTCTGACCACGCTGATGATCAGTCAGGGAGTTCCGATGTTATTGGCAGGGGATGAGTTTTCGCGATCGCAGCAGGGAAATAACAACTGCTATTGCCAGGACAACGAGTTGACGTGGCATGACTGGGAACTGGATGCGCCACGGAAGAGACTGCTGGAGTTTACGGCGCAGCTGATCGCGCTGCGCAAGAAGCATCCGAATCTGCATCGCCGGAAATTTTTCCAGGACAGACAGATACGTGGTTCGGTTGTGCGGGATATCGCGTGGTACGGGAGCGATGGGAAGGATGTGTCGGATGAGGGCTGGAAGGATGGTTGGAATAAATCCATCGCCCTATTGCTGAATGGACAGACGCTGAATGTGACGGATGTCGAGGGGCGCCCGGTGGTGGACAACAGCTTTCTGATCCTGGTGAATGCGGCGCCGGAGGGGGTGGAGTATGTGCTGCCCGCACCTCCGGGTAAGCATCCGTGGAGGCAGGTGCTGGATACGAACAACATCGAAGATCCGTTTCACGCGGAGGAGGTCGGTGCGAAGGTGATCGTTGGAGGGAGAACAGTGCGGCTGTACAACGACTGTGCGGAGGAGAAGTAGGCGCGCACGTTCTGGGTGTGTGTTGAAGTTGATCTCATTCTGGGGCTGATCCTGATTCTGATTCGTCGATAG
>DHWW01000150.1:6847-8758 GCA_002413385.1 Granulicella sp. UBA5172
CTCGTACGCCCTAAAAAGCATGGCGACGATCGCGGCTGGTTTTCCGAAGTTTTCAACGCGAGAAGCTTCTCAGCAGCAGGTCTGCCCGACCGCTTTGTGCAAGACAATCAGTCGTTTTCACGCAGAGGTGTCTTGCGTGGACTGCACTATCAACTTGGCGAACCACAGGGCAAGTTGATTCGTGTTCTTTCGGGGCACATCTGGGATGTGGCCGTTGACCTAAGGCCTGACTCGCCTGAGTTCGGCAAGTGGGCAGGGTTTGATCTGACGGGGGAAGATATCGAGTTTCTCTGGATTCCAGAGGGGTATGGTCATGGTTTCCTGGTCCTTTCAGAGTCGGCGAACGTGCTCTACAAGACCACNNATTGCGTGGCCTCTGGATGGAATTGGAATGCCGTCCGTATCGTCGAAGGATGCCGCCGGAAGTCTTTTGCGCGATGCGGAACTGCCGTCGCCGACGCCACTCACGTAACTGGAGCAGGGAAGCCGGAAGTGCTTGTGCTTCTGTCACCGGACATGTCAGCCAAGCGTCGAGGAATTCAGCTCGTCCATCACTTGCGAAGTCGAATCCTGCCATGGGGGCATTTCAAACCCTAACGTGCGGGTAAGTTTTTCGCAGTTCATACGTGAGTTCTCTGGACGCTTCGCCGCTGTTGGATAGGCAGTCGAAGGGACCGGAATCAACTTTGCATACGTCTGTTCGGGATGAGCCTTCTGTGCGAGCCTCACGAACTCTGAGGCGAAGCCAAACCATGTTGTGAAGCCCGCGCTGCATGCATGGTAAATCCCGCTGATCGGCTGGATAGCTTCGCTGGGTGTGATCCCATTTTCATGCGCCTGGATCTCGCTGCGGAGAACACTATGCGCGACAAGCTGTCCGAGAGTCCGAGCCCATGTAGGTGCGCCGTACTGGTCATTCACGATGCGCAACTCTTCATGCTCGCGCGCTAATTTGAGGATCGTCAACAGAAAGTTCTTGCCGTGCGTTCCATATATCCAACTGCTCCGAAAGATCAGATGCGCAGCACCGCTGGCTGCAAGAGCTTCTTCACCGGCGAGCTTGGATGCGCCATAGACGCTGAGCGGATGGGTTGGATCGCCTTCACTCCAGGGCCGGGTTCCATCGCCTGCGAAGACATAATCTGTAGAGAAGTGAATCACCGGTGCGCCGATGCGGACCGCTTCTTCGCCCAGCACGCCGGGTGCATCACGGTTGATGGCAAAAGCTGTCTGGGAATCGCTTTCAGCCTGGTCCACCGCCGTGTAGGCCGCTGTATTCACAATCCATCGCGGCCTCACCCTTCGCACTGCAGCACGAATCGAAGCAGGATCACACAGGTCTAGTTCGGCACGCGGCAAGCTCACGACGCTGCCACACGATTCAAGCAGTGGCAATGTCTCGCCACCCACCTGGCCGGTCGCCCCGATAAGCAGGATGGGCCCAATACTCACTGGTTAGTAAACCTTCTCGGTGAGCAATGCTCTTAGATACTTTCCGTAAGAGCTCTTTCCAATCTTGCTGGCAAGCTCTTCCAGTTGCGCGCTGGAGATATAGCCGAGGTGGAATGCGATCTCTTCCGGACACGCAACCTTAAGACCCTGACGACGCTCCATCGTTTGTACAAAGTTTGCAGCTTCGAGCAGAGCGTCAGGTGTTCCGGTATCGAGCCATGCCATGCCTCGCCCCAACAACTCGGTTCGCAGTTGACCTCGCTCAAGATACCAGCGATTGACATCGGTAATCTCCAATTCGCCGCGCTCTGAGCGTTTCATCTGCTCCGCCACCGAGACAATCTGCTCGTCATAGAAGTAAATGCCCGTGACAGCGTAGCGGGACTTTGGCTTCAATGGCTTCTCTTCCAGCGAAATCACTTTGCGATCAGCGTCAAAGGCAACAACGCCATAACGCTC
>DHWW01000150.1:8859-9331 GCA_002413385.1 Granulicella sp. UBA5172
GTAGATCATCGGCTTGTCGTAGATCGGTAACAACTGCTTTGAGATGGCCTGGGTGACTGGGTGTAAACGAGTCCCCGAACCACCGGCGAGAATAATACCCTTCATCGGATCTCCGTCTGGGATTTACGGTCAGCGTAGTTCGTCGTAACCCATTGTTGATAGGCAGTGCCAGTTACAGATTTGATCCACTGATCGTTGGAAAGATACCACTCGATCGTCTTGCGCATTCCAGTCTCAAAACTCTCCTCAGGCTCCCATTTCAACTCGCGTCTAATCTTACTAGCATCAATCGCATATCGCCTGTCGTGCCCAGGACGATCCTTCACATAGGTGATGAGTTGCATGTGAGGCTTGTAAGGTGAGTCGGGTACTAATTCATCCAGCAGGGAACAGATTGTCTGCACAACTTCCAGATTGCTGCGCTGGTTGTTTCCGCCAATGTTATAGGTCTCCCCTAAAACACCCTTCTCCA
>DHWW01000150.1:9429-9578 GCA_002413385.1 Granulicella sp. UBA5172
GCCGTAATTATTGGAGCAGTTGGTCACCAATACAGGCAGATTGTAGGTGTGAAACCAGGCCCGACCCAGAAAGTTTGAGGCTGCCTTCGAAGCGGCATACGGACTGTTGGGAGCGTACGGTGTTGTTTCAGAGAGTGCCGGATCTTTAG
>DHWW01000143.1:0-14126 GCA_002413385.1 Granulicella sp. UBA5172
GGCGTCATCCAGATCTTCAACGTCGGGGCTGAGCGGATGATGGGCTACTCAGCCGCTGAAGTGATGAACAAGATCACGCCCGCCGACATCTCCGATCCGCAGGAAGTGATCGCACGCGCGGCGGAGTTGAGTCTGGAGCTCGGAACACCGATTACGCCCGGCTTTGAAGCGCTGGTCTTCAAGGCATCCCGCGGGATCGAAGATATCTACGAGCTGACCTACATCCGCAAGGATGGCAGCCGATTCCCAGCCGTTGTATCAGTGACGGCGCTGCGCGATGCGCAAAACACCATTATTGGCTACCTGCTGATCGGCACCGACAACACGGCGCGCAAGCAGGCGGAAGAGGCCCTGCTACGCAGCGAAATGCTCGCCAGCGCCGGGCGCATGGCGGCCAGCATCGCCCACGAGATCAACAACCCGCTTGAGGCGATGATGAACACCCTGTACCTGGTCCGCATGACGGGTCCGCTGCCTCAGGCTGCTCTCGAATATCTCGATATCGCGGATGGGGAGCTGATGCGTATCGCGCATATCACCCGTCAGACGCTGGGGTTTTATCGTGAATTTTCGGCAGCCACGAGTAACTCCGCGTCCGGCCTGATTGACTCGGTCGTCAGTCTGCTGCAGGCGAAGATCAAAGCGAACGGAGCCAGGGTTGAGCTGCAAGGCGATAAGCACCTTCGGGTGATGGGCATCGCAGGGGAACTGCGGCAGGTGATGGCGAATCTGCTGGCAAATAGCCTGGATGCGATTGGCAAGAATGGCCGGATCGTCCTGCGAGCGTCTGACTCGGTTGATCCAAACGACGGTAGCAGCCGCGTCCGGATCACGGTCTCGGACTATGGGCACGGCATGGCACCAGCCACAACCAAACATATCTTCGACCCTTTCTTTACGACCAAGGGCTCCGTCGGTACGGGCCTTGGTTTGTGGGTGTGCAAGCAACTCGTCGAAAAGAATGGTGGGGAGATCAAGGTTCGGTCCAACGTGGATGGAATGCGCCGCGGAACGACGTTTTCCATGCTCCTTCCAGGAGTCGCGGCACAGCCTGTAGGAGTCAACTAGAAGCTGGCTGCATCAAAATGCCGGCTACTTGCCACAACTCCGACTTAGCGCTACTATCAATTTCGATGAACATGCACCCCACCTCCGGCCGATTTACCTATTGCTACTGGTATCCACCAGCGGCCCGGCGGCGTTGTGCGCTTCTCTGATTTACCCACGAGAACCCAACCAATCACCGAGCCGCAGCCCACAGGGTCTGCGGTTTTTCTTTTGCCCACAACCCCATCCACTTCCACCAGAAGCCCCCGGAGACGACAATGAGTACAGCCACTCTCGACATGCCAACCAAACCTAAAACCCGCACAGATCAAACCCTTGCAGGACGCACAGTCCCGGCTGGACGAGCAGCCCTTGACCGCCTCGTTTTCACCGGTTTCATGGGCTCCGGCAAGACCTCCGTCGGCTCGCTCGTCGCAGACCGGCTCGGCTGGCGCTTCCTCGATCTCGATCACGAGATCGAACTCCGCCACAACCGCACCGTCCCCCAGATCTTCGCCGAAGACGGCGAGGCCCACTTCCGCCATCTGGAGTCAGCCACGCTGGCGTCGCTGCTGGGCCAACGCCATGTCGTGCTCGCCCTCGGCGGCGGCGCTCCTGAAGAGTTGGGCAACCGTCTGCTCCTCGAACAGACACCACACACCGCCGTGGTTTACCTCGCAGCACCGTTCGCAACACTGCTCGACCGCTGCCATCAGCAGGCCATCGACCCTGCCGCCACGGCTCGTCCCAACCTCGCAGATCTCACAGCCGCTGAGCGGCGCTTCCATCTGCGCCGCACCCACTACGAGCGCATCGCCGCGCACACCATCGACACGTCCTCCCTGACGATCGAGCAAATCGCCGACGCCGTCCTCGACCTTCTCCCCACCGGAGCCCAATAACCAGGAGCACCCGCTACCAACGACATCGGTCTGATCACCCTCCCCGACGGACGGCAACTCGCGATCGCCGTCTTCGTCACCGACTCCACCGCCAACGAAGCTACCCGCGAAAAAATAATCGCCCAGATCGCCAGAGCTGCCTATGATGCAGGTAGGCGGACAGGGCATCCCGTCCGCTAAGTCAAAGCAGCCAGCCGATTTGCCTCTCCCGGCATCCAAAGGAGAGCATTCGTGAATCGCGTAAGGAGTGTGCCCGCTGTCCCTCGAGCCCTACCAGTCGAACGCCGCAGAAGAGAAGGCGGCGCAGTCCGCGACGGTGCGCGGCTACATCCTGTTCACCTTCGCCGTTGCCCTCGCCCTGGCCCTCGTCTGGCGGCTGCGTTCGGTCCTTGAACTGGTGTACGTCAGCGCTCTCTTCGCCGTTGTCCTGATGCCCATCGTGCAGAACATCATGAGTCTGCGGATACGCAACTGGTCGCCCTCCCGTCCCGTTGCCGTCGTGACGCTGGTCCTCTCTGTCTTCGGCGTCCTCGCGCTGTTCCTCATCGTCGGCATTCCCCCCGTCATGCACGACGTCCAGCACTTCGCCGCCGATCTACCCCGCCGCATCCCCGGCGTCATTGCGCACCTCAAGCACCTGCCCATGGCAGATAAGTTCGGTTTCGACTCTCTCGCCGAAAAGGGTGAAAGCGTCATCTCCTCCACTGCGGAGTATCTGCTGGCAAGCGCTCCGCTGTGGCTGGCTCGCATCTTCGACCTCTTCACGGCCTTCTTCCTTTGCATCTACTTCATGCTCGAGGGCGAGTTCGTCTACTACTACATGCTCTCGTTCTTCCCCGCCGAATCGCGCGAGCGCCTCGCCAAAACGCTCGTTGTTGCCGAACTTCGCATGAGCCGCTGGCTGATTGGCCAGTGCGCGCTGATGCTGATCCTTGGCGTCTGCAGCACCATCGTCTTCGCCTTCCTGCATGTGCACTACTTCTTCCTTCTGGGCGTCCTCATGGGCCTCTTCAATATCATTCCGGTGGCCGGCGGCATCGTCACCATCGCTCTCGCAGCCGCCGTCGCTGCGTCCGATTCCTGGGCCAAGATGGCCGCCGTCCTCATCTTTTACGCCATCTACGTCCAGATCGAAAACGGCTTCCTCACGCCCCGCATCATGCGCAGCCGGGTCAACCTCATGGGACTTTCGGTGCTCATTGCGCTGCTGGTCGGTGCTTCCCTCGCCGACGCGGTCGGAGCTCTGGTTGCCGTTCCCACCGCCGCCCTCATCGCCGTCATCACGGACGAGTACCTGGTCCAGAAGGATGCGGATGCGCAGGCTGCCCTCGAAGCGGCGAACCGGGCAGCTGCCGAAACCGCGACTGAGGCATGAATCAAGGCCCCGGCGGCATATTGAGCACCAACCATAACGGCTCGCATGATCGCACCTTCGGTTCGTCCCTCATCTCCCCGGTGCGATTCCCTCACCCTGGGCTGCAACTCGGCCTCGGGGGCCGCTGGTGGGATGACCACAAGGTCGTCAAGAAGCTCAACCTCAGCCCCAGCCAGCAGCAACGAATGGACAGCATCTTCGAGGCCAACAAGCCCACGCTCGTCACCCTCTATTCCAACCTCCTGCGCGAACAGACTCGCCTCGCCTCCATCCCCCCCGGCGATCTCCAGGACGAAGCCAAGGTCTTTGCCGCAATCGATCGCGTCGCCCGGGCCCGCAGCGATCTGGAGAAGGAGAACGTCCACATGCTTCTCCAGGTCCGCCAGCAGCTAGACCCACAGCAATTGCAATTGCTCGATGAGCAGATCGCCAGGCTGCACTAGCCAGGCAAAGCGCCCACTGCGCTACTCTGCCACCGTCAATCTCCACGTCGTCATGCTCTTATAGACTTCACCCGGCTTCAGCACCGTGCTCGGAAACCCGGCATGATTAGGCGCATCTGGAAATCCCTGCGTCTCCAGGCAAAATCCACTTCGCTGCACATACGGCGCGCCCGCCTTGCCCACCAGCGTCCCATCCAGAAAATTACCTGAATAAAACTGGACTGCCGGCTCTGTGGTCTCGACGAGGAGCACTCTCCCATGGCGCGGCTCAACCACCTTTGCCGCCGGCCTAAGTTCGCCCGCCTTACCGCGCACCATAAAGTTGTGGTCATAGCCACGCCCAAACTTCAGCTGCTGATCGTCCTCGCCAATCCGTGCGCCAATCGCTGCGGCCTTGGTAAAGTCGAACGGCGTTCCCGCCACTGCGGCAATCTCTCCGGTAGGAATCGCCGCAGCATCCGCCACCGGCGTATAAAAGTCCGCGTCCAGCGTCAACTCCTCATCGAGAATCGTCCCGCTGCCCTCGCCCGCAAGGTTAAAGTACGTATGATTCGTCAGGTTCACCACGGTCGTCTTATCCGTCGTCGCAGAGTATGCAATCCGCACCGTCTCTCCCCGCAGCGTGTACCGCACGTGCGCGGTGAGCGTCCCCGGGAAACCCTGGTCGCCGTCCGCGCTGACCAGCTTAAACTCCACGCCGTCCGGCACCACCTCCGCGCTCCAGTTGTGGCGATCGAACCCCACCACGCCGCCATGCAGCATGTTCGCGCCGTTATTGATGGTCGTCTGCACGGTCTCTCCGTCGAGCACAAACCGTCCTCGCGCAATCCGGTTCGCAAACCGTCCCGCAATCGTCCCAAGGTACGCATTCTTGTTCTCGACATATGGCGTCAGGGTGTCATACCCCAGCGCCACATCGGCCATACGGCCCTCACGGTCCTTCGACCGCAGCGCCACCACGCGCGCCCCATACGTGATCAGCCGTAACTCCACAGCCGAACTCGTCAGCGTAAACATCTCGACGATGCCACCATCCACCAACGTCCCAAACTTCTCACAACTCACCGACGTGCTCGCAACATCATTCAACATAGACTCCCAGAATAACCCCAAGCCCGCGACCACGCACCGTCAGCGAGCCAGCCTCCCGTCCTATACTTCGGAGAACCCCGCTATGCGACCGCCCGAGCTCATCTGCGTCCTGCTTCCCCTCGCGCACGCCTCTTATCCCTCCCCCGCACAGACCACCCACCAAGCTCCGCCCGCCCAAAGCCTCAGCGTCTCCGTCGACGAAGTTATCCTCACCTTCCCCACCGCATAAACTGGCTTTCACCGCAATCGATCCGTATCACCGCTCAGGAGTTTTGCCATGCGCTCGTTCCAACGCCTCACCCTTGTTGCCGCAACCCTCGCCTTCACGCTACCATCCTTCGCTGCTGCGCCCGCCCACTGGGTCGGCACGTGGACCGCGTCACCCGTCGCCGAAGCCAACTCCCACCACGACTTCGCGGAGGACACGACGCTCCGGCAGATCGTGCATGTCTCCCTTGGCGGCACCCATGTTCGCGTCGTCCTCACCAATGAACTGGGAACCGAATCCCTCAGCATTGGCGGCGCAACGGTAGCGCCCCCAGCGCCCGGCGGAGCGATCCAGCCCGCCGCTGCCGCTACTCTCACCTTCTCCGGCCACCCCACCATCGTCATTCCTCCCGGAGCCGTGGCCGTAAGCGACCCCGTCGACCTCGCCGTTCCGGCACTGTCCAACCTCGCCATCACGCTCTTCATTCCGGGCCAGACAGTCACCACCCTCACCAGGCACGGCCTCGCCCTGCAGACCAGTTACAGCGCTGCTGGCAATCAACTCACCGCCGCGACCTTCACCGACTCCCACCCGATCACCAGCTGGAGCTTTCTTAAAGACGTTGAAGTCGAAGCCCCCAAGGGCGGCACCGTCGTGGCCTTTGGCGACAGCATCACCGACGGCGCTCACAGCACCTCCGGAGCCAACACCACCTGGCCCGACATCCTCGCCGATCGCCTCGACGCCAATCCCTCCACCCGCAACCTCGGCGTGCTCAACGAAGGCATCAACGGCAACCGCATCCTGCACGACGACTGGGGCCCCAACGCCCTCTCGCGCTTCGACCGCGACGTCCTCGCCCAAGCCGGCGTCAAGTACCTCATCCTGCTCGAAGGCATCAACGATATCGGCCACGCCGCTGACCCCGTGAAGCCGTACGACGTCGTCTCCGCTGCAGATCTGATCGCGGGCCTCTCGCAGCTCGCGACCCGCGCCCACACCCACGGCATCAAGGTCTTCGGCGCAACCCTTACACCCTATGTCGGAGCCAAATATGAGTCACCGGAGGGCGAGGTTATGCGCCAGGCAGTCAACCAATGGATTCGCACAACGCCCGAACTTGACGGCGTCATCGACTTCGACAAAGCCACGCGCGACCCTGCGAATCCCGCAGTATTCGCCCCAGCCGACGACTCCGACGACCACCTCCACCCCAACGACACAGGCTACAAAGCCATGGGCGATGCGATCGACCTAAAGCTTTTCAGGAGCTAGTCGATAAAGGCTGTGTATAGCCCTGGGAAAAGGGACGGCGCGTTGCATTCCAGGCTTTCAACGCGCCGCCCCCCCCTTTTTGATTTTGATTTAGAAGCTTCGTTTACTTCAACTCATACCCAGCGAAGAAGTNNGGCCGTCTCCTCGGCATCCGAGCCGTGAATGGCATTCTCGCCAATCGACGCCGCGAACATCTTGCGAATCGTTCCCTCATCGGCCTTCGCCGGATCGGTCGCGCCCATCAGCTTGCGCAGATCGGCAATCGCGTTGTCCTTCTCCAGAACCAACGGGACGATTGGCCCCGAGCTCATGAACTCCGTAAGCTCGCCAAAGAACGGCCGCGCCGCATGAACGTGATAAAACCCTTCGGCCTGTGCCTTCGAGATCGAAATCTTCTTCAGGGAAACAATCTTGAAACCCGCCTTCTGAATCTCGGCGAGAATGGCGCCAGTGTCGCCCTTGCGAACGGCGTCCGGCTTGATGATGCTGAAAGTGCGCTGTGACACGTAAATCTCCTTAAGTAGACTGCTCTACCAGTGTAACTGCCGCAGCCTCGCGCTCGACGGCACTCGTCGTCTGTGGCCCTGTGGATCAGGGGAAGCAGGTTCGACGATCCGGTTAGAAGGTGCCATCCGCAGCAGGGGGCGGCGGCGTCTTGGGGGGAGCGGGTGGCTTTGGTGCGGCCGGGGGGACGACATGAGGAGCCTTCGGGGCTTTTGGCGCGGAGGGCGCAGAGGGCGCCATCGTAATTTTTGGCGGAGCCGGCGGCTCTGGAGGAAGAGGTGCGACCGAGCTGCGCCTGACCGTTACATCTCCGTCGGTCGTGACGATGGTCACCGTCGGTCCACCTGTGGCGACCCGTCCTCGCAGCGTATGCGCGCCATCGCTTCCCTGCGGCGTCAAGCCAAAGTCATTCTCGATGTCCCCATTGTTCGTCTGTGCATCGAGTTCAAACCCGACCTTCCCGGGTAGCCCGACGTCTACGGATCCATGATGATTTTGAATTGAGACCGCAGCCAGCGGAGCAGCGTTGGTCAGCTCCACCGAACCGTTGCGATTGGAGACATCCACGGCACCCTGAACCCGGTCCAGCGTGATGTTCTTGTCCGTGGTCTTCAGAGTTACAGGCCCGAGCAACTGGCTCGCGTTCAGGCTGTCTTTGTCGACGCTGAATTCATCGTCCAGGCGCGTAGCACTGAACTGGGTTCGGCTGGTATTGAAATGGATGGCGCCGTTGATGTGCTCCAAATCTGTCGAGCCGAAGAAATCTCCCTGCAAGGTCAGATCTCCGGTGATCTCGGAGACGTCGATATCACCGCAATGTCCTTCGACGGAGACCACGCCCTGGATGCTATGCAGCGTGACGGTCGAATCATCGTCATTGACGTGCAGGGTCACGTTGCCGGCGATGCCGCTCACGTCAACATCGCCGTGGTTTGCGGAGATCGTCACGAGCGCCGACATTTCATTGACGGTTACATCGCCATGATTGGACTGAATCGTGACGGACGATGAGCGTGGCATCTGGACGGTGAGGTCGGCGTCGCCACCTTCCACCTCGTTTACGTTCAGGGTCACTATCCCGCCATCGCTGGAAAACGTCGGCTGAAGTTGTTTAGCCTTTTGCTGGACATCCGAATCTTTCCACGCATAGGTCTGGGTGTGCACATTCACATGCACCAGGCCATCGCTGCTGGAACCGGAGATCGTCACGTCGCCGTGGGGGTTGTGAATCACGAGCGTAGACGAAGCTGGCATCGCCGAGCTTATGGCGTTGTCGGCATCGTGACGGTCACCAAAGATATAGCCGAGTTTGGCGTACCTGTCCCCAAAGGTGTGGTCGCGCCAGTCGAGACCATATTCCACGGCTCGCGTGGATAAGCCGGCCAGCGCCAGCAGGCAGAGCAGAAACACCACTCCGCCGCCTACGACTCGCACATTGCCCGTCGCACTTCCTCGACGCTGGTCGATTGCCCACTCGATAAGAAGGATGATGCCAGCGGCAATCAGGACCGCCGGCCACCAGCGCCCGTACCACTGGAGCGATTGCCCCCAGGAGATCCTGCCCATCTGGGCCTGCAGAAACGCTACGCCCAGCGCGAGAATGATGAGCGGCCCAACAATCGAGCCATGGCGCAGGATACGCCGCTGCGCACGGAGTTGATGGCGATAGGCTCGCTGCTGCGCCTGCTGGGCTCTCACCTGGGCACGCAACATCTGTCGTTGGGCGCGGAGGGTATTGCGGTCGAATGCCGGGGGGTATGGTCCTGAAGGCGGAGGCGAGGAGCTCATCTTACTGCTCCCCCTTCGGATTTTCGGGCTGGCTGCTGGCGGCGTCCTGGCCCGAAGTTTCCCACGCAGCACGAGAATGAGCGTCTTCAACTGGCGGAGGAGCACCGGCCGTAGTCCCCGGATAGGCTGCTCCAGTGAGCGGGGTAGGAGGTGTCCAGCAACTTCCTATCGTGCGTTCCATCAGCAGCAATCCACCGAGCACAATCAGCAGTACCGAGGCGATCAGGCCGAAGGTGATCGCAAAGTAAGCCGCATGCAGGGCGGACATCAGCGCCAGAACCATTAGAATCACCGGCCAGCGAATGATGCACGCCAGCCTGGCTCCTGACCGTAGCCGCCGGGAAAACGTCCAGACCGCAAGGCCTGCGAAGAGTACGGGAGGCCACCATCTTCCGGTGAATCTCCAGTCCGGGAGCAGGTTGGCGGCGAGAATCACCACACCGAGTCCGATCAGCCAGAGCGCCCCGGTAGGAAACCGGCGTGACTCCAGCTCCAGTGGCAATTCTGTACCTTGCTGGACATAATTGCCGTAGAGAGGCTGTTGAGCGCCAATGTAGGTCGGCGTGTACGGTGCATGCCCCCACGGAGGGGTCGATTGTGCCGCCGCAGCCGGAGGAACTGGTGGCGGGCCACCGAATGCAGTAGGTGGAATGTAGCCAACCCAGTCCGGCGCTGTACCCATGGGGGGCGCGTTCGCGGGGACGCTGGCTGAACTGGGGATGGGACCGGCTGCAGGGGGCGCGGTCGGAGGTTGAGACGCATCCGGACCTGCGGGCCTTGCCGTGCCCATCGTTCCCCAGCTCCTCCCAAATCCCATGCGCTCGCCAATGTCGTTGAAGCCAAAGGCGTTGGGCAGCGGGAGACCGTCGCGGCGTGCGATTGCCGTGTGATAGGCCTCAAACACCATGTAGAAGATCCATCCGGCTACAAACAGGCCGAAGATCCCGTTTACGTTGTCGGCGAGGGAGACCAGGACGGCGAAGATGGCCAGATGGACGATCCCTTTGGCGAACTGGCCGTTGTACATAGCGCCGACGCCGGGGATGAATCCAAGGATTGCTGCCATCATGGGACTGGGTTCGCCGGCTACAGCAACTGGTGGCGGGACGGTCGTATAGGGCGGAACCGTCGCGTAGCCGGAGGCCTGGGTGGTCGCTCCCACGCGCGCGGCCAGGCAGGGTTCGCAGAAGACGCCGGTGCCCACGATCCGGGCTGTTGCCGGGGTGAGCGGCTTCCCGCAGTCCTGGCAGAAGCCGACGCGATTGCCCTCACCTGGAGGTGTGCCGCCGGACGCTTCCGTCGTGCTCCAGTTGTCCGATCTTGTTGTGTCGTCGCTCATCGTTGCCAATTCCTTCCTTACCGACGCTCAGCCGGGGATGAATCACCCGTCGAGTCATCGCTGCGCAGCTCACTTAGCCGCGATTCCACCTGATATACCGCACGATCGTTCTGGAACATCCGTGTTGCTGAAGCGTCGACATCGGCCACCGTCCGCTTGATGGCTGACGGCGTAAAGTTTGAGGCTCGCAGATCACGCAGCCGCACGCCCGTGAGGTTGAGGGTCAGGGCGATTGAAAAGAAGGCCATCGCTGCTGTCATCGCCATGCGAGGCTGGAAGGTTGCACGTGCGGCCTCGATCGAGAATACATCGCCCAACTGCTTGCGAAACGCTGCCCAGGGACTGCTCGATCCCCGGCGCGGATGGGTGGCGACGGGGCTCAAGTGATGCTGGACGCTGCCACTGGTCTCGGCCAGGATCTTCGCCAGCAACCCGGCCGGCGGCTCCGGGGCTTGGCTCTTCAGCAGGCTCAGCCACGCAGCGCCGCGCTGTGCCTCGGCCAGTTCGCGAGCGCACTCCACGCAACCAGCCATGTGCTGATTGAAGACTTGCAGCTCGGCCCTGCTCAACAGGCCATCGACTGCCTCGGGAAGCATCGATTCGCACACGGCACAGGCTGCCGGACGCTCGTCAAATCCTCTGATCTCGTTGAATTTGTTCATGTTTGCCACTTACATCACCTGCCCTTCTATACGTTTCAAAAGCCTTGCCAGTTCACTTCTCCCGCGGCTGATCCGGCTCTTCACGGTGCCCTGCGGAACTTGCAAAATATCTGCAATCTCTTTGTAATCCAAATCCTCAAGATCGCGCAAAATCACGGCCTCTCGGAGATCCGGAGAAACCTGCTGCAGCGCCTCCTGAATCTGCGCCCGCAACTCGAGGCCGGCGACATGCTGCTCCTGGCTCTTGCCTCCATCGGCCAGCCGATCGGCCTTTGTGGCACCATCTTCCTCACCATCGTAACTCTCGTCGAGTGAGTCACTTGCCCTCTCCAGCCGGGAGCGACGATAGTTGTCGACCAGCAGGTTCCGCGTCAAGGTCGTCAGCCAGGTTGTAAATCCTCCCTTGGCCGGGTCGAAACTTGCCAGGTTGCGATACATCTTGAGGAAGGCTTCCTGGGTCAGATCCTCAGCATCGCTCTGCGATCCGGTAAACCGGTAGCAAATCCCATAGATCTTTCGATGCTGTGTGCGAGCCAACTGCTCCCATGCCTGCGCGTCTCCGGCAAGGCACCGCGCAGCAAGATTGGCGAGGCCCTTTTGCTCCGCGAGGACCGCAGCACGGTTGCCCTGCACCTGCGACTGTGAGTTTGGCTCTTCAGGCGACATATGCGCCTCAGGGAGGCCGATCTCCTTTGACAGCGTTTGCTGCAAGCCCGGCGAGGTACGACTACCCCGTGGGGAGGCGGAACCATGCCGGGCTGGCGACACGGTGAGCGGAGTTCTTGAACGCCTCCCAAATATCGCCGGAATGGTCGCCGCTGCCATGGATAGAGATACGCAAACTCTACGCAGACAGTTCCATCGAAGCCGTTACGGAGGAACCGCGAACAGTACCAGCCAATCCTACCCGGCTTCCCTGTCCGCCGTAAGCTGTTTTCGTGCCTGATGCGCTTACTGCTTGATCACACCGCAGGCAATCCGATTCCCCGATTCACCACTTGGGTTAGTCTTCTGGTCGTCAGCCTTCTCATGCACGACAATCGACGTTCCGCCGTGTAGAAACAGTGAGTTAGGTGCGGCTGGATCCAGCGAGATCGAATGGACCACAAAGGTCGCTTCGCCCGTATGGTCTTCGCCCACCGACACGCTGGCGGGGAAATCTCCATTGTGGTGACCCATGGGGTTCATGTAGCCGTGCTGCTTGTCGTCGGGATTGAAGTGGCCGCCTGCGCCCTTGAAGTCCGGGGCATCGCACACCGCATTCTGGTGAATGTGGACGGCGTGGGGCCCAAAGGACAGATTCTGCAGCTCAATCTTGACCTTGACGCCTTTTTTTACGGTCTTGAAGGTCGCAAACCCGGCATCCTGCCCAGCCGAGTTGAGAATCTTCACTTTGATCTGCTTCGGAGCTGTCGCGGTTGCCGGACTCTGCGCTACCGCTGCCGTCATGGCCGCGGCCATTGCACCTGCTGCCAACCATCCAAAACGCATTGTGAAACCTCCGTACAGCACCGACAGGATACGCCACTTATCCACCGCTGCGCGCGATTTAGGATAGGGCAATCCATGTCATCCGAACTCATCCCCGGCGTCCTCGAAGTGATTACCGGCCCGATGTTCTCGGGCAAGTCCGAGGAGCTGATTCGCCGCCTCAAACGGGCACGCATCGCGCGCCAGCGAGTCGTATGCTTCAAGCCGGATATCGACCTTCGCTATCACCGGACCTCCATCGCCAGCCACAGCGACCAGACCCACGCGGCCACCACCGTCGCGAACGTGGAACGGCTGCGCGAGGCGCTCTATCCGCAGCTGGATGATGTCGAGGTCATTGGGGTCGATGAGGTTCAGTTCTTCGATGCAGCGATTGTTCCGCTCGCGGTCGAGTTGATTGCGTTGGGTAAGCGCGTGATTATGGCCGGGCTCGACACGACGTTCGCTGCAGAGCCGTTCGGGGCCGTGCCCAACCTTATGGCCATCGCGGATACGGTCAGCAAGTTGTCGGCTGTGTGCATGGTCTGCGGTGCGGCGGCGATCCATACGCAGCGCCTGGGACAGAGCCAGGAACTCGTTGTCGTCGGTGCTGCTGGTCTTTATGAGGCCCGCTGCCGTGCGCACTTTCACCCGTTTACGGACGAGCACGGCTCGGAGCAATTGGAGCTTACGCCAGCGCTCGACACTCCCGGCGAGAGCTAGAGCCGGGTCATCGAGAGCTAGAGGCGCGCCATCAGGATCGCTCCGCCCAGCGCCGCGGCCAGCGCAATGGGCATCGCGATTGCACCCACCTGCAGAAACTTCCAGAAGCTGACTTCGAGCTTCTCCCTGCGCAGCGCGATGAGCCAAAGAATCGTTGCGAGCGAGCCTGTGACCGAAAGATTCGGCCCAAGATCAACGCCGATCATCGTGGCATTTGCGAGCAGCCCGTGGACGTGCGCTGCTTGAATGGTCCCTCCGGCGATCAACCCCAGGGGCAGATTGTTGACGAGGTTGTTTCCGATGCCGACACCAAATCCCACGACCAGCGCGGCGGCTGCGGGCGCCAGTGTTTGCGCCGACGCAAGCCATTCGTGCGTGAACCTGAGTGCGCCCTGCGACGCTGCGGCATCGACCAGGATGAATAATCCCGCGACCAGCAGCAGCGTTCCCCAGCTAATTTCGCCGAAGAGTTTGAGTGGGTTGCTCTTCGACTTTACCGACACGGCAGCCGTAATCATCAGCGCGGCGAGGCAGGTGGGCAGGCCCAGAGCTTTATTCGTCGCCGAAGCAGCCAGCAGAATCGCGAGCATCAGGCCCAGTCCTGCCAGCACCATCTTTCCTTCGGCGGTGAGGGTTACGGGCGTCACCTCTGACTCCATGGACTCGCGCAGGTCGTTGCGAAAATACACCCGCAGCACCGCGTACGTGGCCGCGATCGAAAGCGCGGACGGGAGTCCAAAGGCCAGCAGCCACTGGCCCAACGGAGGCATTCCGGTGCGGAAGACGACCAGGTTGGCGGGGTTCGAGATGGGCAGGACGAAGCTCGCCGCATTCGCAATCATGGCGCACACAAACAGGTACGGTAGCGGAGAGATTTTTGCCTTCCGCACGACAACCAGGATGGCGGGGGTCAGTACGACTGCGGTGGCATCGTTGGACATGAAGATCGTCACGACGGTCCCGACAAGATAGACCAGCAGAAATAGCCTCGAACGAGAGCCCTTTGCTCCGCGAACCGCCAGAAACGATAGCCAATCGAAGACACCCTGCTCGCGCGCGAGTTCGGACAGCAGCATCATGCCGATCAGGAACAGATAGACATTGGTGCCCTCGGCGACCGCACGGCCTGCCAGTTTGAGCGGAATGAGCCGTAGCGCGATCAACAGCAATGCGCCGCCAGAGATCCACCAGAACTCGGCGATGCCTCGCGGCCGCACCAGCATGAGCACGAGGCTGATCGCGACAATGGCAGGCAGCAGGATGTGGGCAAATTCGCTTGGGATCATCGCTCAATCTTG